>NZ_JBIASW010000004.1:211244-544232 GCF_042891215.1 Streptomyces sp. NPDC001914
CCACCTCCGCTGGCCACCACACCCCGGCCTCAACCCCCCCAGGGTCCTAACACAGGTGTTTTGGTTGGGGGCCCCGGGGGGGGGGCGGGGGGGGGGCCCCCCCCCCCCCGACGGGTCGTTCTACCGGCGGCCGGCCGAGCGGATGGGACGGGACTGGCCGGGTCCGCTTGACCGCGGTCGACCACGTCCGCCCGCTGATCACCTGGATGGGCGCTGTCATCCGCATGCGCCAGAAAGTGGGGACAATCTCCGGGCACGGCGACGACCTAGGGTGGGTCCGGCAGGAGCATCAGCCTGTGGCAGTGGCGGGCGGGCTGCGGGTGCAGGGTGCTGGCGTCCCCCGCACGCCTCCGCTTCTTCGAAGGCCGCCGCCTACCCCTGAGAGCCCAGAAACCAACCGCGACCGAGAAGGACCGAGGAACATTGCCGCGGCGATCACCGTAGCGACGAACCGGTTCCCTCCGACTCCGCGGCGAGATCTGCTACGCCTCGGCGTGGACGATGGTGTCAGAACCTTCCGCGGCCACAACACGGATTCCTTCCTCTTCGTCGCAGAGGAGTGACGCGCGGCGCACACGCATCTCCCACTGGGGTGGCCACCGGGTCGTGTCGTCCCAGAGGATTCCGTCCAGCAGCAGCCCGTCCAGATGGGCGTTGGTGAGATCTGCGCCGACGAAATCGTTGCTGGCCCGCTCGACTTCGGCGACAGCCTTCGACAGAGCAATGGCCGCTTCGCAGCCGCGGGCCAGATCGTCGATCAGGGCCTGGGCGATGGCGTTGACCCCGAACAGGTATGAGCGGCCGGCGGTTTCGAGAGCTTCGACGGTTGGAGCGTGTTCTTCGTCCAACAGTTCCCGAATGTTGTGGAGTTCGCCGACAAGCCGTTCGGCAGGGTTGGCAAGTGTCTCCTCCACCGCTCCCACGATCACAGGCTCCATGCCGCACTCTTCCCTTTGCCAACGAGCACCCGGTTCTCCCGCGTGCACCACAACAGTGCTGATTTCTCATCCAGTTGTGAATTCGGCTGGTCACGCGGGTGCGGTACTGCATGGTGGTCCCCCAGGCGCATCACGCAGAGTCTTCGGCGGCGAACCGGCCTTGCTGCAGGGGCAGAGCTGCTGGTGGGCCGGCTCGCCGTGCTCTGTCGCACCGTCCGGGCTGAGGCCGCCAGGGCATTCGGTTCAACTGTCCTCCGCCTCGATGGTGGCGGTGCCCGCGCTGCTCGTTTCCGCGGTCGCGTTCGAGCAGGTGAGGTCGGCCCACTCCGGTCGCCCCTTGCAGGTGCCGGTGTCGGTACCGGTGCCGGTGGCCGACCAGAGGCGGTGGACAGTGGTGCCGCCGTCGGTGCCGTTGGACAGCGGGGCGGACTCGGTGATCACTCGGACACTGCATCCATCCAACAACGCATTGCCGAAGAGGCTGTACCAGCGGAGCGGTTCCGAAATCGAGGAGGCTCTGTGATGACCTGCTGCCGATGCCAGCACGATCCTGCCACGGGCGGATCGCGATTCCTGCATAGCCCCCGCCCGCAGTGACTCCGAAGACCCATGGAACTGAGTGCCCATGAGAGGGGGAGGGCCACAGATCCGGGAGTGAGCACAGGCTTTCTGGCGCGGAAGGTTGGGGTGTCGCCCACGACGCTGCGCTCATGGGATCGGCGATATGGTCTAGGACCGGCGGTGCGAACGGACGGCCGGCATCGCCGGTGGTCACCCGAAGATGTCGCCATGGTCGAGGAGATGTGCAGACTGACTGCAGAGGGCATGCCTCCCGCAGAGGCCGCCGGCGCCGCGAAGAAGGTGGCCGCGCTCCGTCGGGCGGTCGCGGCTTCCACGGCCACCACCTCGCAGCCTGCCGGACTCGAAAGCGCGGAGCGATCGTCGGTGACGTCGCCTCCACCTCCCAAAAGGGGCGCTTCGAGGTCGGGTACCGGAATGCCGTTGGGCAGCAACGTGCGCCAGGAATGTCGGGGGCTGGCGCGGGCCGCTGTACGTCTGAACGCTCTCGCCGTACAGAAACAGTTGACGGCCGCGGTCCTGACACACGGCCTCACCACGGCATGGGAAGAGGTGATGGTACCGACCCTGCAGGCGGCAGGACGCAAGTGGGAGTCGTCTGGCGATCGCTACATCGAAATCGAGCACCTCCTGTCCTGGCACATCTCCGCCACTCTGCGGGGTGTGTATGCCTCCTCGATGGGATATCGACGGGACGACATCTCGCACGTTCTGCTTGCCGGCGTGCCAGGTGAGACGCATACCCTCCCCCTGGAGGCGCTCAGTGCGGTGCTGGCGGAAAAGGCAGTGCCGGTCTTGATGCTCGGTGGGGCCGTTCCGCCAGAGGCACTCATGGCGGCAGTCAGTCGCGTGGGCCCTTCGGCAGTAGTCCTGTGGTCTCAGTCTCGGTCCACGGTGAACCTCCCGCTGGCCAGTCACGTCGCCGCGAGACGCTCGACAGCGCGGGGATCACACAGGCAGAACCATGTTCTGCTGAGCGGGCCCGGCTGGGACGGGTGCTCGGAGCCAGGACTACTCCGTCCGCAGCACCTGACCGAAGCGCTCCAGATGATTGCCACGTTGGAAAACTAGCTGCCTGTTCTCTATCCGTTCCCGGGGTCGGACATGCTCGAACGGGCTTCTGGCTCAAGTGAGTTGATGATCGACTCAGCAGGCCAGGGCCACGTTCAGGGGCGCAACAAGGTGACCGTGCCCGCGGCTGGAGTCTGCTCACCGACCTTAACAACGAAGCGCGAGGCGCCGTTCCTGGCGACCACCTCCATGACAGCCCCTAGGCTTGGCACCGGCGCGTCAAGTCGCACCGCAATGCCGACCACAGCGGACGGCAGTGCTCCCTGATAGAGCAGTGTCGCCTGCCTCCCGGCCTCCATGACCGCTAGTGCCGGCAGCAGCGCAGGGCGGCCGGGGAGGAGCACGGGGTGTCCAGGGTCGCAGGGGGCAATCACGAGTCGCCCCTGTGCTCCACGCGCGATCAGCACGTCCGGTTCGGCTGAAGCTCCCACGGCTGCCGGGGCGGGACGCAGAAGGCTGAGAGGCAGTGGTGTTGAGGCCGCTTCCGTTCCAGGGCATGAGGCGTGGACCAGCATCATGCGGCAGGTGCCGAAGCGTGTGCCGGCGCCAAAGAATTCGGCGGTCAGGCAATACGCGGCGACAGCGCCCTCTCTTGCGACGAGATCACTGACCGTGACGCGTACCAGTACGTGCGTCGCGGCACCGCGCTCGATCGGTTGCGTTCTGGGGTCTACTCCCAGGCTCACCGCGGAAGGCTGGAGTCGGCCGACTCCGGCGTCCTGGAGATACAACAGCTCCAGGACGGCGGCGAGCTGACGGGTCGACTCAGCCATGAGCAGGGGATGATGCGTCACCGCGAGCGCGCGCTCGTTCAGCGCATGCCATCGAGGCCATTGACACAGGGCTTCGTAGTAGCGGCTTCCGCGTCGGCTCAGCGATTCGACCAGCATCGCCGACATCGACTGCAGCCCCAGGTCGTCCCATGCCGGCGGTGTACCGGGCTTCATGCACTGCTTGGCCGGAACGTCCTTGATGTCACTGTCACTGCTGAGCAGTACCGTCACCGAGCTCGTCTCCAGGTAATCATGTCCCGCATCATCGTCTTCTCGATCGGCGAGCCAGGCTTGCGCAGATCGCAGACGCGGGCGGCGCCCGTCATGTTGCTCTGTTTCGCCCCGTGTTGACCGGATGGACGCACGGCCTGCAAGGGTCGTACCCGAGGCCACCCAACGCCCGTTGCGCGGGCCGACCGCCCGCGCGAGAGGCAGGACGTCGCCGCACCCGCCCCGGTCCGCTTCCGTTTGACCCACGCTGCGGCCTCTCCGAGAAATGGCGAGCCGCCGCGCTCGCCACAGTCCCTTCTGCGTTCCGGTACGTTCCCGGTCCGGCGCCCCGGCCGACTGCCCCTGTTGAACGGAACGTGCAGGTGTCAGACGGACCGGCATCGGCCCCGGTCTGAGCGGCCATCGAGGCCGTGACTGGGCTCCGGATGCCTCCTCTTCTTCCGCGAGTTCGATGGGCTGCTGCTGCGGATGCCCGCAGAGGCCCCCAGCCCTGCTGGGGCAGGCCGGGCGGCGGGTAGGAAGCCGGGCTTCCTCTGCTTCGGGTTGAGGCGGTGTACCCGGTCGGTCAGCGGTCGACCCCCGCGGAATCGCTCTTCTCGTAGTTGGCCAGCGCAAGCCCGAGGGCGAAGAAGGTGGGCGCCCACTCCCCCACGAAGATTCCCCAGCGGTCGGCCCGCTCCAGATTCTCCTGCTTGTTGGACGCCAGCCACGAGACGAGCGAAAGGCCGATGGAGCCGAAGGCCGCGGCGTAGGCGTGCTCACTCTCGACGCCCGCCTCGTGCAGCTTCTTCACGATCATGAGTTTTCCTCTCGCCAGTGAGATCAGCACCCTATTTGGAGGTGCTTTGACCCCTTTTCCGGCCTCGTGGCTCTCCTGGATGCGAGGAGAAGGGCACATACTTTGCTCCGCGGTCGAGCACACCGGCATTCCCTGGAATGAGGCGCATTGTTTGCTGCCCGGTCCTGCCCGCTTGGGTGAACTGGCTCTGCTGAACGCGGATAAGGGGGTGCTGGTCGGGGTGACGGTGGCGGGCCGTGCGTCCCCGTCAGTGGGGTGCAGGGTCCATCCGGGGAACGGCAGGTGGGGGCTGCTCATCAGCCATGCCGGGATCGTGGTTCCGCCACGGGAGTCCTCGGCACCGCTCTGACTCTGCGGGCCGCACGAGCTGGGAGCCGCCGTGGCCGTCGCAGGCCGCGACCAGAAACGTCTCGCCCCGCGTCTCCCAGGCTTGCGGTGACGCCCCTGTCCACGCATTCGCCGCCTACGACCTCGCACAGTGCGCAAGCACGGTGCCCTGGGCCGCCGACCGACCCGGTGGGTTGGACATGTCGCCCTCTGCGTCGGCGGCGCCGCCTTCGCACCGGCCGAGTCGATGCGAAGCCATCGCCGAGCACCTGTTCACCGTCAACGCAATGGCCGCCATGGCGTTTCCGCCAGCCGCCCTGTCCTTCCTCAATCCGCACCTGATGCGTCCGCGACCATGGCCGTCACGCTGACCGAACCGGTGCCCGCTCCCGCATGACCGCGAGCAGGCGCTCGGCACCCCATCGGGGCCCGCGCTCACAGACCTGGTCGGCCAGCTCGGCAACCCGTGGGCCGGCCGTGATCGACAATGCCTCGAGGGCGTCACCGATCTCGGCCGGCCCTGCGGCGTTCGGATCGGCGACCACACCCGCGCCCGAGCGCTCCGCGTCGCGTGCGACGGAGAACTGATCGCTGGAAAAGGGCAGGACCAGGGCCGGGACGCCCGCCCGGACGCACTCCGTGAAAGAGTTGTTGCCGCCGTGGTGGACCATCAGGTCGACGTGTTCGAGCAACGCCTGCTGGGGCACCGACGGCATCACCGCGGCCCGCTCTCCCGCCAGGTCTGCAAGTCGGTGGGACCGCCCGCCCGCCGCGACGACGACCGCGGCGTCCTGCATGTGGTCCAGTACGCCGTGCACGACAGTGCGCAGCACGTCGTCCCGAGCGGACAGGAAGGTGCCGAGGGCCACGAGAACGATGCGCCGGCCCTCCCCCCGAAGCGCTTCAAGGCGTTTGCGCCATGCATCGTCCAGGCGCGAGGAAGGCGTCACGGTGTGGCCGGCGAAGAGGGACACCGGGCCCGGCGCCGGGCGGGGGAGCCAGGGAAACGCCGGATAGGAGTAGAGGACCGCGTAGGGCGACGTCAGGCCGAACGCCCTGGCGGGGGTCGGCCGGTCCTGGGCGCGCCGATGGACGAATTCGCCGAACAATGCGGTGAACAGCCTGTCGTTCTCTCGCGCGGCGGACAGGAGTTCGGGCAGTTCCGCGGGGCCGGGACACAGCGCGTGGGGCCAGTCGTAGGGCACCCCGAAGTAGGCGTCCGGTCCGGACAGAACATAGCTGGGGTGTCCGGGGCAGAACGTCGCGTACGGCACTCCCAGGCAGTGCAGTGCGAGCGTCACGGGATAGCTGAGCTGGTCGACCAGGTACCAGTCGGGCCTCAGTCGCGAGTCCAGGGCGGCCAGTTCGTCGAGTACGCCGTCCGGGTCGGCCAGCATGTCGCTTCGCCGGTGACGCGCCTGAGTGACCAGGGTGCGCACCGGGCCCTGGCGCGTCGCTTCGAGGAATTCGACGAGGCGGGCCGCCTCCTCGGCGTCCTGGTGCGTCTCCTCCGCGACACCGGTGTTGGCGTTCCTGGTCACCGCCAGGGGCACGAAGTGGGCAGCCGCGTCCCTGGCCAGCCACTCGAAGGATGGGGTGCAGGCGAACCAGACCTCCGCGCCGTTCTCCCGCAGTGCCCGGCTGAGCTCGGCCAGCGGTCGGGCATGCGACAGGAACGGTGGACTGACGACCAC
The DNA here is from genome assembly GCF_042891215.1 of Streptomyces sp. NPDC001914. Taxonomy (NCBI): domain Bacteria; kingdom Bacillati; phylum Actinomycetota; class Actinomycetes; order Kitasatosporales; family Streptomycetaceae; genus Streptomyces; species Streptomyces sp. NPDC001914. The sequence continues at coordinate 217,657 of NZ_JBIASW010000004.1, forward strand.
GATGCGTGGCATGAATCCCCTTCGGTCCCTGCGCGCCCAGCGGCCCGGGTGCGGAGGACAGCATCGTAACCACGCTCGCGGTACGGAATCCGTGTCGTGAGCCGTCGCCCAAGGGTGCATCCGCTCAGTGGTCGGGCGGTGAAACACGGTGGTCAGCTCTCAGACATCCAGATAAGGATGATCATGTCCACCGTCTCCTCGGCACACACCGTGGCGCCCGTGCGGCCGGCCGGCGTCATCGAACCCGTCGACTCCGACCCTCTGGTGGCGGCGCGGGAGCGGTTCTTCGCCAGCTCCGCGGGCACCAGAGCGTACCGGAGCGCTGAGGTACGGGCCTCCGTGGGCAGCGAACTGCTGCAGCTGATGGAGGCTGAGTACGGGCCGCTGCCGTGGCTCGTGACAGCAAGCGGTGAACCGACACTCGACCGGAACGACGCCGCCGTCGCGTCCTTGCGCAGGGCGTGCAGGCTCGCCGTACCGCTGAGTCCAGAGGCACTCCTCGCCCACACCCGAGGTGGCCCGCGCCTCGAGGCAGTCGTCGCCGAGATGTGGCCAGGAGCGGTGCAGTGGCACGGCAGGGAACACGCCGAGGCACTTTTGCGGAACCTGCTGATGACCGCATCGGACACGGCCACTTCAGCGTTCTTCCTGAACCTGGCGGTAGCGGCCGAGCTGTGTCCCCTTACCGCCTCTGAGGCCGCCGAGCTGGCGGACTCGACGAAGGACCGGACGGTACGCCACGCCGCCTGGCGTTATCTGTACCTGCTCCCTGACGGCCCCGGACGACTTCCCGACCCCTCTGCGGCGGAGGATGTCTACGAGCGGCTGCTGATCGTGCCTCCCACCGTGCCCATCGACTGGGACGATGCCCGCCCGGGCAAGCTCATCGCGCAGACAATGCTCTTGGGCCGGTTGGACAGACCTGGCGAGGGGCTGAGCGGCGGGCTCTCGGTGTTGCTCGGCGGGCTCGGTGACCGGCTCGCCGTCGCAGAAGGAATCGCGGGCGTCGTCACTCTGGTCACGGCCGGACATGACGATCTCGAACGGGATCCTCGCACGGCCTTTGAGCGCGCCCCCGGCCATTGGGTACTGCGGCTTCCCGTCGACTCCGCAGGGCCACCGTCACCATCCGGCATCGCCCTTCACCGCCCGGCGCTCGCCTGGTGGGCAGCACTGCTGCTGGGCAACATGACGCGACCACTCGACATATTGCATGTGCGCTACGCGGACGACGGCAGTCTGGCCATGGCGCAGGCGGCGGCACGGGTCGGTGCGCGTCTGGTCTTCACCGCCGCTCCCGACCCGCACCGGCACCTGGCCGACCGCCATGCCCACCGCGCCCCCTTCCTCGACGCAGGGGCCGCGGAGGAACTCCGCCACGACCTGCACCGTATCTTCGTCGCAGACCGTCTGGTCGACCGCGCGGATGCGGTCGTGGCCATTCCCGGGCAGGGCGGCACGCAGGAGCTCGTACGGCATTTCCCGGTGTTGGCCGGGCTGAACGACGGTACGGGGCCGTCCGCGATCCCCGAGGGCATCGCCCCCTATCGCCCTGCTCCCGACGAGGGCGAGCAGCGTGAGGCGCTTTTGTCCGCGCTGTACGCCGGCGGGCATCGGTCGCACGCCCTGGACCCTGCAGAGCGCCACCTCCCGTTGCTGCTCAATGTGGGCCGTCTGCATCCGGTGAAGCAGCAAGACCTTCTGGTCCAAGCTTGGCTGGCCACGGAGGCGTACATGACGACCACCTTGGTGCTGATCGGCGGCGGTCCGCCGCCAGGCACAGCCGCCGAGAACGCCATGCGCGCTCGAATCCGTTCCCTTCTGCTCGGCCACCCGCGAGCGCGGTCCCGCTTCGCGCTCCTTCCGGCGCTGCCCAACGAGAGCGTCCGCCGACTGCAACGAGCCCTTGCGGACCCGGAGAACGGCCCACGGGCCTGGTACGTGTGTCCCAGTGTCAAAGAGGAGTTCGGGATCGCCGTCCTGGAGGCGATGGAGGCGGGACTGCCGGCGGCAGGGCCGGGCCGGGGCGGGGTCACGCACTACCTGCGGGACGGTGTGAACGGCATCCTGCTCGACACATCGAGTACGGCCGGCTTGGCGAAGGGACTGCGCAGAATGGCGGCCCTGCCCGAGAGGGACCGAAGGCGTTTCGCCCGAGCGGGGCGCGACGTTGTCACCGCCCGCTACTCGATCGATGTGATGGCGAATGCGCTGGCCCGGCAGTACGGCGCGGTGAGGAAGGCTGACCGACCCTGACGAGGGCTCACGCCCACGACTCACGTGCGTGCGGCGCAGTTGTCTGTATCGCTTCTTCACGCGGATGAGCGGTACTACCCCGCGAGGCCGTGCTCATCCCTCGTGACCAGGAGTCGGCGCCCGCCAAGAGATCACAAATACGATGCACAGTCGATGCGTGTTGCCTGCTGCATCGATATTTCGGATGGTGGCAGAGCGGGAATCGCCCCGCGCGAACCGATGCGCCAGGCACACCAGACGGCACGGCCCTGCAGTGGTCGCCTCCGTCGGAGGAATGGCGTGATCCGCCCTGTTCGAGGAGCAGTCGCCATGACCTCACAGCAGATGACAGAGCAGCCCCTGGAGGGTGCGCCGCTCGCGGCTCCCGTTCAGGAGTCTCTTCGTGAGAAGGAACTCGCCTCGGCGTTCGCCCGGGGCGACGAGCAGGCCCTGTCCGGGGCGTACAACCGATGGGGTGGCCTGGTGTACACCCTGGCGTGGCGCTCTCTCGGCGACACGGCCGAGGCGGAGGACGTCAGGCAGGTGGTGTTCCTCGCCGCGTGGCGGGGGCGGGCCGGCTTCACACCCGAACGTGGCGCCCTGGGCGCGTGGATCGTCGGAATCACCCGGCGCAAGATCGCCGACGCGTTGCACGCCAGGACACGCCGGGCCGACCTGGTGGCGGCAGCGGGGGCCGTCGTGAGCACGCGGGATCGCCCCAGTGAGCCCGACGCGGTGCTGGACCGCGTGCTTATACGTCACGAGCTGTCGAAGCTCCCGGCGGTCCAGCGGCACGTGCTCAGCCTCGCCTACTACAACGACCTCACACAGACCCAGATTGCCCAGGTCACCGGCTTGCCACTGGGAACTGTCAAGAGCCACACCCGTCGCGGGCTGCACGGGCTGAACCGTTGCCTCCAAGAGGTCGGCGAGGACCGCCCCCGTGCGCGGCCCCTCCAAGCGGACGGCTGATCGTCAGGCCAGCCCGACGATCAGGTACGCCAAAAGCTACTTCATATGAAGAGGAGACGAGCGATGAAGCTTCAAGACGAACTTCCAATCGACCACCACCTGGCCAGCGTCTACCGGTGGGGTTCCGCGTTTTGCGGGGTGGTCCTGCTCGTCTTCGGCAGCCTCGGCTTCGCCGACGAGCTCAGTCCGTTCGACACGAACGGGAACGTCGCGGGCATGTCGACCAACGGCGCCCTGAGCCTGATCTCCGTGTTCGTCGGTGTGGTCCTGATTGCCGGCGCCGTCGTCGGAGGCAACATCGCCTCCACGCTCAACATGACGGTGGGAACCCTGTTCCTGCTCAGCGGATTCGTCCACGTCTTCATCCTCGACCGGCCCGCGAACATCCTCGACTTCGGCATGACCAACATCGTCTTCAGCTTCGTCATGGGCCTGGTGATCCTGACGTTCGGCATGTACGGGCGCGTGTCGAGCAAGCTGTCCCACGACAATCCGTACTGGCGGCGCCGTCATCCGCGCGAGGCCGCCCGGGAGTCCCTCGCCCGACGCCGGCAGCCGGCTCCCGCGGGGGCGCTGCCGGCGGGCACGGAACGGACTGCCCTGCAGGGACCGGCCGGATCTCCCGGCTCGCGACACAGCCGGTGAAGGGGTCCTGCCTGGACGGATACATGCGGCGCCGAAAAGTACCCGGACGTATCCGTTCAGGCAGGACTTGCGCCGATCCCTGGACGCTCATGCACCATTTCTGAGTCGTGGTCAGATCTCAGTATTCCGGGCATTTCTTGCCGGAAGGTCCGTCACATCACCAGCGTGTGAGGGGCTCGGCCTGAGAACGGTCTCCCGTTTCCTTCTGCTTCCGGGGCGAGAGGGCTGTGCCACCTGCCCGCCTCGCCACTGGTGGTCAGGTGGGTTGGAGGCGGCCGAAGAGGAGGTCGTAGCCGGCGGGGAGCTGGAGCAGGATCTGCCCCAGTAGGTCGTCGCCGGCGGCGTCGGCGGCCGTGGACAGCACGGCGCTGACGTCCCAGGTAGCGGTCTGCTCGGTGGCGCCCTCGATCCAGGCCGCGGTCGCCCGCACGAAACGCTCCGGCGGCAGCGGCTCGGCGCTTTGCAGTGGGTTGAGCAGGATCAGGGCGAATTCATCCGGCAGGCGTGCCGCGAGCAGGGCGCGAACTTCGCCGACCAGGTGTGCGCCAAGCAGGGCGAGTACCACACGGGCCGCACGCTCGGCTTCATCCACAGTGCCGTACTCACCGCGTTCCTTGACGTGATCGAGGAACGCTTCGCGTCGCAGTGTCATCTCGACCGCCACCCCTTTCTTGTTCTTCAAACCGCCGGAGGCGGCACGGAGGGCGGGGTGAGGGGGAGATCAGATGCCCGTCCTCCGCGCCGGTCAGGCCGGTGTCAGCCGGAGATCTCCTTGTGGCCGGCCCCGACGGCGATGGAGATCTTGCGGGGCTTGGCGCGCTCGGCGATCGGGATGCGCAGGGTGAGCACGCCCGCGTCGTAGTCGGCCTCAATGTGCTCGGTGTCGAGGGTGTCGGCGAGCACGATCTGGCGGGAGAAGGCGCCCAGCGGCCGTTCGGACAGTTCCATCTGCACATCGTCGGCCTTCGCCACCGGCCGGCGCTCGGCCTTGACAGTGAGCATGTTCCGTTCGACGTCGATGTCGATCGCGTCCGCGGTGACGCCGGGAAGGTCGAAGGCCACCACGTACTGGTCGCCCTCGCGGTAGGCGTCCATCGGCATCGCCGACGGCTTCGACCAGGTGCCCGGGCTCATCAGCTGCTGCGTCAGCCGGTCCAGCTCACGGAAGGGGTCAGTACGCATCAACATCGTGAAAACACCTCCAGCAGGTTCAGGCAGTTGCGGCCAATGCGCCTCACTGACACCGTTGTAACACGTCATCCAATGGATGACAAACATGACGTCGTCATTGCGATGACAAGCTCGGCGAGTTTGTGATCCCGGCCGTCCAACCGTCCACAACCAGCACACACCCACAGCCCGGCGCCGCTGCTCGCCGCCGCGGCCGCCCTCAACGCAATGGACGACGCCTTGCACGAAGCCCGACTGCAGGCCCCGGACACTTCCGATGCCATGCAGCGCCCAGAGCAGGCCCTCGGGTCACTGATGCTGTTGCGACAACTCCGCGAGCAGCTCGACCGGATGGGAGACCGGCCCGGTCGAAACCGCCCGCGACGCGGGCGCCAGCTGGGCCGATCTCACCCACGCCCTCGGCGTCGCCAGCCGACAGGCCACCGAACGCCGCCACCTGCCGGCCGCCCCGGCCCCGTCAGGACCACCGGCGAGCAGGGCATGAGAGTCATCCGCCAGGCCCGTGCCACCCAACCGCAGCGCCGCCTGGGCCCGCCACAAGGCGCCGACCTGCGACGCCTTGCCGGACGGTTGACTTCCTCCCCCTCCGAAAGGAGGGGATTCCCTATGCGGGGGTTCGGCCGGTCGCCCGGCTGAGGGGTTCCTGCTTCGCTGGCCATGCGTGTGCCCACGTACCGTGCGGCGTTGGTGAGGGCGAGTTCGAGGCGGTGCCAGCCCTTGTCGAGCATGGCCCGGTTCAGACCGCGTTTCGGCACGACCTGGCGGCCGGGACCGGCGATCGTGCCGGACGCCGACGCCGACATGTTCTTGATCCGCAGGTCTTCGAGGGCGACCAGGGCGTTCTTGTGGACGATACGGCTGGCGGTCGGCGTGCAGAGGTCGCCGCGCCGGTCGGTGACGCGCCCCATGATCGCGTTGATCGCGGTGATCGTCTTGAGCGGGCCGGAGCTGCCGCGTCTGGACCGTGCGAGGCGCTGTCGGGACACCGGCACCGGACCGCCTCACCGGCCGTGATGAACTCACAGTCTTCGAACCCGGCAGTACGGCACACCGGGAAAGGCCGACCACCCCCTGACCCGGGATCACACTCACGCCACGCGCGAGTGCGGGTGCCTCAGATGGCCGGTCCCAGTACGACGCACATTCGATGCACGTTGCTCCATGGAGACGGACCGCACACGTGCCTCGCTGCGGTTACACCAGCTTCAAGGAGCGGGAAGGCTTTGCGATCTGTTCCGTGCATCGCTGCCGGGAACGTCAACGCTTCGCGCCCTTCCGGGCTGCCGCCTTTCGGTACCGCGCGGACCAGTGGGACCTTGGTCCGGAACGCCTGCGGGGCGTTGCGGACCAAGGTCGCGTCACTGCTCGCCGCGGTCCACGGGGACGGATGGAGCACTGTGAGGCTTGGAGGCGTTGTCGGTGTGCGGGCGACGAGCGGACATCACAGTCTGCACGCGGAGATCCCTCCTGAACAGCGCGTCCAGACCACCGCCAGAAACAGCGGAGGCGGGCTCGAACGAGAGCTACGGGACACGCCGCACAGAGGAGAGCTACACAGACCACCAACGACGGCTGCGGGCCGCACGGCTTACTCCGCTGGGCGCGCCTCCGGTCCACAGCACAAAATCCCGCCTGCCCCAGCTCTCACCCACAAACCCGGCCTCCCAGCAACCTGTGCCTGTCACCGACCAACTAGTCGCCTCGGATGCCGAGTTGGGGTTCTGGTCTTGCGCTAGGCCGAGACCGACAATGATCAGTCCGAGTGCTGGGCTGTCGGCCGCCTTTCATGACGCGGCTGGTCGGCGGCGGCCATGTCTGTCCAGTCGGGCGTTGTCTCTGACCAGTGCCCGTCCCACCTTTGCGCCACGGGAGCCGGCACGGTCACAGCAGTCCCCGGGACCCAGTCGGGCCAACCGTTCATCGCGCTGACCAGCGAACGCACCGCCTGCCCACGCGAACGCGACGTAGTCCTCACCCGAACGACCTCATCGCGTCGCCGATCGCCTTGTCCGGCGACACGATGAAAGCGAAGCGGCTCCCATCCCCCACCCGCGGGTCGCTTCCGTCCGTTCAGCACTGCGCCCGGCTTGCAGGCCGCGGCGCTGAACAGGGCGCCGCGCACCGGTTCATGCGCGCAACAGCGAGGGGTCCGGCAGCCGACTCCGGACCCCTCGCGTCGTCTTCTGGGGCCCAGTTGCCGCCCGATCGAAGCCGGCCGGCCGTGGCTCAGTTCAGTTCAATTGGGGAAGGATCCGGGTGCGGTAGAAGTCGAAGAAGCCTTCCTGGTCAGGTCCGATCTGATTGACATAGACCTCGTCGAAGCCGGCGTCGGCGAATTGCGTTACGGCACCCAGGTGCGCATCCCTGTCGTCGCCGCAGACGACCGCGTCGGCCATCATCTCCTCCGTGACCAGAGTGGAAGCCTGCTCGAAGTGCGCAGGAGTAGGCAGGAGCTGAGCAAGTTCGCCGGGAAGCTGCTGGTTGGGCCACAGCCGATGGACGGTCTTGACGGCCTGCGCCCGGTCCGCGGCCCAGCAGACCTTCAACCCCCCGATGACGGGCTTCTGGCCGCCTCCGGCCCGGCGGAACTGCCCGACCAGGCCCTCGTCCGGGCTCATCGTCACGAATCCGTCGCCGATCCGGCCGGCCAACTCGGCTGCACGCGGCCCGAAGCCCGATACGTAGAGCGGCGGCGGCTCTGCCGGCAGCGTGTAGAGACGGGCGTTCTCCACCGTGTAGTGCCGACCCTTGTGCGTGGTCTGTTCGCCGGTGAACAGCTTCCGCATCAGCTGCACCGCTTCTTCCAGCATGTCCATGCGCTCAGACGCATCGGGCCAGGGGTCTCCCAGGATGTGCTCGTTGAGCGCCTCACCGGTGCCCAGGCCGAACCGGAAACGGCCCCTCGTCAGCACGGCTGCGGTTGCTGCGGCCTGTGCGTTGATGGCTGGATGCATCCGCACGGTGGGGCAGGTGACCAGCGTAGTGATCGGCAGCGAGCACACCTGGGACAGGGCGCCGATCATCGACCACACAAAGGAGCTCTCCCCTTGCTCGTCGTTCCACGGGTGAAAGTGGTCGGAAATCGCCAGCGCCGTGAATCCGGCCTGTTCCGCGGCGCGCGCTTGAGCGATCAATTCTGCCGGGGTGAACTCCTCGGACGAGAGGAAGTAGCCGTAGGTCGTCATGGTCGCCTCTCACCTGATGATCGGGCCGTGCCGAGCGGCGAGTACCCAGCACTTGCGAGCGTGAACGCACATTGATCCGCCCGCCGCCTCTCGCACGTGCCTCTGCAACGGGCTCCGCCGTCTGGCCCGTGTGCCGCGCCACCAACGACGCCACCGGAGCCTCGCACTCTCCTTACGATCGCAGTTCAGAAGGGTTGCGGTATGCCATCTTCGGGCGGGGCCCGGAAGTGGCGGCAGGGTCACCGGCCTCCTTCGGTGTCGGGGCGGACCGCCTCGGGCATGGCGGAGGGGGCCGATGATTTCGACGGTTCGGCGGCGAAGGTGAAGGTGATGCGGGTGCAGTCCCGGTACTCAGGGTCGACGGAGATGGTGCCGCCGCGGAACTCGACGATCTTCAAAGAGCGCTGAGGGGTACGGCGGGCTGCTGTGGTCGCTGTATCCAGCTGCTGTACAGCGGGCCCCTAGCTGCGGCGGTCGTCGTGGTCGTGAAACGGATCTTCGCCGGGCGGGGTTCGCGGTACGCCACCCGTGTCGCAGACCCGGCGGGCCACCTCACGGAGCTTGATGTTGGTCTCCTGCGAGTAGCAGCGCAGTACGTCGAACGCTTGTTGTTCGGTCAGGTCGTTGCGGCCCATGAGGATGCCCATGGCCTCGCCGATGACGTGGCGGGTGCCGATGGCATGCTCCATCTGAGCATGGGTGCGGGCGCTCGAAAACGCGATGGCCGCGTGGGAGGCAAGCAGGAGCCCGGCCTGTTCGCTGTCTGCGGTGAACGAGCCGGTCTTGCGTGAGTAGAAGTTCAGCGCCCCGAACTCCTCGGCATCGGTGAAAAGCAGGAATCCCATCATGCTTCCCACGCCCAGCTCGAAGGCCCGTGGCGCGAAGAGCGGCCAGCGTGACCCCTCCTCGGTGAGGTCGGCGATCCGAAAGACCCGCTCCCCCCGCGCGCTGTGAGCCGCGTCGAAGCACGGGCCCTGCCCCAGCTCCGCCTGGAGTCGATCACTGTCGACCACCAGAGGGTCCGTGGGGGCGAGCGTTTCCACCTCGTGGTCATGCAGCACCAGGATGCCCGCCCCATCGCAGCCCTCGACCAGTTCCACAGCCGATTCCGTGATCCTCCGCAAGGTGGCATCGAACGAATCCTGCGCCAGGAGGTCGTGTGCCATCGCTGCCAGCTTCTGCCCGAACTGTCCCCAGTCCACTTCGTCCTCCGCTTCGCATCCGGTGAGGACAAACTGATACCCGCTGTCGACAGAATCACTACCGGATCACCAATAAGTGCAGGTGAAGGCCACCGCGAGGAAGGAGGCTGCACCCGCGCGATGCGCCAGGATGCCCTCCAGCAGCGATTTGAACAAACGATCGAATTCAGAGAAGGTCGGGAGCCTGCCGCCATTCCATACAAGCAGTCTGCGCCGGCGCTCGCAGAGTGGCCTTTCCCGACAAAGGGTGCCCTGTGGGTGAAGGATGGGGGGATGGCCGATTACCTGCGCTCCGAAGACGGCTGGATAGTCCTTGATAGCCAGCAGATCGCTGTGGAGGTCGACCTAGGCATGTTGCTCCCCACCACGGGGCTATGGGGTGGCGTACTGCGCAATGTTTCACTAGGGACGGCAAGCACCCTGAGGGGCGCGGGGGTTCGATTGCGCCTGGAAAGCGGCCAGGTACGCCAGATCCGTCTTCTGACCGGCCCTCATGACGAAACGTCCGTGGCCTTCCTCGGGGAAGGAACCGCGCCGTTCTGAGCCCGGTGACGCCGTCGCGGAGCTCAACCGCTCGGTGTCTCGTGAGCCCCCTCGGCCGGCCGCAGCAGAGGCCACGGAGAAAGGGCACCCCCTCTTGAGTACACCGGACCGTCTCAGGCTCCGTCCTTCCCAGCGGGCGCGGGCCGGGTGGTCCGCCGCCAGCCGCAGTGTCCACGGCCTCGTATGGGGTTGAACCATGACGAAGCACCCGTGCTCGATGCACCCGCCCGCTATCACGATGCCGACGGCGCCCTTGTCACCAGCCCAACCCCCACGTGGCCGCGGCGGCCCTTCAGGACATCGCCGACGTCTGTCACCATCGCGGCAAGCCCCTCATGCTGCACGCCATCTAGGGGCGGTCGGGGCGGTCGCCGGTGCCGCCGCCGGTGGGGGTGGCGGCCTGCTGGTGGCCGCCGGGTCGGGGTGCCTGTTGTGTGTCGCGGATGCTGTCGCGGGCTGCCGCGGCAACCGCCTGCGCGGTGATGCCGAACTCGGTGTAGAGGCGCTGGTAGTCGGCGGAGGCGCCGTAGTGTTCCAGGCTGACGATGCGTCCGGCGTCGCCGACCACGTCACGCCACCCCTGCCCGATGGCCGCCTCGACGCTGACCCGGGCCCGCACGGCCGGAGGCAGGACGTCGTCCTGGTACTCCGTCGGCTGGACGGCGAACCACTCCCGGCACGGCATCGACACCACCCGTACCGCCAGGCCGTCCGCGGCCAGCAGGTCGCGGGCGTCGAGGGCGATGTGGACCTCGGAGCCGGTGGCGACCAGGATCACCTCGGGCAGTGTCCCGTCGGCTGCGTCGGCGAGAACGTATCCGCCGCGGGCCGCTTCCCGGGCGGGAGCGTGGGCGCCGTTGGCACGGTCCAGGACCGGCAGATTCTGCCGGGACAGGATCAGGCCGGCGGGCCGGTCGCTGTGTTCGAGGATCGTCTGCCAGCAGGCGGTGGTCTCGTTGGCATCGGCAGGCCGGACGACGTCGAGGCCAGGGATGGCGCGCAGCGCGGCAAGGTGTTCGACGGGCTGGTGGGTGGGCCCGTCCTCGCCGAGCCCGATGGAGTCGTGGGTCCAGATGTAGGTGGCGGGCAGCCGCATCAGGGCGGCCAGGCGGACGGCGGGACGCATGTAGTCGGAGAAGGTGAGGAAGGTGCCGCCGTAGGGGCGGGTCAGGCTCTGCAGGGCGATGCCGTTGAGGATTGCGCCCATGGCGTGTTCACGGATGCCGAAGTGCAGGGTCCGCCCGTAGGGGCCGCCCTTCCAGTCCTTGGTCTGGCGGTCGGCGGGAATGAAGGACGGCTCGTCGTCCATGGTGGTGTTGTTGCTGGAAGCGAGGTCGGCCGAGCCGCCCCACAGCTCCGGCAGGACCGGCGCGAGCGCGGTGAGGACCTTGCCCGAGGCGGCGCGGGTCGCCATGCCCTTGGCATCAGCGGAGAAGACCGGGAGGGCGTCGGCCCAGCCATCGGGCAATTCCTGCTTGTGCAGCCGCTCCAGCAATTCGGCGCGTCCGGGGTGGGCCTTCTGCCATGCCGCGAACGTCTCGTCCCACGCAGCGTGTGCCTGCCGGCCGCGCTCAGCTGTCTGCCGGGTGCGGGCCAAGACCTCGTCCTCGACGGTGAAGTGCGCCTTGGGGTCGAACCCCAGCAGCTTCTTCGTGGCGGCGACCTCGTCCTCGCCCAACGCGGAACCGTGTGCCTTGCCGGTGTTCTGCTTGGTCGGGGCCGGCCAGCCGATCAGGGTGCGCAACATGATCAGCGAGGGGCGGCCGGTCTCCTCCCGGGCCGCATTGATTGCGGCGAGCAGGGCGTCGACATCCTCGACGTAGCTGCCGGTCACCGTCCAGTCGACGGTCTGGACATGCCAGCCGTAGGCGGCGAAGCGGGCCGGGACGTCCTCGCTGAAAGAGACGTCGGTGTCGTCCTCGATCGAGATGTGGTTGGAGTCGTAGAAGACAGTGAGGTCGCCGAGTTCCTGGTGCCCGGCCAGCGACGCGGCCTCGGATGCGACACCTTCCATCAGGTCGCCGTCGGAGGCGACCACATAGACGTGGTGGTCGAAGGGGCTGGTGCCCGGCTCCGCGTCGGGGTCCAGCAGGCCGCGTGCGCGTCGGGCGGCCAGCGCCATGCCCACGGCGCCGGCCAAACCCTGGCCGAGCGGTCCGGTGGTGATCTCCACACCTGGGGTATGCCGATGCTCGGGGTGACCGGGGGTAGCCGAATCCCAGGTCCGGTACGCCTCCAGGTCCGACAGTTCCAGGCCGAAGCCTGCCAGGTAGAGCTGGATGTACAGGGTGAGGCTGGAGTGACCGCAGGACAGTACGAACCGGTCCCGGCCCAGCCACTGGTCATCGGCCGGGTCGTGCCGCATGACGTTGTGGAACAGCAGGTAGGCCAGCGGCGCCAGGCTCATCGCCGTGCCCGGGTGGCCGTTGCCGACCTTTTGCACCGCGTCGGCTGCCAGCAGCCGCGCGGTGTCCACCGCCCGCACGTCCACCTCGTCCCAGCCGGCCCGCTCCGCTACCGGAAACGCCAAGGAACCGTCGCGTCCTGCCGTGCTGCCGGTCTGGTCACTCGCCATGCCGTTGCTCCTTCATCAAGCCGGTGGGTGAAGAGCAGCAGAGGTCCCGTATCAGGGGTGCCTCATCACTGCCGTCCGCGTAAGGTCCGTCATCCTGCGGGCCGCGGCCATCCGCACCGCCGCGGGGAAGGTGCGGAATCAGCGCGGAGGGTCAATTGCTGGGCGCGGTCTGATGGATGAGCGCTCGGGTGACAGCCGCGGTCCGCAACTCTTCCAGGGCGGTGCTCTGCCGCTCGGCGCGTTCCAGCAGGGTGTCCAGCCACGAGGCGTCCAGGCGCCGGTCGGTGTCGGCCAGGACGCGCAGGGTGCGCCAGCCGGCTGCCTTGCCCAGGACCCCGAGGAGCATCGCTTCGGCTTCCAGGACGTCGCTGAGCGGGGAGCGGGAGAAGAGGTGACCGTTGGTCTTCAGGCGCCCTGCCTTCTCCGCGACCCAGCCCATGGCAACCTTGGTCCTATCGACGGATACTCCGAGGTCAGCCATGATCTGCGCCAGAGCGTCCCGGTCCTGCTCCACCTGACGGGCCAGGTCCGTCAGAACCGCTTCTGCCTGCTTGTCTTTGCGGGCCCCGGCGGCGCGCTGAAAGAGCTCCAGGCCACCGGTCGCACCCGTGTAGTGGTCGTTGAGGTAGATCGCCAGCAGACCGGCATCCGTCGCACCAGCGTCTGCGGCCTCGGCAGTGGAACGCATGGCCTTGTCGACCAAGGCCGCGAGCTCCACCCAGCTGGCCTCGAACTTCTCCAGCCCCTCACGCTCCAAGGTGTCCGTCACGTCCGCGAAGTCGACACCGGCCTCCTTCAGCGACGCCAGGTGGACTTCGGCGGCGGCGTAGTCCTCGGCCTTCGGCGCGCGGGCGAGCACGGTGCCGTGGTCGGCGAACGCGGTCAGCGTGGCGCCGGGCATGGTGTTGACCGTGCCGGCGATGACCAGGTCGCTGACGTACATCGTGTCCGGGTAGTCCGGGTTCTTCACGCCGGTGGACGCCCACAAGGGGCGCTGGACGTTCGCCCCGGCCGCGGCCAGGCGCCGCCAGCGCGCCCCGGCCACCACCTGCTCGTACACCTGGTACGCCAGCCGGGCGTTGGCGACCGCGGCCTTGCCCTTCAGCGCCTGGGCCCGTGGGCTGTCCGCCGCGTCGAGACGGCGGTCGACCTCGGTGTCGACACGCGAGACGAAGAACGAGGCCACCGAGTGGATCCCCGACAGGTCAAGCCCTGCCTCCAGCGCCCGCTCCAGACCGGTCTGGTAGGCGTCCATCACCTCCAGGTACCGATCCAGGGAGAAGATCAGCGTGACGTTGACGCTGATCCCCCGGGCGACAGCACCGGTGATCGCGGTCAGTCCCTCACTCGTCGCCGGAATCTTCACGAACAGGTTCGGCTCCCCCACCGTCTCCCACAGCTTCACCGCCTGCGTGCCCGTGGCATCGGCATCACGGGCCAACCTCGGATCGACCTCGATCGAGACCCGCCCGTCCACCCCGCCGCTGCTCCGGTAGACCTCCCTCAACGCACGGCAGCCCTCGCGCACGTCGTCAGTGGTCAGCGCGAAGACTGCCTCGTCAACCTCCTCGCCTCGTGCGCCAAGGCGCGCCAGCTGATCGCTGTACCGATCACCCTTCGACAGCGCCGAGGCAAAGATCGTGGGATTCGTGGTGACCCCGACTACGTGCTTGCCGGCGATCAAGCTATTCAGCTCGCCACCGGCCAGCAGCTCGCGGGACAGGTCGTCCAGCCACACCGACACTCCTGCAGCGGACAACTCGGCGAGCGGATTGGACGAGGTGGAAACAGACACGCGAAACCTCCAATGTGGGGCGGGATCGCCCAGCCGCACGGCCCACGTACTGAAGTCGGGAGCAGACTCACGCAGCGACGACACCTAGTACTCCCGGGTCTCCGATTTCTCCCGCCTCACTCACCGAAGCCCGGACTTGGAATTCCCAGCGGAATGATCTTCGAGGTGGCTGGATGGCTCCGGAAGTGGTGATCCGGGGTTTGGGGCGGCTCGGCCGAAGCCCCGGCATGTTGAGGACGAGTGCGGGCGACGATCGAACCGCTGTTGCCAATGATCGAGCGCCGCACTCGCTGTCCCGGGCGCAAACGGCATCCGGACGGCTGGTGTTCCAGGGCATTCTGTTCGCCGTTTGGGAGCAGTCTGGCGTGCCTGACCGAAGATGCGGCTGATGACCGGCTACCGCCGGTCATCAGGTGTTCTCTAGGTGCTGCGACTCAAGAACACGGTGTCCTGTGGGGCCGGCGGTCGACGTCAGAACGTGACCCGAAGACTGGCGGTGCTTTCCCCGAAGTCCCGGCACTTTGCCGGTGATGGCACGGATGCGTGGGCCGGCTCGACCCGCGAACGCAGCAACCGCGATCCGCCTTTCCGCCGACCCGAGGAGCAGAGATGAAAGCCGTCGTGATCAGGACGTTCGGAGACCCCGATGGCTTGGAGATCGTTGATGTTCCCGTGCCACCTCCGCAGGCCTGCTCTCCCTCGCCGTCGCCTACGCCCGCCACCGCCACGCCGCTACCGACCGGGAACCGGGGATGCCCCGTGGATGACGGAGCGTCTGGATGCGAATGGATTGACGGATCGTCACCCATCGTGGGACTGGCTCCTGGACCAATGCCGGGGGCGGGTTCGGGCCGGATCTCCGCGGGCGGCCGTGGCGCGCCAAGGGTAACGGACCGTGATGAGGGACGTCCCTGTCCGGCGTCGGCGATGTCAGCCGTGGATGTCGTCCTGGGCGTCCTGTACCCCGCTGTTCCCGCGGACGCAAGGCCGGCACGCGGCTGTTCTCGCTCAGCTCCGTGGCATGCCGCCGCCTTGATCCGCCGGGCGACACGCCCGCGAACCCCCGTCCACCCACACCAGCCCGGTCTGCAAACCTCGTGGAAGGGTAGACGATCACGAAACGCCGGGTTCAGACGCGCGCGGGAGGACATCACCATGGTGACGAGCCGGGCCGAAGCCCGCGTCAAGCACCCGCGGCACGAACGCCGCGGCGAACCCCGACTGCCGGGAGTCGTCGCCACGCTCATCGCCATCACCCTGTACCTGGCCCTGCCGCAGCAGCTCCTGATCGCACCACGCTATGTACTGCCCTCTTTGGAACTACTGCTCCTGGTACCGCTGATCGCGATCAACCCCCAAGAGGCTCACCCGGCAGACCGCCACCTTCAGGTTCCACTCGCTGGCTCTCGTGCTCGTCATCGTGGCCAGCAATCTCACCGCGCTCGGCATCCTCATCCACGAGCTGGTCCATGCCGAGGTGAAGGACGGCCGGTCCTTGCTGGTGGCCGCTCTGCAGGTATGGCTCACCAACATCATCGCTTTCGGCCTCGCCTACTGGGAACTGGACCGTGGCGGTCCGGTGGCACGTACGCAACTCCGCCGCGACGAGCTGCCGCTGGCGGACTTCCGCTTCTCTCAGGACGAGAACGACGACGCGGTGGAAGAGGTCGCCGATGGCGCCAGCATCACCTCTGACTGGGTGCCCGATCTCGTGGACTACCTGTACGTGTCCGTGACGAACTCCACCGCCTTCAGCCCGACCGACACAATGCCCCTGTCCACCCGTGCGAAATTGCTGATGAGCGTTCAGAGCGTCGCCGCGCTCCTGACCTCCCTCCTGGTCATTGCCCGTGCCGTCAGCATCCTGCACTGACCGGTGGACCACCAGAAGGACCGGCGAGACACACCCGGCTAAGCGTTCCGTGCCCGGCTCGCCCGGGCGACCTCCACTCCCCAACGCGCGCGCTGCCGGCCCTCGCGCTCATCGCGCCCTCCGGGGCGGAGTGAAGACGTAGAGGTCGAGGATGTCGGGGCAGGGGGCGACGCCAGGTCCGCCGGCTCGTACCCAGGCGGCGATGTCCTCGGTAGCGTCGAGGTCGTTGACGAGGCCGAGCCAGACCGGGCGGGCGCCCGCGGCGCGTGCGGCCGTGGAGGGCTGGACGACGATCACGTTGGCGTGTTCGCACACGTCGAGGCAGGCCGCGATCCGCACGGGTGCCTGCTCGGCCAGCCGCGCGGTCTGCTGAGCGTGATCCACTCCGGTGACCTTCGGGCTTCCGCAGCAGCAGTCCCGGCAGACGACGATCCGGCACGGTGCCGGTTCGGCAGGGGTGCGCAACGCGGGACCGTCGTCGGGTCGCTGTCGAGACGTCATGTCACGCACCGAACCGCTCGCGTTCGGCAACGTCGCAGTGGCCGTTGCCGATGCCGGCGGTCGAAGGGAACGATGCGGCGACGGACTTCGCGACGCCCTCGGTGTCGCGCTTCGAGCCCCTGCGGGCCGAGGGCGACAGGGCTGATGTGAGAGAAGGGGAAACAGCACGGAGCACGGGCATGCCTGCCTCGGTGTCGGGGCTCGTACGCGGAGCCTGGCCTGCGGACGTTCCTTCGCGCGGGCGCGGAGGTGCCAGCAGGTCTTCGGACTCGGGTTCATCCGGACGGGACGCCTTCCCGGTCTCCCAGTGGCTCGCGTGCCCCGCCCGTTCCCCTCACCGCTGCGCGTCAGTTCCGGATTCTCACCGGATTCCCTGGCCTCGGATGTGGCTCGACTGGCCCGAGGAGGCTATCAAGCTTGCCGACCGTCAGTTCGTGGAACGGTCAGGAGTTCCCGACGAACGGGCCTGCGTCCTTGTCGATCCACGGGGACTTCCCGCCATGGCCACTCCCCCGCGTGCCCTTCGCGTGTTCGACCTCACCATCCGGATGACAGATGCGATCGGCCGCGCGAGTGCTTTGCCCCCTAGGCTGTGCAGTGCAGCTGGTTCGCCCCGTCCGCCAGACGGGATGCGTCGCAAGAGGGAACCCGGTGGGAATCCGGGACTGCCCCGCAGCGGTGAGCGGGAACGACCGCCGTCATACGCACTGGATCCGACGTACCGGGTCTGGGAAGCGACGGCCAGTAGGTGTCCTCCGGTCGGGAGGGCGTGCCCGCGAGTCCGAAGACCTGCCAACTGCCCGTACGCGAACCACTCGCGCACGGACATTCCGGTGACCTCGTGGGCGGGTCGGCGTACATACCAGGCGGACGGCGGCGCTCCATGGCGTGCGGCCGGTCTCCGTCCGGTTCGTCACCCTTCGCGCTCTCGTCCCGTCTCCGGGATCTCAGGGATTCATCTCGCGAAGGAGATCTCCGTGACCACCAAGCCCGCGGCCACGCCCGCACGGGCCACCTTGTACGGCTACCCCCGGCAGGGGCAGCACCGGGAACTGAAGAAGGCGATCGAGGGGTACTGGAAGGGCCGGGTCACCGCCGACGCCCTCCGCGACACCGCTGCCGAACTGCGCCGCGCCCACTGGCGGCAGCTGGCAGGAGCCGGCATCGACGAGCTCCCCACCGGCGACTTCTCCCTCTACGACCACGTCCTCGACACCACGGTCATGGTCGGCGCGATCCCCGGGCGCCACCGGGAAGCCGTCGACGGTGATCCTCTCGACGGGTACTTCGCCATGGCCCGCGGCACCCAGGACGTGGCACCCCTGGAGATGACCAAGTGGTTCGACACCAACTACCACTACCTCGTCCCGGAACTGGGGCCGGAGACCGTCTTCTCGGCCGACTCCACCAAGCAGGTCACGGAGCTGCGCGAAGCCCTGGCCCTGGGAGCGGCGGCCCGCCCCGTGCTCGTCGGTCCGGTCACCTATCTGCTGCTCGCCAAGCCGGCCCCCGACGTGGCTGCCGACTTCGACCCGCTCACCCTGCTCGACCGGCTGCTCCCGGTGTACGCGGAGGTCCTCGCCGACCTGCGCGCGGCGGGCGCTGAATGGGCGCAGCTCGACGAGCCCGCCCTCGTCCAGGACCGCACCCCCGCAGAGTTGAAGGCGGCCGAGCGCGCCTACCGGGTTCTCGGCACCCTCTCCGACCGGCCCAAGCTCCTGGTGGCCTCCTACTTCGACCGGCTCGGCGAAGCCCTGCCGGTCCTCGCCAAGGCCCCGGTCGAAGGTCTCGCGCTGGACTTCACCGGCGCCGCGGCCGCCAACCTGGACGCGCTGGCCGCCGTCGGCGGACTGCCCGGCAAACGCCTGGTCGCCGGCGTGGTCGACGGGCGCAACATCTGGATCAACGATCTGGCCAAGTCGCTGGCCACGCTCGGCACCCTGCTCGGCCTGGCCGACCGGGTCGACGTGGCCGCCTCCTGCTCCCTCCTCCACGTCCCCCTCGACGCGTCCGCCGAACGGGACATCGAGCCGCAGGTCCTGCGCTGGCTCGCCTTCGCCCGGCAGAAGAGCGCCGAAATCGTCACCCTCGCCAAGGGGTTGGGCCGCGGCACCGACACCATCACGGCCGAACTCGCCGCGAACCGAGCCGACCTGGCCTCGCGCGCGCACTCCGCCATCACCCGCGATCCCGCCGTACGGGCCCGCACCGAGGCCGTCACCGCGGCCGACGCGCGACGCTCCCAGCCCTACGCCGAACGGGCCGCGGCCCAGCGCACCCACCTGGGCCTGCCGCTGCTCCCCACCACGACCATCGGCTCGTTCCCGCAGACAGGCGAACTGCGCACCGCCCGCGCCGATCTGCGGACCGGGCGTATCGGCACGGCCGGCTACGAGGAGCGCATCAAGTCCGAGATCCGGGAGGTGATCTCCTTCCAGGAGAAGACCGGCCTGGACGTCCTCGTGCACGGCGAGGCCGAACGCAACGACATGGTCCAGTACTTCGCCGAGCAGCTGACGGGATACCTGGCCACGCAGCATGGCTGGGTGCAGTCCTACGGCACGCGCTATGTCCGTCCGCCGATCCTGGCCGGTGACATCTCCCGCCCCGAGCCGATGACGGTGCGCTGGACGACGTACGCCCAGTCCCTCACCACCAAGCCGGTCAAGGGCATGCTCACCGGACCGGTCACCATGCTCGCCTGGTCCTTCGTCCGCGACGACCAGCCGCTCGGCGACACCGCCCGGCAGGTCGCCCTCGCGCTGCGCGAGGAGGTGAACGACCTCGAGGCGTCCGGGACTTCGGTCATCCAGGTCGACGAACCCGCACTGCGCGAAACCCTCCCGCTGCGCTCCTCCGGCCGGCCCGCCTACCTGGCCTGGGCCACCGAGGCGTTCCGTCTCACCACCGCGGGTGTCCGGCCGGACACCCAGATCCACACGCACATGTGCTACGCCGAGTTCGGGGACGTCGTCCAGGCCATCGACGATCTCGACGCCGACGTCATCAGTCTCGAAGCCGCCCGCTCGCACATGCAGGTCGCCCGTGAACTCGCCGCGCACGGTTACCCGCGCGAGGCCGGACCCGGCGTGTACGACATCCACTCGCCGCGCGTCCCGAGCAGTGCGGAAGCCGCCGAACTGCTGCGTTCGGGGCTGAGGGCCATCCCCGCCGAGCGGTTGTGGGTCAACCCCGACTGCGGTCTGAAGACCCGCGGCTGGCCCGAGACCCGCGCCTCGCTGGAGAACCTGGTCGCCGCCGCCCGCACCGTCCGTGAGGAACTCTCCGGCCGCTGACCCCGGCCCCGAGACGGAAGGGCTCCCACACGTCATGTCCGTGTGGGAGCCCTTCCGTCGTACCGCCTGCGGGTGAAGGTTGAGAAGACGATCACGAGCAGGACGTCCGCGCGGACGCGGCCGGGGACGCGCTCACGGCGTCACGCCGCGCCCGCCGTGCTCACGGTGCGAGCAGCAGGCTGTCGCCGCGCTCCTTGGCCGCTGCGTAACGCCGGGCCACGTCCTGCCAGTTGACGACGGCCCACATCGCGTCGATGAAGTCGACCTTCTGGTTCTTGTACTGGAGGTAGAAGGCGTGCTCCCAGGCGTCGAAGACGAGGATCGGGGTCGAGCCCTGACCCACGTTGCCCTGGTGGTCGTAGACCTGCTCGACGATCAGCCGCCCGCTCAGGGGCTCGTACGCGAGCACACCCCAGCCCGAACCCTGCGTGGTCGCGGAGGCCTTGGTGAGCTGGGCCTTGAAACCGGCGAAGGAGCCGAAGGACTCGGTGATGGCGTCCGCGAGGTCGCCGACACCGTCCGCCGCGAGCGGCTCGCCACCGCCGTCGCCGGTCATGTTGTGCCAGTAGATGCTGTGAAGGATGTGACCCGAGAGGTGGAAGGCCAGATTCTTCTCGAGGCCGTTGATCGAGCCCCACTGCTCCTTGTCGCGGGCCTCCGCGAGCTGCTCCAGGGTGTCGTTCGCGCCCTTGACGTACGCCGCGTGGTGCTTGTCGTGGTGCAGCTCGACGATCTGCGGGTTGATGACCGGTTCGAGCGCCGCGTAGTCGTACGGAAGCTCCGGGAGCGTGTAAACCGCCATGTCCAACGTCCTCCGACGTTATTGCGAGTGATATGCAACTGCACATTAACAGCAGGAACTGATGATTGCCGATCAGGCACCGCGGTTGACGCACTCCGGTGCGGCGAAACTCGGGGAGGGTGCAGGCTCCAGTGGACGGCGTGCCGTGGGCCCCGACCGGGAGGCCGGGGCCCACGGGTTCCGCGCCGGCTCACTCGGCGTGCCGGCCGGTGGGTCAGGTCGGCAGTTTCCAGTTCTGGGCGGCGGTGCCGTTGCAGGTGTAGAGCTGGAGCTGGGTGCCGGTCGTCGTCGTGGAGTTGGGGTCGTCCAGGCACAGTCTGGACTGGGGGTTGATCAGCGAACCGTTGGCGCCCGCGGTCCACTGCTGGGCTCCGGTGCCGTTGCACGTCCAGAGCTGGATCAGGGTGCCGTTGGTGGTCCCGCTGTGGTCGACGTCCAGGCATTTGCCGAGCGTCCGGACCGTTCCGTCACCGGCGACGATCCAGTCCTGGGCGTACGTGCTGTTGCAGGTCCAGATCTGGACGTGATTGCCGTCGGTGGTGGAGGAACTCGAGTCGTCCACGCACAGGTTCGACGCCACCGCGGAGGTGATGGCGCCGATACGGGGCGAGGCCGGGGCCGTGGTGTCACCGGCGTAGGAGGGCGGAGCGGCGGACGCGGCCGTCGCCCAGGAGGTGTTGGCGGCGGTGCCGAGCGTGTAGGTCAGGGTGCCGCCGGCGGTGATCGCCGACGTGGGGGCGTAGGCGTTGTTCCAGGCGGAGCCGTTCCAGGTCGCGGACTGCACGTAGGGGGCGTTGTCGGCGGCGCCGTTCCCGTTGATCGTCAGCGTCTTGCCCGACGGAAGCGTGATCACGGCCTGGGTGAACAGCGCTGAGCCCAGGGCGAGATCGGCGGTTCCCGGGGTCTCGGGGAACATGCCGAGGGCGGACCACACGTACCACGCGCTCATCGCGCCGAGGTCGTCGTTGCCGTCGGCCAGACCGCCGGGGGTGTTCGACCAGATCTGCTGCTGGATCGCCCGGACGGTGCCCTGGGTCTTGTAGGGCTGCCCGATGTAGTCGTACTCCCAGGGCAGTTCGATGCTGGGTTCGTTGCCGACCCACGCGTACCCCTTGTCGCCCGTGTAGCTGCGCAGCACGGTGTCCAGGTAGTGGGCCATCGCCGTGTTGCCGCCCTTGGCGCGCGCGAGGCCGCCGACGTTGAACGGGACCATCCCGGTGTAGATCCAGGAGTCGGCCTCGACCATGTCGGTTCCGCTGGTGGGGTCGAAGCCGCCGGTCCAGGATCCGCTCGCGTTGCGCGGCTCGACGAAGCCGGAAGCGGGGTTGAGCACGTTGCGCCAGCCCTGGGCACGGTTGGCGTACGTCTTCTGGTTGCCGGTGTCGCCGAGAGCTCCGGCCATCGCGGAGATCGCGAAGTCGGCGGTGTTGTACTCCAGCGTGGTGGCCACGGGGCCGTAGAAGTTGCAGCAGCCGTAACTGCCGTCGTGCGGCATGTATCCAGGTGAGTTCAGGTAGTTCAGGCCCGGTCGGTCGTTGTTGGCCGTGCTCGCCTGTTTCACCATGTCGGCGAGGGCGGTCGTGGTGTCGAAGTCCCTGGCTCCGAAGGCGTAGTAGTCGGCGATGATGGCGTCCGCCGGGTCGCCGACCATCACATAGGACTCGCCGTTGTTCTCGGACCACTTGGGGAAGAGCCCGGTCTGGGCGTAGTCGTCGACCATCGACTGTGCCGTGTCCGAGGCGACTTGGGGCGCGACTAGAGCTTCGAGCTGGGCCTGCGAACGGTAGATGTCCCAGCCGGAGTAGTTGGCGTAGGCCGCCTTGTGACCGGCGTCGACGGTGTGGGTCCTGCCGTCGAAGCCGAAGTACTGGCCGTTGGTGTCGCTGATGACGTTCGGGTGCAGCAGCGAGTGATAGAGCGCGGTGTAGAAGATCTGCTGCTGTGCGGCTGTTCCGCCGGCGATCTGAATCTTGCCCAGCGCGCTGTTCCAGGCGTCCTGTGCCGCGGTGCGGGTCGCGTTGAAGTCCCACCCCGTGTTCTCCGCGGCCCGGTTGGCCGCCGCGTTGGCCACCGACACGTACGAGATGCCGACCTTGGCCTGCACCACCGGATTGCCGGTGGTGTTGAAGGTGACGTAGCCGTTGGACGCGGCAACGCCGGGAGCGGCGCTGTCCTTGGCAGCCTTCGGTGTCGCGGCCGCGGGCATTTTGCCGTGCAGTACGGGCTTGTTGGGCTTCTCGGCCGCGTTCTTGGACGCGGTGCGGGGCTTCGCGGGGGTGACCGCGGACGTCTTGGCGAGCGAGGTTCCCTGCGAGGCGAACGGCTGGTCGAAGACCATGTCGAAGTACACCGTGTACGTGTTGCCCGCGCCGCAGAAGTGACCACTGGTGACCTGGCCGCTCACCTCGGTGTTCGAGACCTTCGTGAACTGCGTCGACGTGGCGCCGTTCTGACTGCCCGTGAGTTTGAAGATCAGGTTGGCCTGGGCGGTCGAGGGGAAGGTGAAGCGTGCCATGCCGCTGCGCGTCGTCGTGGTCAGTTCGGTGGTCACCTGGTTGTTGAGCGCGACCTTGTACGAACCGGCCGACGCCGACTCGTTGGCGTGCGAGAAGGCGTCCGTGGCTCCGGTGTTCACGGTGCCGACCGTGGGCAGCACCGGTATGTCGCCGGCCGCGCCGCAGCCCGGACCTGCGATGTGGGTGAGGCTGAAGCCGGTGATGGACGAGTCGTTGTACTCGTAGCCGCCGCCGGGGGGCCGCGACGTCGTGTCCGGGCTCCACTGCACCATGCCGAACGGCACATCGGCCCCGGGAAAGTCGTTGGCCTCGTTCGACGTGCCGATGAACGGGTTGACCACAGTGGCCGGGGACGCGACGAGCGCGGCCTTCCCGGCGGCCCACGCGGGTGTGCACAGCCCCGCCACGGCCAGGGCCATGGCCGCGCATAAGCCGATCGCGGCGGTTCCGGGGGGTCTCGACCATCTTGTCACGGGGTCTCTCCTCTACTCGGGAGCGGGAGCTGAGCTGAGCTGGATGACTGACAACGTTGTCTTCGTGCGAGGCGCGACAGAGGAGCGGCGAAATTGGGTTAGACAACGTTGTCGCGTCGTCGAGATGGGGCATCCGGCGATGCGAACGCAGGAGCGGGGCCCCTGGGCCGCGAGCACCTGGGGGCGGACGAGAACTGTCCGTGAAGCTAGCCACAGGGCAGGGTCATGTCAACGATTCGCGCAAGGGGCCCCGATTCCCGATGCGTCGCCCTCCGGGCCCCTTCCACAGGCACGGCAATGCCCGGGCCTCCCGGAAGCCGCGATGGGAGGCCCGGACCGGCGCCGCGCAGGGGTGCGCCGTTCTGCAAACAGCTCCGCCCGCGAGCGGAGAATGCCGACCTGTACGAAGATGCGCAGCCCGTCGATCGGACGGACCGTGGAGAGATGACACATCCACTCGTACCCCCAGGTGAGACGCCCCCCGTCGAGGGATCCATCGCTGAAGCGCATCACGAGAGGCCCGACGGAGGGATTTGGGAACACCCTTATCTGTGGCTCGCGTTCATCGTCGTGGGCTCAGTGATCGTCGCCGGATATTTCGTGGCGCGGATCAGCGGATTCTGAGCCGGGCGGCCGCGCGACGTTCAACGAGCGGAGCGGTGACAGGCGCTCCGCCGACAGCTTGTGTCGCCTCGCGACGAGCCCGCACCGGCGCGAGTCCGTGCGCGGGCCGACGGCGACAACACCGCCCGATGCACCCGTCCGATGCGCCGCATGGCGGCGGGTCGTCGATGCAGGACGTGGCGAACTCCTCGACTGAGGACGCCCTGGGCCGCCGCGGCCCAGCCACGCACGGTGTGGTTCAACGGGCAGCGTGCTCCGCACTGGCGCGGTCCGACGAAGGGCAGCGTTCGCTTCGGCGAGGACGTCGAGTTCACCACCTGCTTCGCCTGCCTCATGTACCCGATCACCATCAGCGGCGGGACGGCGTCGCCCCACGGCGTAGCCGTTCGCGTGAAGGTCGGGCTCTGCCGTAGCCTCGTCACCGGAACCAGTTCCGTTTACGGTGGCGTGGAGGGGGTCGGATTGACCGGCGACGAGGGGGACGTGCCGCGGACCCACAGGCCGTTGCGGGCCGACGCCCGGCGCAACGAGGACCGACTGCTGGAGGCGGCGGCGATCGCCTTCGACCGCGACGGCATGAGCGCTTCGGTCAAGGACATCGCCCGAGCGGCCGGCGTCGGGGTCGGCACGCTCTATCGCCGGTTCCCCTCCAAGGAACTGCTGGTCGCGGCCATCTACCGGCTGGAAGTCCAGCGGCTGTGCGAGGCGGCGCCGCGTCTTGCGGCCGAGCAGCCCCCCGTGGACGCGTTGCGTGCGTGGATGGAGCGATTCATCGACTTCATGGCGGCCAAGGAGGGCATGGCCGACGTGCTGCGCGCGGTGCTGACGGACGACAGCGAGAAGCTCGAGACCCGGGCGATGCTCTCCGAGGCCATCGACCACCTGCTCACGCCGGTCCAGGGTCCGTCGGCGGCACGGCCGGACGTCAAGGCCCAGGACGTGCTCATGGCGCTGGGCGGAATCAGCTTGATGGCCGGCGCCGAGAAGCAGCGCGCACTGGCCACCCGCCTCATCGACCTGCTCCTGCACGGCATCGTGAAGGACTGACGCGGCCCGGCCGCCCACGAAGGGGGATCACAGCCGAGCCCCCGGCCCGCCACCGTGCCCGGACACCGGCGCACACCGGCGGACACCAGGAGATCCGAGGGCCGTCACCGGATCCGCTCGTCGACTCGCGGCAGACTCTCCGCGCACCTTCTCTGCGCGCCAGATTCTCGTCGGCCGTCACGAAGGCGCGCGCTCCGTGACCCGGTCAGCCGTCACGAGACCTCTCCCCTGCCGGCGCCGAGGACCCGTCGGCTGTCACCACGTCTGCTCGGCGGCGCGTACGAGGATCTCGTTGACGGCGACCCGACGGTCCCGCGTGACGATGTACGCGACCGCGTCGGCGATGTCCTCCGGACGCAGCAGCTCCAGCCCCTCCACCTGCCGCTCGACCGCTTCCCGCGCGCCGGCACGAAGGTGCGAGCTCAGCTCGGTGTCCACCGTTCCGGGCTCGACCACGCTCACCCGGACCCGCTTCCGCATGACCTCCTGTCGCAGAGCCTCGGTGAATCCGTTGACGCCGAACTTCGTGAGGTTGTAGACCGCCGTCCCCGGCCGCGCCACCCGGCCCGCGGTGGAGCTGATGTTGACCAGGTCGGCCACCTTGCGGGGCGAGTCCTCCGCCGCACGCAGCAGATGCGGCACAGCCGCGTGCGTCACGTACAGCAAGCCCCGTACGTTGATCTCGATCATCCGCTCCCACTCGTCGAGCGGGGAGTCCTCCACCGGACCGACACCCATCGTCCCGGCATTGTTGACGACGGTGTCCAGCCGGCCCAGTTGCGACACCACGTCCTCGACGGCCGCCGCCGCCTGCCGCTGATCGGTGATGTCCGCCTCCGCCACGTACGCAACCCGTGCCTCGGCGCTGAGTTCGTCCGCAAGCTCTTCCAGCCGCTCACGGCGCCGCCCCAGGAGGGCCACCGCCGCACCCTCCACGGCGAGGGCTCGCGCCGTCGCGGCACCGATGCCGCTGCTCGCTCCGGTCACCAGGGCCACCGTGTCCTGCAGTCGTCCAGCCATCTCAGCCTCGCCCTCTTCCTCTTCCTCCGCGTGGCTCCACCCGTGCGGCTCCGGAACCGACGTCACATGTGGAACCCGTTCCGCTTAACATCGTAAGCGGAACCAATTCCGCTTACAAGCACGCTCAAGGCGTAGCGCCGGACGGCCGGCTCGGCACCCGGCGAAGCCACGCCGCCCCACCCCGGGCGCCAACACGACGGCGAGGCCCTCTCGAAGTAGTCGATCGGTCGTATACTTGCGGTATGGGACGGACGAGCGACGCCAAGAACAAGATCCTTTCCGCGGCTCACACACTGTTCGAGCAGCGCGGATACTCGGCGCTGGGCGTCGCCGAGATCTGCAAGGCGGCCGGTGTCCCCAAGGGGAGCTTCTACTACTTCTTCGACTCGAAGGAGACCCTGGCGCTCGCCGTGATCGACGAACACTGGGCGACCGAGCGGCGCGACTGGGAGCGCATCCTGCGCGGCGACGGCACCCCGCTGGATCGGCTGCGAGCCCTGTTCGAGGCGACGGAGGCGACTCAGCAGACCGCACAGGAGAGCTGCGGAACCGTCGTCGGCTGCATGCTCGGAAATCTCTCACTGGAGATGAGCAACCAGGCCGACGCCGTACGCGGTCGCCTTCAGGAGATCTTCGAGGACCAGGTGGACATGGTCGACGGGCTGATCGTCGAGGCCCAGGAGCGTGGCGACGTGGGCGCCCTCGACACGCGCGATGCCGCTCAGTCGATGGTGGCTCAGCTCGAGGGGCAGGTGCTGTTCGCGAAGCTGTACAACAATCCGTCCCGGCTGAACCGGCTCTGGCCGAGCTGCCTGGCCCTGCTGGGCGTCCGCGAATCCGAGGCGTCGGCGTCGGTCCGCGCCTGACGAACCACGAGGCCGAGCCGCCCGGCCCGGCGCGGCGGGCGTGTTGCCCGCGCCATGAGTCACCTGCCAGAATGGTGACGTGAATCACGAGCATGCCTTCGTCTGCGGCAACCCGGCACTCGACTTCGCCGCGACGCTGCGCGCACGGCGCACGCTCCGTGTCGAGATGTTCTCCACGCCGGACCGGCTGGACGCCTGGTTCGTGGAGTCGGGGCTCGTCGACACCGTCGTACCCGCGGACGATGACGACGTGGAGCACGCCAAGGCGTTGCGGGAGGCCGTCTACGCACTCGTCACGGCCCGCCGCCTCGAGCGGCAGTACGACGAGGCGGCGCTGGACATCCTGAACCTCGCCGCGCGCAAGGCTCCCGCGACGCCGCAGCTCACCCCGACCGGACGCAGCACGGAGGCGACCGCGCAGCAGGCGCTGTCCACCCTGGCCCGGTGCGCCGTCGAACTCCTCAGCGGTCCGGACGTGCCCCTGTTGAAGGAGTGCGAGAACCCGGAGTGCACGCGGATCTACGTCGACCGTTCCCGGGGCACTCGCCGGCAGTGGTGCGGCATGGAGTCCTGCGGCAACAGGTTCAAGGCCGCCGCGTATCGCGCCCGGAAGAAGAGCGCTCCGTCAACAGCCTCCGGCTGAAGGGTAGTTACCGCAAACGCGAGGGGACGAGCCGGTGCGTCATGCGCTACGCACCGGCTCGCCTCCGCTGTGCCGTCCGGTCGCCCCTTCGGGTCAGTCGCGCCGGGCGACCTGGTAGTGGCCGATGAGCCACTCCCCGTCGAGGCGCCGGAGCACGACGCCGAGGGTGACCGGAACCGTCGGCCTGTCGGTGAACGAGAAGTCCACGCTCAGGTAGCCGAGCAGCACGCCCTCCGCGAGTGCGCGCGTCTCGAGGATCTCGTACTCCGCCACCATTCCGAGCGGCTGGGAGTCGTAGTACCGGGCGACGCCGGGACGTCCGACGCTGTAGGGGTGCAGCCCCTGGAAGATCGCGTCCTCGGTGAATGCCGCGGCCACGTCCTCGGGCCGATGCCCGTCGACCGCCGCCTTCCATCGATCCATCACATCGCGCAGGACCGATCGCTGCGCCTCGATGCTCTCCATCATCAGCTCCTCACTGGGCGGACATGTGCTCGACGGCGGCCGCCCCCGCCGCGCGGACGGTGCCCATGGGTCGCCGGACCGGGCGGCTCAGGCCGTCCGGCCCGGGTCGTTGGGGTGTGATTCCAGCGGGGTGATCACCGCTGTCATCCAGGGCCACAGCGGGAGGCTCCCGAGAACCTTCTCGCGCAGCTCCGGCTCGTCCTCGGCACACCAGATCCCGACACTGCGCAGCTCACCCACCGGACGCCAGAGCCGGAACAGGTTCCCCTGGGCCGCCAGTTCCCTGGCCCGTACGGATTCGGCGGCGCGTCGTCGGTCGACCTCCGCCTGCTCGGTGCCGTCGGGCACCTTGGTGGTCAGCTCGACCAGGTATTCCTTCATGACCTATGCCTCCACGGATCGATCCGGTGGGCCACGACCGACCGTCGCCCACCGGCAGATTGTTCGGCGTTCACGGGCCGAGGACCGTCCGGCGCGCTCCACGCGTGCGGGATCCGACCGGATGGCCCGGCGTCCGGGCGGCGCCGCACGCCCGCGGGACGGCCTCCGTGCGGTGCCCCGAGGGCTCGCGGCTCGGGCGTCAGGCGGCCGCCTTGATGACGCCGGCGACCTTGACCACGCGCTCGGCCTGTATCCGGGCGGCGGTGCGGGTGACCTCGCCCACCGGCAGGGAGCCCTGGCCGTCGACGTGAGAGGTGCCGTAGGGGTTGCCGTCGACGAACTTGCTCGGGTCGGTGAAGCCCGGGGTGACGGTGATGCCGCCGAAGTGGTGGATGGATGTGTAGAGGGAGAGGAGGGTCGCCTCCTGGCCTGCGTGCGCCGTGGCGCTGGAGGCGAAGCCGCTGTAGACCTTGTCGGCGAGCTTCCCCTCGGCCCACAGGCCGCCCAGCGTGTCGATGAACTGCTTGAGCTGGGCGGACACGTTGCCGAAGCGGGTCGGCGTACCGAAGATCACGGCGTCCGCCCACGCGACGTCCTCGGCGGTGGCCTCGGGCACCCCCGCGGTGGCCGACTGGTTGGCGGCCCAGGCGGGATTCGAGTCGATGGCGGCCTGGGGAGCGAGCTCGGCGACCTTGAGCAGCCGGACCTCGGCACCCGCCTTGAGGCCCGCGTCGTGCAGTTCCTTGGCGATCTCGCTGATCGTTCCGGTGGACGAGTAGTAGATGACGGCGAGCTTGACGGGGGTGGTGTCCATGGACGTTGCTCCATTCGAGGGTGCGACCGGTTTTGTCGACCGGTCGTCTATCTGGATTTAAAGTAGACGACCGGTCGTCTAGCGTCAAATGCTGTGGCCGTGACATACGAGACACCCCCGCTCACCGTCCCGAGGGCAGCCGGTGCGGCCGGATCGAGTTACCCGCAGGGGTGCCGCGTCGGGCCAGGACCGACTGGGCGCGACTGCGGCCCGACCGCCATGACGGACGAGATCAGCCAGGGCGCAGGATCACACCGAAGACGGTGGCGAAGAAGGCTTCCACAGCCGCGTCCGACTTCTCGGCCCGCGTCACGATGAGCGCGCCTTCCCACGCGCTGAGGATGAACAACGCCACGGCTCGCGCATCCAGGTCGCCGGCCAGGTCGCCCGAAGCCTGGGCCTCGGCGAGCACCCGGCGGATCAGCTCCGCCCATTGGTCGAACCCCTGCTTGAGCGCGGCCCGGATGACCTCGTTGTGGTCGGCGACCTCGGCACCGAAGTTGCCGACCATGCATCCACGGACGAATCCGTGCTCCACTGTGTCCTTGCTCAGGAACTCGAAGTGCGCGCGAAGTCTGTCCAGCGGAGGGTGACCCGGGCTCGTGAGCATCTCGAAGCGCAGGGTGGCCTCGTACCGGCTCAACGCCTCCAGGGCGCTCTCCTCCTTGCTGGAGAAGTGGTTGTAGAACGACCCCTTGGGCACACCGGCGGCCTTGACGATGTCACTGATGCCGGTGGCGTTGAAGCCCTGCGCGTGAAACTGCCGGAAGGCCGCCTCCGCGATCTCCTCCCGCTTGGACGCTCGCCCCATCCTGCCCGCCTTCTCTCTTGCACCTTCGGATGCCTCGGCGAGCTCGGCCCTCCGGCGCGCCGCCACGACAGATCACACCGTCCGGGTCGATGACCCAGGTCAGCCCCGGTCGAGATGACCGGCCATATTTTATTTCAACAACTCCGTGCCGGTCCCCTTGGCGGGACGCCGGGCACCCTTGAGGGCCGCCCCCCCCTGCCGCCCGGCAGCCATGCACACCGCAGGGCGCCTGCCGCGCAGTCGACGTCGGCGTCGGTAGCAGGAGCGCGCGCGATCACGGCATGGAAGGGTTGGGAGCAACGCCCGACCGGCGCGCGATGGGTTAGTCTCATTTTAAGACGACCGGTCATTTTGACCGTCGATTGCCCTGCTCGAGTCGGCGATCCCGGACAGGGGACACCGCCCGACCCCGTCCCCGCAGGGCCACCACCACACCGAGGAGCACGCATGTCCACCTACCGGGCCTTCGAGGCCACCGGCACCCACAACCTCCGGCTCGTTGAGCGCGAGCTGATCGATCCCGCTCCCGGCCACGTACGGCTGCGGGTGGAGGCCTGCGGCGTCTGCCACACCGACGTGCTGGCCGTGGAGGGGCTGCGCGCCGACCCGTCGAGGCCGATCGTCCCGGGACACGAGATCGTCGGGGTCGTCGACGCCGTCGGAACCGGCGTGACGGCCTGGCGGCCCGGCGACCGCGCCGGTGTCGGATTCCTGAACGGTCAGTGCTGGGAATGCGAGTCGTGCCGCCGCGGCGACTTCGTGAACTGCAGCAACCAGGAGCAGACGGGGACCACGATCGACGGCGGCTACGCGGAGGTGGTCTACGCCCGCTCCAGTGGACTGGTGCGGCTACCGGAAAGCCTTTCGGCGATCGACGCGGCTCCTCTGCTGTGCGCCGGCCTCACCACCTTCACCGCCCTCCAGCAGGGGCGGGCCAGGGCCGGCGCGCTGGTCGCCGTGCAGGGCATCGGCGGCCTCGGGCATCTGGCCCTGCAGTACGCGCGCAGCCTCGGCCACCGGGTCGCCGCCGTGGCGCGGGGGACGGAGAAGGAGGCGTACGCACGGCAGCTGGGAGCCGACGAGTACATCGACAGCGACAGCACCGACCCCGGGGCCGCCCTGAGCGAGCTGGGCGGCGCCTCCGTCATCGTCGCCACCTCGTCCAGCGGCTCCTCGATGAACCCGTTGGTCCGCGGCCTGGCCCCGAACGGCAGGCTCGTCGTGGTCGGCGCCACACCCGACCCGATGACCGTGGCCACCACCGACCTGATCTTCGGAACCCGGTCCATCACCGGCAACCTGACGGGTTCGTCCATCGAGAACGAGGACAACCTCGCGTTCGCCCTGGCCCACGACATTCACCCCAGCGTTGAGGTCATGCCGTTCACCGGCGCCCTGGAAGCCTACGAGCGCATGCTGTCGGGCAAGGCCCGCTTCCGTGTCGTACTCGACGTCACGTCCTGAGGCATCCACGGAACCGGCCGGTGCCGCCGCGTCCCGGGCAGCCCCACCGGTCCGGCAGGTCCAGCGGACCCGACCGGCGAAGCCATCACCCCCGGCCCCGCACAGGCGTGTTCGCAAATTGTCGACCGGTCGTCTATCTTCGAATGCAAGCGGCGCACGCCGAAAGCAGAGCACCCCCGGAGAGCATCACCATGAGCACACCTGACCAGAAGGTCGCCGTCATCACCGGCGCGTCCCAGGGCATCGGCGCCGGCCTGGTCGACGGGTACCGCAAGCTCGGCTACGCCGTCGTGGCCACCTCCCGGAGCATCGCCCCCTCCGACGACCCGGACGTCCTGACCGTTCAGGGCGACGCAGCCGACCCCGCGACCGCCGAACGGGTCGTGAGCGCCGCGATCGAGCGCTTCGGCCGCGTCGACACCCTGGTCAACAACGCCGGAGTCTTCCTTTCCAAGCCCTTCCACGAGTACACGCAGACCGACTACGACCAGGTCACCGGCGTGAACGTGGCCGGCTTCTTCCGCATCACCCAGCTGGCCGTCGAGCAGATGCTGCGCCAGGGCGGCGGGCACGTCGTCCAGGTCACCACCAGCCTGGTCGATCACGCGAGTTCGGAGGTGCCCTCGGTGCTGGCGTCGCTGACGAAGGGCGGCCTCCAGTCGGCCACGAAGGCGTTGGCCATCGAGTACGCGAGCCGGGGCATCCGGAGCAACGCGGTGTCCCTCGGCATCATCAAGACGCCCATGCACCCGGTCGAGCACCACGAAACGCTGGACGCCATGCACCCGGTGGGACGCATGGGCGAAGTCCAGGACGTCGTGGACGCCGTCGTCTACCTGGAGAACGCCCCGTTCGTCACCGGCGAGATTCTGCACGTCGACGGCGGACAGAGCGCCGGTCACTGACCCGCATGCCGAAGCCCGGGACCCCGCTTCGGCGGTTTCCCGGGCTTCGACAGGTGTACGGGGACATCGGACCGGGCCCGGCGCGGACGCGCGGGCCCGGGGTCGGACCCCGAAGCGCCGGCGCGAGGCTGCGCCGGAACCCTCACAGCCCCAGGTCGAGCGCGACGCAGGAGAAGTGGTTCCAGGAGGCTTCCGGGTTGTACGAGGCGATCCCGGAACCGTTCGGCTCGGCTTCCTTCTCCTCGACCATCGCGTCGAACGGTATGCGCTCCGGCAGCTTGCCGAACCGCGCCTGCCGTGCCGCCGCCGCGTCCGTCGCCGTCTCAGTCTCCACGGTGGCTCCCTCTCCGTCGTAGCGAACCGGCCCACCGGGCTCGATGGAACAAGGCTCCACCGACCCGCGTCACCTGTCAAGGAGGTGACGATCGGGTTCGCGTCACATGCCCGCCCGGGCGGCCCGCGTCGGCGGCGGCCCGAGCCGCTCAGCGCAGTACGGCCGCCAGCAAGTCGGCTCCCAGCGTGGTCAGGTCGGGCAGGTTGAGGCTGTAGCGGACGTAGCGTCCCTGGCGCCGGGAGGTCAGCAGGCCGGCCCGCCGGAGGACGGCGAGGTGGCGGGAGACCTCGGGTGGAGTGAGTTCCCAGGCGTGGGCCAGCTCGCGGGTGGTGTGCGGGCCACGGGCCAGCGTGCGCAGCAGCCGGAGCCGCACCGGATGACCGAGCGCCTCCAGCCGCAGGGTGACCGTCTCCAGGGACACCGGTTCGGACGGATGCGGCTCGGCCACGGGATACTGCACCACGGGCTGCCAGCCACGTGCGTGAACCACCGCCAGGTGCGGGCTGCCGAACACGCTGGGAATGAAGGTGACTCCGGTGTCGTGGGCGGTGGTCGCCTTGTCCTGGACCTTGTCCACCACGATGCACCGGCCGTCCGGCGCCAGGGTGATCGCGCCGGACACGGACGCGAGCGTCGCCTCCAGGCCCTGGCGCCGCAACAGGTCGTGCTTCAGGCGCAGATCGGTGGCGAGGCGCACGGCGGCATCCGTCCACGCCGTGTCGAAGAACGCCTCGGCGCACTGTTCGAGCGTGTCACGTACCCGTGCCCGCACCGCGGCGGGATCCGCGAGCAGCCGTTCCGCGAAGGCCTCCTGGCGGACGCCCCGTGCCTGGGCGACGTCCAGCGCCCGCTCCCGCGCGCCCTCGTCGGTGAGCGGTGAAGGCGCCCCGAAGTACAGCCGGTTGCTGCCGCAGGTGGTGACGAGCGCGGCGGTCACATAGGTCTCGTCGTCGATGCGGTCCACGTCGTTCAGTTCCTCGGCGAGGGTCGCCCGAGGTCTGGCGGGGAGCAGGAAGTCGGCCTGCGAGGAACGCCACAGGAAGTCCGCCTCCCGAAGCCGCTCGGCCAGTTCGGGCCGCATCGCGGCCCACACCGTGCCGGCCCAGTCGGCCAGTTGTGGATGGTGTCCGGGTTCGGCCAGCACGTGCAGCATCGCGGTCAGCTCGGCCAGTGGGGACGCGGCGAAGCGCAGGCGCTCGTACGGCAGGCCGCTGATGTCGATCCTCAACGTCACCTCCTCAGGATCCCCGACGAAGGGAGCGACGACCTCGCCGGTTGACGATCCCCGTCAACTCGCGTGCCCAACAGCCCGCGCCGACCCCCCTCTTGACGTCATGGCAATCATCGACAAGACCAGGTACCGCGGCCTCGTCCGCGCCTCAGGAGGCCCCCGCTACGCCGTCGCCCTGGCCGTGGACGCGCTGGGCACCGGCCTGTTGCGTCCCTTCCTGCTCCTGTACGGGGTGACGGTGTCGAAGCTGTCGGCACCGGTCACGGGGGCCGCCATGACGGTCGGTGTCGTCGCAGGTCTGCTGTGCACGCCCGCGGTGGGCCGGTGGCTGGACCGGGGAGCGCGCAGCACGGTCGTCGCGGCCTCGATGCTGGTGCGCGTGCTCGGTGTCGTCCTGCTCCTGGCCAACTCGGCCGGGTACGCGTGGCTGTTCGCGACGGCGGCCCTGTTCCTCGGCATCGGCAATCAGGCCTGGCCGGTCGCGCACGCCGCGCTCGTGGCCACGGTCTCCCACGGCCGGGAACGTGACGCCGCGCTGGCCGCGGGCCGGGCTCTGCGCAACGCCGGTCTCGGCGCGGGCGCGCTCGTCGCCACCGCGTGCCTGGCGGGCGGTGTCGAGGCGTTGCGGGCACTGGCGGTCGTCACCGGACTCGCCTATCTCCTCGCGGCGGCGCTGGCACGGTCGGTCCGCGTTCACGCGCGGCCGGCCACCGCTCGCACCGAGGACCAAAAGCCCGAGCCCGTACCCCGGATGCGCGCGCTGCTGGCCGCCAACGTCGTCTACGTCTTCTGCCTCAACGTCCCCGAGATCGCGCTCCCTCTGATCCTCGTGACACAGATGCACGCGTCCCCCGTCTGGTCGGCCGCCGTCTTCGTGGCCAACACGGTGCTGGTGGTCGCTCTGCAGGTTCCGGTCACCGTCTTCCTGTCCCGTTTCCCCCGGCGAGCGGTTCTGGCGCTCGGCGGCGTGGTGCTCGCCGTGTCGTACCTCGGCTTCCTCGCGGCCGCTTCCCTGGGGCCCGGCCGGGGTGCCCCGGCGGTCGCGGCGGTGTCCGTGGTCTGCACGGTCGGCGAGATCGTCTACGCGGGCAGCTCGACCGCGCTCGTCACCGCACTCGCCCCGGACCGGGGACTGGGACGCGTCCTCGCCCGTTTCCAGCTCTCCACGGGGTTCGGTCTCGCCGTCTCCCCCGCGGTGATCACCGCACTCGCGCCGCACGGGCCCGCCGCCCTCTGGGGCAGCCTCTCGGCCGCGACGCTTCTCGCCGCCGGTGCCGTGGTCACCGAGCAGGACCGGGAGCCGACGAGCGGTGGTCTCGTGGCGTCCACGCGTCCGCGAACGGCGCTCTCGATCAAGGACTGCTCCGAGTGGAGCCCATGAGTGGTGGACGTCCGGCCACGCGCTCAGGCTGGCCCACGTGGTGCCCGCCCGCAGCAGGCGGTGGCGGGCGGAGCCCTGCCCCGCGCCGCGACATCGGCGTGGCCGGGGACGTCAGAGAAACGGGATCGCATGAGGGAACAGCGCATCAGAACAGGCTGTCCGCCGACCGTTCGCGGAAGCGCCGAAGGCAAGGGCGCGAGGAACGGCAGCGCCGGCAACCGCGGAAACGGCGGGAGGCGAAGCAGCGGGACTGACGGCAACGACGGGAGTCGGAACGCAGGGCGCGACGGCGGCGGCAGCGGCAGCCGGAGCGACGGGCATGGCCACGGCTCCATCGGGAACGGTGACGGCGGTGACCGTCGCGAGGGCGGCGGCCGCCTCCGCCGCTCCGGGGCCGAACCGGGCCGGACCCCGTACGGTTCCGCGCGGCGCCGCTCCCGGCCGGCCCGCACCCGGGTGGCCGTCGCCGCCGCGGGCCTCGCCCTTCTCGGCGTCCTCGCCCCGACCCCCGGCCACGCCGCGGCGGCCCCCGCGAGCGGGCCGCGGCCTGGCGCGCCCGGACGATTCGTGCCCGGCCCGTGCCCCGAGACGCCCGAGCCGGTCCCCGGGCGGTGCGGTGTCCTGGAGGTTCCCGAGAACCGCTCCCGCCCCGGCGGGCGGACGATCAGGCTGGCCGTCGCGATCATCCCGGCCGTCTCGCCGAGGCCGTCCGAGGATCCGGTCGTTTTC
The DNA here is from genome assembly GCF_042891215.1 of Streptomyces sp. NPDC001914. Classification (NCBI taxonomy): domain Bacteria; kingdom Bacillati; phylum Actinomycetota; class Actinomycetes; order Kitasatosporales; family Streptomycetaceae; genus Streptomyces; species Streptomyces sp. NPDC001914. The sequence continues at coordinate 254,176 of NZ_JBIASW010000004.1, forward strand.
ATGGCCGGCGGTCCCGGGGGCGACGCGTTCGGCGACATGCCGTTCGTGATCGGCGCGGGCGTGAACCGAGACCGCGATCTGATCGTCATGACCCAGCGCGGGACGCTCTACGCGCAGCCGAACCTCGCGTGCCCGGAGATCGACCGCTTCTACGCCGAGGCCGTCGGACTGCGCTACGACGCACCGTCGACCGGACGGCGCCTGGTGCGCGCGACCAAACAGTGCCGGAACCGTCTCGCGGGCGAGGGCGTCGACCTGAGCGCCTACAACACCACCGAGAACGCGGCCGACTTCGCCGACCTGCGCAAGGCGCTCGGCATCCGCCGGTGGAACGTGTACGGGTACTCCTACGGCACGGACCTGGGTCTCACCTACCTCCGCCGCCACCCCCAGGGCATCCGTTCGCTGGCGATCGACTCGGTCGTACCTCCCCAGATCGTCAGCCTGCCGTGGACCTGGGACAGCGCCCAGGAAGGCATCAACACCGTCTTCGCCGCGTGCGCGGCCCAGCCGGCGTGCAGGCAGCGCTACCCGAACCTCTCACGCACGCTGACCCAGCAGGTCCGGCGCCTGGAGGCACACCCGCTGACGGTGACGGCGGAGCCTCCCGCGGGAGGCACGCCGGTCAGGGTCGTCCTCGACGGGGGCGCGCTCGTCAACCTGCTCGTCGCCAACGCCGTCCCGGCCGTCGACGTGCCCGCGGCGCTCGACGAACTCGCCCACGGCAACCCGGAGCGCTTCGCCCGGGCACGGGCCGCCGGCGCGACCCCCGTCATCGGCGAGTTCGCGCACGGTCTCACGCAGTCCATCGCCTGCAGCGAGTGGGTGCCGGGCTACTCGCAGGCCGACCTGCTGGCGGCCGGCCGCCGGGCCTTCCCCGGATGGCCCGACTCGGTCCTGGCCCAGGCACCCCAGCTCCCCTTCCAGCACGAGGCGTGCCGCGTCTGGAACGTCCCGGACCGTACCGCGGTCCAGCGGGTGACCACCGTCAGCAACGTGCCGTCGCTCGTGCTGTCGGGCACCTTCGACGCGAAGACGGGGGCCCGCTGGGGCGCGTACGCGGCCCGCACACTGTCCCGCTCGACCACCGTGCTGATTCCCGGAATCGGCCACTGGGTGGTCCCGCAGTCGCCGTGCGCGGCGAGCGTCCTGACCTCGTTCCTCACGCGCCCCAACGCGCCCGACACCGGCTGTGTCGCGGGCCTGACGCCGAAACCGTTCACCATCGTCCCCGTCCTGGAGAACTCATGACGTCCATCCGTCCGCCGCGCCGTCGCAGCACCGCGCGGCGGCTCCCCGCCGCGCTGGCGGGGGCCACCACGGCCGGCCTCCTGGTCGCCGGCCTCGCCGCGACCCCCGCCGAGGCCGGGTCCGGCGCCACGACGACTCCGGGCACGGTCGCCCGGACAGCCGGCCACTCCCGCTTCGTGCCGGGCCCCTGCCCACGGACCGCGGACCCCGTCCCCGCCCTCGAAGGGGCGAACTGCGGCACGCTCACCGTGCCGGAGAACCGCTCCCGCCCCCGAGGGCGCAAGATCACCCTCTCCGTCGCCATCGTGCCGGCCGCCACCCGCAGGCACGCGCCCGATCCGATCGTGTGGTTCGCGGGCGGGCCCGGCGACGACGCCGCTTCCGAGGCCCAGCTGGCGGTCGACGGCGGACTGAACCGCGACCGGGACGTCATCTTCATGTCCCAGCGAGGGACCTACTCCGCCGACCCGGTGCTCACCTGCCCGAACATCGACGAGTTCAACGCCCGCGCCGTCGGCCTGGTCTTCGACGCCCCCTCCACCGGACGTCTGCACGTCCGGGCGACGCGGACCTGCCGCGACCAGCTGGTGCGGCGCACCAAGGACCTCGGCGCCTACAACACCACCGAGAGCGCCGCGGACTACGCCGACCTGCGCGTCGCGCTGGGCATCAGGCTCTGGAACGTGTTCGGCATCTCCTACGGCACCGACCTGGCCCTCACCTACCTGCGCACGCACCCGCAGGGTCTGCGCTCCGTCGGTATCGACGGCGTGCTGCCGCCGTCCCTGGCCGGGGGCGCGGTGACCTGGAAGGCCGCGCGCGAGGGCTTCGACGGTCTGTTCGCGGCCTGCGCGCAGCAGCCCGCGTGCAACGAGCGCTATCCCCATCTGTCGAGGACCTTCCAGAGCCTGGTGAGCAGGCTCGAAGCCCATCCGGTGACCACCCACGTCACCGTCCCCGGACAGCCCGGGCCGGTGAAGGTCGTCATCGACGGCGGCACGCTGGTGACCTGGCTGACCTCCGCCACGCACCTGGCGTCCGGAGTGCCCCGCTCCATCGACGAGTTGGCGCACGGCAACCCGCAGCGGATCGCCGAGCAGTGGGCCGGGGGCAAGCTCAGCCCGCAGGCCGTCGGCCGGGTCGCGCACGGGCTCGCCTACGGCGTCTTCTGCGGCGAGTGGACGCCGTACGAGACCCAGGCCGAGGTCATCCGGGCGGGACGGCGCGTGTTCCCCACGTTCCCCCGCTCCGTCCTCGCCAACGCGCCGCAGCTCCCGTTCCTGCACGACGACTGCCGTGCCTGGAACGTCCCCGCGCAGCCGCGTGCCGTCCGCAGCGTGGTGCGCAGTGACATCCCCACCCTGGTCATGTCGGCGAGCTTCGACGCGCAGACCGCGCCGAGCAACGGCCCCTACGTGGCCCGCACCCTGCGCCGCGCCACCACCGTGACCGTCCCGTACGTCGCCCACGTCGCCTTCGCCGAATCCCCCTGCGCGCAGTCGATCACCCAGTCGTTCTTCGACGCGCCGACGGCGGCGGACACGTCCTGTCTCGCGGGCCTCCAGCCTCCGCGGTTCGAGATCGCGCCCTAGCGGGCCACCCACCACCTCCCCATCGGGGGACCGGGGCGGGCGAGCTGCCGGGAGATCCGGCGCTCGCCCGCCCCTTGGCGTCGTCAGGGGGAAGCCCGGCACTTCGCGGTGGCCGCCGGGTCGGCGGATCACGGAGGTCAGGGACGCGTGGCCGGGGCGGTGCGGGTGGCCGGAGTCCGGGGGAAGTTGGCCGCCGCGACGACCTCGGGGCGGCGGACGTACCCGCCGACGCTCTCGACGCGCACCACGAGCGCGAGGGGCGTCGTCGTGTCGTACGCCTTGGCCAGGGCGCGGATCTCCCCGCGGGCGAAGAGCTGGGTCGCACCCGAGGTGGCCAGCAGGGCGCAGCCCGCGATCATGATCAGGCGGCTCCCCGACGCGAAGGGGTTCTGCGCCAGCACCACGACGGCGTGGTCCACGAGCGTCGCCGTGTCCACGTCCGACTCGCCGTACTCCTCGCCGCTGTCCACGGCGACGATGCGGTATTCCTCGGGGAACTGCCGGAACACGAACGGCGGTTGGAGTCGGTCGGTGAGCAGCGTCCAGACGCCGTTGTGCACCGGCCCGCCGATCACGACCAGGTTCTCCTCGGCGTCGGACGCCATGGCGAAGGCCCTGGCCCTGACCGTCGCCGCCTCGTGCAGCCCGAGGTCCTGGGAGAGGAACTGCCGCAGGTTCATGGCCGCGAGGGCATCCGTCTCGGGGATCTTCGGGTACGCGGAGGTCGGCCCGCCCGACTCCCCCACGACCATCACCACACGCCGGTCGCGGTCCAGCCGCCACACGCGCGCCGCGGGCATCCTCGTCCGGTAGTAGTGGTGAAGGGCACGGCCGAGCCAGCCCACCCCGAACGCCAGCAGCGAGGCCACGAGGTTGACCACCAGATCCTGCCGCACGACCGGCTCCCCCCGCCCTCGTCTGCACGTCAACGAGCAGTCTGCACCACGGTGTTGGCCGACGAAAGGCAAATGGTGGGAGGCGGCGGGACACGGCGTCACCGGTGCGGGACGGTCCCGCGCAACGCGGCAGGCCCGGACCTCCGCGGAGGATCCGGGCCTGTTCTCGGGGCCGGCCGTCAGCCGCAGCGGTTGGCGTGGCTGAAGTCCACGACCACGCGCTCGGGGCTGTGCAGCTTGAGCACCTTCCACGAAGGCTTCGTCTGGAACGCGGTCCCGAAGGAGACGACTCCTTCGAAGTCCCCCGTCAGGGCGAGGCCCTTCAGCTTGTACAACGGGATCTTCACCAGTCGGGGCCCTCGGTACACGGAGTTGCCCGCGCTGTTGTGAGCGGTCGCGGGAGAGAGCCTGATGTTCAGGAAGTACTTCCCCGCGAGCGGGACCTTCCTGCCGGAAGGGTCGTAGCGCAGGGTGCTGACCCGGCTCACGGCCACGGACGGGGTGCCGCCCTGGATGTCGATGACGAGCCGGTCGTAGGTGCAGTGCCCGGCCCAGCGGGCGTTGACGACGCGGGCGGGCGATGTGGGCGTGGCGGCCGCGTTCGGCGTGGCGGCCACGGAGGCGGGGATCGTGGCGCCGACGGCGGCGAGAACGGCGCCGGCGACGATGACTGCGCGGGATGGGTGATGGTGCATGACGCCCCCAGTTGCTCCTGGTGAAGGGGACACACTATTTCACTAGCGGAGACACCTTCAGGGGCCGAATGGTTGCACTGCCCGGGACTCATTCGGGCGTTCGTCCCGCCGGCCGGCTCAGGCCTCGGCGGCGGCCGCACGCACGGCCGCGTACACGGCCCTAGCGAGGCGGGCGCCCCACAGGGAGCGGGGCCCGGCGAAGGCGTGGACCTCGTCCCTGGGAAGCGGGGTACGGGCGGCGACGCACACGGCATCGGTGGGTGTGCCGGAGCAGTCGTACCCGGCGTCGAGCAGAGCCTGCACCTTGGCTTCCGTGACCGTGCTCACCGCGTTGACCAGCGCGGCGTCACCGAGTGCCACCGGAAGCGCGGTGACGATGTTGATCGTGCCGGGCGCCACGGGACGGCGTACGGGCTCGGCGGGGGCGGCGGCCCAGCCCCGTACCCCGAGTCCGGCCGTCACGACCGCCTCCGCACCGGCGTCGTGGGCCTCGCCGTACCGTGTGACGTCGGCGGCCGTCATCAGTCCGACCCCCGGCCCCCGCACGCCAGCGCCACGGGCCAGGTCCGCGAGGTGCCGCGCGGGGTCCGTGCGCCGGTAGCCGTGCGAGACCTGGGCGTTCAGGACCCAGGCGCGTTCCGCGATGCCGCCGCCGAGGACCGCGCTGCTGACCATCCGCCATCCGGCGCCCGCCCGCCAGAGCAGTGCGTTCAGCCGCTCGCCGTCCTCGACGCGGGTGAGCCGCTGGACGTGGAGGAGACCGGCGACGGGTCGCGGCGGCGGGACGACTGCGGTCACCGGGCAGAACTCCTTGCGAGGGGGGACGGGCTGATCGTACGACTTGGGGCCCTGTCCTCGTCCGCCGGTCGGGAGTCGGTGCGCGGAGGCGCGGCGCCGACGGCCGCGACCGTACCGGTGACTGCGGCTGCTGCTGCGGCTGCGACTGCGGCTGCGACTCAGGCGATGACGACCAAGACGTTGAACCACGGAGTGCCGAGCGATCCCAGGGGCGAGGTCAGCTTCTGCACGCCGAGGCGGTAGGTGCCGACGGGCAGCATTCCTCCGCCCGGCAGGGGCGCCAGCGGCAGAAAGCGCCCGTTGGCGACCCCGTAGCGGTTGTACGTCCACAGCCCGGCGCCGGTGTGCATGATCGTGTAAGGCCCGCTCAGCAACGAGGGGTTCACGGCGGACCGGTGATTGGCGTCGAGGATGAAGCCCGCGCCCGCGTACGACGGGCGGCGCGCCGGACGGGTGAGCGTGAAGCTGAAGTAGCGCTTCGCGTAACCCGCACCGGACCTCAACGGCGGGCAGTTGACGGCGATCACCGTCCGGCCGGTCACGTTCCCCAGCGCGAGGGGGCGACTGTACGAGCCGTCACCGGCCAGCCGACGGCAGTCGTACCGGTACGTCGCCGCCGACGCCGGCGGAGCGAGGACCACCGCCGAGACGATCGCCGTGGCGAGGGCGGTGACCAGGAGTCCCATGCGCCGCGCCAGCCGGGCGGCGGATCCGCGGATGAGTGTCATGCGTGCTCTCCCCCTTCGCGAGGCCCGGACACCCGGGCCTCGGTGAACGCGGGCATGCGGCGGCACACCCGTCCGCCGGCCGCGGTCGGGTCAGGTGAGCCGCGGCCGGCGGATCACTGTCGACCGTAGGAGAGGGGCACGCCGCTCGTCAGGCGGTGATCGATGCACCCACGGAAAGGATCACCGATGATCACCACGGGAGTGGACGCGTGCGCTGCCGGACCAGGAAGTTCGCGAGTGCCCCCGGCCGGAAGCCCGACGCTCTCCGACCGGGGAAGCGCTTGAACCCGTGCGCGCCGCCGGGCTCGGATGCCCGGCGGGCGAGCGCGTCACGGCTAGGGTGCAGTTCTGACGAACCGTCACGAAAGGATCTTCTGTGGGCTCTCGTCTCAATCCCTACATCAGCTTCTCCGGTGACGCCAGGCAGGCCCTGACCTTCTATCAGGAGGTCTTCGGCGGTGAACTGGCGCTCAACGAGTTCGGCGCCTTCGGTTCCGAGGCACCTCCCGGATTCGCCGACAAGATCATGCACGGCATGCTGGAAGCCCCCAACGGCTTCACCATCATGGGCGCGGACGTCCCGCCGGGGATGGAGCGCAAGGCGGGCAACAACTTCGCGGTGAGTCTCAGCGGCGACGACGCCGAGGACCTGCGCGGCTACTGGGCCAAGCTCTCCGCCGACGGCAAGGTCTCGGTCCCGCTGGAGAAGCAGATGTGGGGCGACACGTTCGGCATGTGCACCGACCGGTTCGGCGTCGAGTGGATGGTCAACATCACCGGAGCCCCGTCGGCCTGACCCGTCCCCGCCCTTCCGACCGTCCAGGTCCGGCCGCAGTGCCCGGCGCGGCGACCGATCGCCGCGCCGGGCCCCACGGGCCTCTCACCCGGAGTGAAGGACCCGGAACTGATCGAGGTCGGCCCGGTCCCGCTCCACCACCTGGACCGGTGCCCACGCCCACTGCCAGACACCGATGCCCGGCACACGGGAGAAGCGGATCCTCCCTCGGGTCCCCTCGACGTCGACGCCCGGCCAGGCGGCGGCGATACGTTCCCGGTCAGCGCCGTGTGAGCGCAGGACGTCGGCGAGGACGGTGACCGTGTCGTAGCCCTCGAAGGCGACGAAGGAGGGCGCCCCGCCCAGCTCCTCGCGCAAGGCGGTCCCGACGCGCGCGCCCAGGGGACTCAGGCGCTCCGGAAGATAGCGAAGGAACGGGACGGCCGCTCCGTCGCCGCCCGACAGCGCGAGCCATTCGCCGAACTCCGGCTGCCCTGCCGGCGCGCCGATCAGCATCTCGGGCAGCCGCTCGTCGCGGCGGACCGCCTGGACGATCGGCACGGCCGGCTCCGGGTACCCGACCAGGAGAAGCAGCGCCGTCGCGCCCTGGCCGACGAGTTCGTCGCACACGGCCGCGGGGGTCAGCCGCGTCATGTCGAGTTCGGCGACGGAACCGCCGTGCGGGGCAAGGCGGTTGCGCAGGATGCCGGTTCCGGATGCCCAGTAGACACTCGGTTGGGCCACCACGGCGATACGGCTGTGGCCCGCGCGGAGGAGGAAGTCCGCGTAGGTGTTCCAGCCGTGGGACTGTGCCGGGGCCAGTCGCGCGACCCAGGACGTCGGCTGTTCGGTCAGCGTGTCGAGAACCGCCGACGAACAGAGGAACGGCACACCGAGGGCGTCGGCCCTCGCGGCGACGGCACGTGCCACGACACTGTGGTACTCCCCCGCCAGGGCGGCCACCCCCAGTCCGGCGAGTTCGTCCACGGCGGCCGAGGCCCGCCGCGGGTCGGCCGCGGTGTCCCGGACCACCAGTTCCAGGGGTCTCCCCGCGATCCCGCCGGTGCCGTTGACCTCGCGAACGGCGAGCTCGAGTCCGGCGAGCAGATGCCGGCCCGCCTCGGTCCAGCCGGGCCGGGTCAGCGGTACGAGAGCGCCGATCCGAATGGATGGTCCGCCGGTCCGTGTCGCCGCGGACGCGGCGGACGCTGCATCAGGCGCATCAGGCGGCGACACGGGCGATGATGGTGGCGTCTTCATGATTCGGCGTCTCCCGTGAGGACCGTGTACCGCGCTCCATGGGCGTCAGGTCGGGCCGTCGAAGGCGGCCGGCCGCGAAGCGGTGTGTGGTGCCGCTCCGCGGCCTGACCTGGGTCGCTCCAGGAGGTTACTCGCCCTCCCTAGCGGTAGGTGACGGTGATCGGGGTCCGCACGCTGCGGCGCGGGAGCGTGACGGTCAGCACCTTCGTGTCGGCGTCCCAGTGGTACGCCCGCGGGGACAGGTTCACACCGGTCGCCGAGACCTCGGTGGGTGCCTGCGCCGCCATGAGGGTGATGGTCCACCTGCGGTTCTCGACCTGACCGGGGAAGGAGCCCCGTGCCGGGCCGATCGACACCGTGTGGCGCTGCCCCTTCTGCCGGTACCGGATCGTCGTCGTGGCGCTCCTGCCCTTGTGGCTGGTGACCCCGTCGTCCTCGTAGAGGCGGAACGATCCCGATCGACCGGTGGCGACGGTGAGCGTGACGTCGGTGAGCGGGTTCTTGTCGTCGCCGGTCACGTCATGGGTGCGAGTGGCCAGGATGCCGCCCGCCCTGACGAAGACGGGCATCGAGTCCAGGCCGGTGGTCACCTCCCGAGTGACGCCGCCGGTGTAGGTCTCACCCGTGAAGTAGTTCGTCCACTGGCCTGGCGGGAGCCATACCGTGGTGGTGGCGGAGGTTCCCGGGGTGGTCACGGGGGCGACCAGGATGTCGGAGCCGTAGAAGTACTCACTGCCGGCGGCGGCGTAGGCCTGGGGTTCGTCGGGGTACTCCAGGTAGGTGGGGCGGACGATGGGCACGCCGGTGCGGTTCGCCTCCTCGGCCAGCGTGTACGTGTAAGGCACCAGGTTCTCGCGGAGGTTGAGGAACGTGTCGGCCGACCGCCGTGCCGCGGGCCCGTACTGCCAGGGCAGCCGGTCGCTGTGGTTGCTGTGCAGCCGGTCGACGGGCTGGAACGTACCGAACTGGACCCAGCGGGCGTACAGGTCGTCGGGGAGTTTGCGCGTGGTCCGGCTCTGTCCGTTCTCGGTGTACTTCTCCGAACCCGTCAGGCCCGTGGTGTCGTTGTGCCCGCCGATGTCATGGGTGATGGCCGCCATACCGGTCGCGGCCGACTCCCCGGGGGTGTAGCCGACCTCGTACCTCAACGCGCCCCAGGTCGAGGAGGTGTCACCGGTGAAGTGGACGGTGCTCCGTTTGTCGGCCCACGGCCCGGTCGGCAACCCCTGCTGTCCGCTGTATCCGGCCGCCTGCAGCGAGCCGTAGGCGCGGGAGAGGACGAATCCGCGGCCGAGGTTCGCGGAACTGGCGTTGGCGTACTGCTGGTTGATCCACGCGTCGGGGGTGACGCCCCGCAGCGACGACTGCGACGCGTCGCAGCACCAGTCGAGCCACCAGAAGTCGTTGCCCTGCCGGTCCATGGTCCGGTGCAGGTCCATGTACGCCTCGAGCTGGTCCGGATCGCCGAAGTCGAAGGTGTAGCAGTTGTCCTGGACGGCGGCGCCCGAGGCACAACCCCCCTTGGTCAGCTTGCCCTTGGCCGTGGCCTGCGCCTGGGCGAACTGGGGATCGGAGGCGAGGATGCTGGGGTGCACGTTGAGGGTGTTGTGCAGTCCCTGTGCGGCGGACCAGTCGAAGAAGCCTTCGGGGTCGGGGAATTTCGCGGGATCCATCTCCCAACCGCTCCAGGTGTTCACGGCCTTGAAGTCCGTGTCGGTCACCAGGACGTCCAGTGGCGTTCCTTCGGCGCGGAAGGCCGGAAGGATGGTGTTCTCGTAGTCCGCCGCGGTGCGGTCGATGTACTCCGAGTACCAGACGCCGTAGGCCCATCGCGGCAGCAGCGCGGGCGGGCCGGTCAGGGTGGCCAGGTCGGTGAGTCCCCGCTTGTAGTCGTGTCCGTAACCGAAGACGTAACCGTCCTGGTAGGGCGCGCCACCGTGGTCGGGACGGGGAGTCGTTCGGTGCGCCGTGGCGTCGTACACCGCTGACGACGTGTCGTCGAGGAGGTACCAGCCGTCCCGGTTGAGCAGGCCGGGTGTGGTGGGTACGGATCTCTCGTTGCCGGTCACGCCGTCGAGTCCTCGGCGGTATCCGCCGAGCGCGATGTGGGGCTGGGGTTCGGCCGTACCGGGGGCGGCCAGGGAGACGGTGTCCGCGTTGATGTGGCAGCTCACCGTGTCGGGGCAGTCGAGGGTGATGTCGTCGGTGCCCGCGGTGAGGGTGACGGGCAGCGAGGTCGTCCGCCAGTCGTCCCAGTCCTTGGTCGGGGGGAACGACAGGGTGGTGTCGGCGCCGGCGGCGGACACCGTGGCGGTGCGCTGCTGGTGGAGGCCGTCGCCGCCGACGCCGTTGGCGTACCGGACGCGGAGGGTGTAGACGCCGTCGGAGGGGACGCCGACCAGGTGGGTCGTCAGGCTCGTTCCCTGGTGGAGGTCGCCGACGAAGCCGCTGCCGGCGTATCCCTGGTGATCGGTGGCGGCGACCGCCGTACCGCCGATGCGTCCGGCTTCCGCCTCGCAACTCGTGCCGTACGCGCAGTCCACGACCGAGGTGGTGGACACGGGCGGGTAGGCGTCGCCGGGGCGGACGAGGGCGACGCTGTCGACGTTGACGTCGCCTGAGTCGGCGGCGGTCCGGGTCAGCGCGAGGGTGTGGTGCCCCGCGGCGAGTCGCACGCTCGCCGAAGTGGTGTTCCAGGTGTCCCAGTTCGCCGTGACCGGCAGCGCGATCGTCTGCGGTGCGCCGCCGTCGACGGTGAGGGTGAGCGTACGGGTGCGGGTCTGACCGTCTCCGCCACGGGAGTTGGCGTAGCGCAGGTCGAACTGATAGGTCCCGTCGTCCTTGACATCGATGTCAGCGGACGCCGAGCTGCCGGTGCCCTCGAATCCGGCGGCGAATCCGCTTCCGGTGTGGCCGGCGTGGTCCGAGGCCGCGGAAACCCCGTCGAGACGCAGGCTCTCCGCCTCGCACAGGGCGCCGAGCGCGCACGTCAGCCGCTGCCAGGGAGCGGCGGTCACGGGGGTGCCGCCTGCCACCGACCGTGTCGAGAGGTTCTGGGCGTCGAAGGGTCCTGAGTCGACCTTGTAGCGCAGGCTCATCGCGCTCGTCCTGATGGTGAGCCAGCCGTCGGCCGTCGTCGCGCTGTACGCGGCGGGCTCGAAGCCGTCGCGGCCGATCGCGTTGAACGTCGCTTCGTCGGTGAACTTCCGGTCGCCGGCGTATTCGGTACGGATCAGCGTGGGCGACAGGATCTCGAAGCGGGCGTTCCCGGAGGAGACGGCCGGGATGCGCGGGGTGCGCGCATCACCGGCGGACGGTAAGTCGGCGCCGGTCAGTGTCATGGTGGCGGACACGGCGAGGACGGCGGCGACGCTCCCCTGCCGTCGTACGAGTCTGAGCCGACGCCTCTTCGACATATCTGACGACGTCTTCGCCGTCCGTGCGGTCTCCGGTGTCCTTGACGCGGTCGTCATACGCGCATCCGTTCTGCTCTCAGCAGGGAGGCTCGCCCCCTGAACCGGTCGAGATCCGGAGCTGCCGTGCCGCTCGCGGGCAGTGGTCGGCCTGCGGCATCCTCCGGCGGTGCGGCGGTGCGGCGGTGCGGCGGTGCGGGATGACGCGGGCCTCCGGCCCGCGCCCGAAGAGATCAACCTGGGGAATCAGAGCACGCCGGCTCTCGCGGTGTCCATATGGCCGACCGTCATCGGAACCAGGCCGAGGAACTGGTCGAACCCGGCCCGATCTGCCCTCATGACCAAGTTCAAGGCGTTGGCATAAGCCCCCGCGTCAGTGGTTTCCGGTGTTCGTCGGGTCGGGGTAGCGCCTGGCCCGGGCCCAGGCCAGTTGTTCCGCCGCGCTGTTCAGCAGGGTGTCGAGGACGACGGGGTAGGCGCTGTGGATCATCCGTCCGGCCAGGAGCCGCGCGGTCGCCGCGATGTGCGGGTGGGTGTCCGCGGGCAGTTCGGCGTACGTGGACTGCCACATCTCCTCGTCCGCCGCGCGGGCCTCGTCCGTCAGCGCCAGCGACCCGGCGTCCAGGGCCGCGAAGGCCAGGGTGAGGTCGATGAACGCGTGGTAGACGACGACCGCGTCCACGTCCGGGAAACCCGCGCCGCGCAGGATGCCCAGGATCGTCTCGTCCACCGCGATCTCCCGCGGCCGGCCCGTGACCCGACTGGCGGTCAGCACGGCGGCCTGGGGGTGGGCGAGGTAGGAGGCGTGGATGGCCTGGCCGAGCGCCCGCAGGTCGGCCCGCCATTCCCCGGTGGCCGTCCAGGTCTCCAGCGCCCGTCCCGTCAGCTCCTCGCCGATGGCCCTGGTCAGGTCGTCCAGTCCGGCGAAGTAGCGGTAGAGGGTGCTGGGGTCGGCGCCGAGTGCGGTGCCGAGCCTTCGCGCCGTCAGTCCGCTGCTGCCGTGCTCCCGCAGCATCCGCAACGCCGTCTGCACGATCAGTTTCTCGGACAGCACCGTGCCCTGCCGGGTCGGCCGACGCCTGCGCCGCTCCGTCTCCGGCACCACCTGCTTCGCCATGCCGACCCCTTCTCGATCACCGCACGCCCACGACGCTTATGCCAACATGATTGACCTTAACCGAGAACATCCCGTTGCATCTGTCCAGTCCGGAGGCGTTCGTCTCCGGCGACGAAAGGTGTGTGACATGCGAGTACTTCTCGTGGGCGCGGGCGGCGTGGGCACGGCCGTCACGCGGATCGCGGCCCGTCGCGGCTTCCTGACCCACATGGTCGTCGCGGACTACGATCTCGCCCGCGCCGAGGCGGCCGTCGCGGCACTCAAGGATCACGGGGACCGGTTCAGCGCGCGCCGCCTGGACGCCTCGGACGAGGACGCGGTGGCCCGCGTACTCACCGAGGAGAGGTGCGACGCCCTCCTCAACGCGACCGATCCCCGGTTCGTGATGCCGCTGTTCAACGCGGCCCGCTCCGCGGGAACCCACTATCTCGACATGGCGATGTCCCTGTCCGCGCCGCATGCCACCCACCCGTACGAGCAGTGCGGTGTCAAGCTCGGCGACGCCCAGTTCGAGCAGGCCGACGCCTGGGAGCGCTCCGGACGGCTGGCGCTGGTCGGCATGGGCGTAGAGCCGGGCCTGTCGGACGTCTTCGCCCGGTATGCGGCCGACGAACTCTTCGACGAGATCGAGGAGATCGGCGTCCGAGACGGCGCCAACCTGACGGTCGAGGGCTACGACTTCGCCCCGTCCTTCAGCATCTGGACGACCATCGAGGAGTGCCTCAATCCCCCGGTGGTCTACGAGAAGGACCGCGGCTGGTTCACCACGGCCCCCTTCAGCGAGCCGGAGGTCTTCGACTTCCCCGAGGGCATCGGTCCGGTGGAGTGCGTCAACGTCGAGCACGAGGAGGTCCTGCTCATCCCCCGCTGGGTCGACGCCCGCCGGGTGACGTTCAAGTACGGTCTCGGCGACGACTTCATCGACAAGCTGAAGACCCTCCACGAGCTGGGCCTGGACTCCACCGGGAAGGTCACCGTGCCCTCGGCGAACGGGCCCGTGGAGGTCTCCCCGCGCGACGTGGTCGCCGCCTGTCTGCCCGACCCGGCCACACTGGGCGACCGCATGACCGGCAAGACCTGTGCGGGCACCTGGGTCAAGGGCACCAAGGACGGCTCGGCTCGCGAGGTCTACCTCTACCACGTGGTCGACAACCAGTGGTCGATGCGTGAGTACGGTTCGCAGGCGGTGGTGTGGCAGACCGCCGTGAATCCCGTCGTCGCCCTCGAACTCATCGCGGGCGGCGCCTGGTCGGCCGCCGGCGTCCTCGGCCCCGAAGCCCTGCCGCCCCGCCCGTTCCTCGACCTGCTCAACGAGTACGGCTCGCCGTGGGGCCTGCGCGAGGAAGGCTGAGACCTCGGGCGTGGCCCATGGCACACGGCGGGGGCGCCGTCACAGGCGGAAGGTGCGGTATGAAGTCTGCTGTGCATGATCAGACTCCACCCGCGACCGTCCGCGTGTTCATCGCCCTCGCCCCGCCCGACCACGCGAAGGAAGAACTCGCCCGGGAGCTGCGCCCCGCGTACGGCACCCACCCTCAGATGCGGTGGAACCGCATCGAGGACTGGCACATCACCCTGGCGTTCCTGGGGGAACTGCCGGTCGCCACCGTTCCGCTCCTGCGGCCGCCCCTCGCCCGCCTCGCGGCGGCCCGCCGGCCGCCGTACCTGGCGCTGCGCGGGAGCGGCGACTTCGACGACCGTGTGCTGTGGAGCGGGATCGACGGAGACCTCGACGAATTGCACACGCTCGCCGCGGATGTACGCACGACCGTGAAGGACTGCGGGGTCGTCTTCGAGGAACGGCCCTTCCGCCCGCATCTGACCTTGGCCCGGGCCCGCAGGGGAGACCGGTCCTCGGCCGGCGAAATCGCCCAGGGGCTCGCCGAGTTCAGCGGGGGGCAGTGGCCCGCCGAACGACTGCACCTGGTCGGCAGCAACGTCGGCCGCAGCAGCGGGCCGATCCACTACCGCGACATCGAATCGTGGCCCCTCGGCGACGGGAACTCCCCCGGCTCCTGAGGGGCCGATCCTCCTCGCTACTCGTCGGAGTCCGGCTTGTTCCGCGCCGCCGCGTAGGCCTGCGCCGGAGTCATGGGGACTCCGTTCAGACTGACCGTCTTGTACGGGCTGACCGAGGCGCATTTCTCGGCCCCGCCGGCGGTGGAGGCGTGGGCGTCGGCCACCGCCGCCTTCCTGTCGTCCGAGGCGGACGACGACGAACCGCCGGGGTAGGTGGTGCCGCCGGGCCAGTCGCTGCCGACCACCAGGACCAGCCCCGGGCCCGTGCCCTGCTTCAGATGCGAGGCGGGCAGCCCGAGGGCCTTGGCCGCCGTCTGCGCCCGGCCCTTCTCACCGGTGCCGTAGGTGAGAGTCGTGGTGGTGGCGGAGACCGGCGCGTTGGCCGTGGTCGTGCCCGGGCTGAAGCCCTTCCCGGTGAGCGCGGCCGCGACGACCGAGGCGCGGCCGGTGATCCCCGTGCCGTTCTGCACGGTCACGGCGACCTGCGAGGCGGGAACGGCCGAGGCGGAAGGCTTCTTGGTCGCGGAGGCCGCCGCGGACTTCTTGCCGGACCCGGTGGTCAGCGACTTGTCGTCGGCGATCGTCGCGAACAGGCTCTTCGCGCCTGCCCCCACCACGACACGGTTCTTGTCGTACGGATCGGGGGCCGTCTGCATCGTCGTGAAGGTCATCCGCTTCGCCGGGACCTTGTCCAGGTCGGAGGCGAGCCCGATCAGCTTCTTCACGGTGCCCAGGCCCTCGTCCACGGTCAGGGCCTTGGTGGCGGCGTCCGCGAGGTGGTAAACGGCGCTGGGGTTGGTGAGCGTGCCCGCGCTCTTGAACTTGCGGATCATCGCGCTGAGAAAGATGTGCTGGGAGACGGTACGGCCCAGGTCGCTGCCGTCGCCGAAGCCGTGCCGGGAACGGACGAACTGCAGCGCCGCGACCCCCTTGAGGGTGTGCCTGCCCTCCGACAACTTCAGATGCGAGTAGGTGTCGTACACGTCGTCGCTGACACAGACGGAGACACCGCCGACCGCGTCCGACATCTTGACCACGCCGGAGAAGTCGAGCTTGACGAAGTGGGTGATCGGGATGCCGGTGAGCTGGTGGACCGTGGCCACCTGGCAGGCCGGGCCGTACTGCAGCGCGCTGTTGATCTGGCCGTAGTAGCCGGCCGTCGACTTTCCGCTCTCGCTGTCCTTGCACGCCGGGACACGGGTCATCGTGTCGCGCGGGATGCTCATCACGGTCGCGTTGGAGCGGTCCGCGGACACGTGCACCACCATCTGCACATCGGCGTTGCTGCCGGTCTGCACCCCGGTCCGGGCGCAGCCGCCGCCGAGTTTGCAGTCCGCCTTGCTCGTGCGCCCGTCCGAGCCCATCACCAGGATGTCGATCGGGGTGCGGCCGAAGGCGTCCGCCTTCTCCGTGCCGCCCTTGCCGTCCAGGGGGAGCGTGTCGATGTTGCCGTTCAGGTGCTCGTAGAACCACCAGCCGACGCCCGCCGTGCCCAGGACCAGGAGCGCGAGACATATCCCGGCGACCTTCAGGACCCGCCTGCCGCGCCCCGCCCGGCGCGCCCGCCTGCCGCCGTGCGAGCGGGTGGTGCCTCTGGACGTGAACCTGTCGCCCGGGAGTCCGGTCCCGTCGGGCCGCGTTCCGCGTTGCCCTGGAACCTGGGACGTCCGGTCACGTGTCGTCTGGCCGCCCGAGCCGTCCCACAGGTCGCTCATCTCCCACTCCCATGAACACTCGGGCCCGTCAGCCCCGTCCCTGAGAGGTACGGCGGCGTGTACCGCGGTCTACGGGCGGATGAAGCGGGCGGTCTGTCCGGGTTGCATAGTTGCGCAATCTAACAAGGTGAGTGCTCGGTCGGCAGGAATCCCCCGGCGTTTCGCGGGTGAGGCATGTCATGTCACCGGTGGGGCCCTTGATGGAACCGTCTCCTCAAGGGAGACGTCTGGCCGGGCCTTTTCGTTGCCCGGATGCCGGGATTCGGCCATGCGGGAGCTCTCCATCGCCTCAGAACCGACGGTTCTGGCCACCGTGATGTCCGGGACGCGACCGCCACAGGAGGGGAGCCTCATGCGCTGCATCTGCTCCGGTTCGCGCCTCTACCCCTGTCCCGGTCCCTGGCCCTGCCCCTGTTCCCGCTCCTGCGCTCCTGCCGCTCCTGGCCTACGTTCAGGCCGAGTTGGGCTCAGCCGCCGTTGGCCCGTGCCTCACGCGCGGGCATGTGGGCGGGCTGCGAGCGTGCGGTGAGCTGACGGATCATCACGCGGACCACGGTGACGATGTCGGGATCGTCGACGTAGTAGACCTGCCGTCGGCCCTCACGGCGGGACCGCACGAGGCCGGCGAGCTTCAGTTTGGCCAGATGCTGACTGACCGCGGGCAGCGCGCCGCCGACCCGGTCGGCGAGATGCGTGACGTCGCATTCGCCCTGCGACAGTGCCCACATGAGGTGCAGCCGGGCCGAAGAGGCAAGCAGCCCGAACGTGGCGGCCGCGTCGGCGAGAACCTCGGCGGACGGATCCTCGACACCACCGGCGTTCCCGGTCACAGCCTTCACCCGCTCACTTCACGGCCTCACTCGTGCGCCGGCCCAGTCTAGGACCGGGTACCCGGCAACCCCGGAAGGTCCGGAGCGCGCGGCCTGACGATCCGTCATCGTGCCGTACAAAACGGCGAGTCGTGAGTCTGGAAACGCCCACCGGTGGCTCAACGGCACGCTGTCGCCGAGGCCGGGAGGTATCCCTGGGGGCGTCGATCCACTGGACGAAACGGACCCATCATGCCGACCCGGCTTCCCCGCTCCCTCGTACGCCACCGGCGCGTCTCCGCGCCGGCCCGGCGGCGTTCCCGGCTCACCGTCCTGCTCTCCGCCACGCTGCTGGCTCTGACTCCCGTCGCACCGGCCCTGGCCACACCCACCGCCGTCAGTGACGCGCAGCGTCCGACGGACGGTGCTCCGCCGTTCGCGAAGACCCTGACACCCGATCTGATCGCCCTGATGCAGCGGCTGCGCATCCCCGGGGCGGTGGTGTCGATCCGCACTCCGCAGTGGGGCACCTGGACCAAGACGCTCGGCACGGAGTCCCTCAGGACGGGCAAGCCGATCAAGGCCGACGAGCACTTCCGGGTCGGCAGCATCACCAAGACGTTCACCGCAACGGTGATCCTGGAACTCGTCGACGAGGGCCGGATCAAGCTGGACGCCCCGGTCTCGCGCTATCTGCGCGGTGTACCGAACGGGCGCAACATCACCATCCGCCAGCTGCTCCAGATGACGAGCGGCCTCTACAACTACAGCGAGGACCTGCGCTTCAACCAGGTGCTCGACGACCGTCCCGAGACGCAGTGGACGCCCGAGGAACTGCTCGCGATCGCGTTCCGCCACCAGCCGTACTTCCCGCCGGGGCAGGGCTGGCACTACTCCAACACGAACTACGTCCTGCTCGGGCTGATCGCCGAGAAGCTGACCCACCGGCCTCTCACGTCGCTGCTGCGTGACCGTGTCTTCCGCCCGGTCGGCATGCCGCACACCAACCTGGCCACCGACACGGCCTTCCCGTCACCGCACCCGCGCGGCTACCAGTTCATCAGCAACGTGGACAGCCTCACCGCGCCGGTGCTCACCGGGAAGGACGCCGCCTGGGCCGACTGGTCGGCGGGCAACCCGATGGACGTCACCGATGTGAACCCCTCGTGGGCCTGGGCGGCCGGCGGTGGCATCTCGACGCTGGACGACCTGCTGCGCTGGGCTCCCGCGCTCGCGGACGGAAAGCTCCTCAGCCCGCGGACCCAGCGCCAGCGGCTGCGCTTCGTCCCCACCTCGGACGTGCCGGGCACACCCACGTACGGCCTGGGGATCGTCGACTTCTCCGGATTCCTCGGCCACGACGGTCAGATCCCCGGCTACAACAGCTTCGTGGGCTACGACCCGACGCGGAAGGCGACCGTCGTCGTCCTGGTCAACCTCAACCAGTCGCCCGACGGCACCGCGCCCTCCGACGAGCTGACGAAGCTGATCCTCTCCAAGGTGTTCGACGTCTCGCCGTCCTGAGCCTCGCACCATGACGACACGGGGCCGGGCCGCCGACGCGGCCCGGCCCCGCTCGACTTCCGCCTTCCGTCCGGCGGGGAGACGGGCCTGGACCATCCGGAGCCGGACGCCCCGGAAGACCTGGCCCTCCTGCTCGTTCACCGCATCCTCACCGGTGTGCCGGGTGCCCGTACCAGTCGCCGGCGGCCACGTCTGCCAGGCCGCTGTCACCCGTGGCCGTCGGGCGTACGGCGAGGAACTGGTCCACCCCCATGCGCCGCTCCTCGAAGGCCAGGGCTCCACCCACCAGGTACAGCCGCCAGACGCGGGCCGTCTCCTCACCGACCAGGCCCACGAAGTCGTTCCAGCGTTCCTCCAGCGTGCGGTGCCAGGCATTGATGGTGCGCACATAGTGCTCGCGCAGCGACTCCACCGACCGGACCTCCAGCCCCGCCGCCTCCAGCAGACCGACGGTCTCTCCCATCGGCCGCATGTGCATGTCCGGCGCGATGTACGCCTCGATGAACGCACCACCGCCCGGTGCGGTCACGCCACGCGACATCTGCTGCACCAACACACGTCCCTGTGGACGGACCAGGCGGTGCAGGGCGGCGGCGAAGGCGGGGTACTCGTCATCTCCGACGTGCTCGCCCATCTCAACGGTGGCCACGGCGTCGTAGGCGGAGCCGGCGATGTCCCGGTAGTCCTGGCACACCACCTCCACCCGGTCCTCCAGCCCTCGCTCGCGCACTTGCTCCCGCACGTATATGGCCTGCTCCCGGGCCAGCGTGACAGCAGTGACCTGCGCCTGGTGCTCCTGCGCGGCGTACAAGGTCAGCGAGCCCCAGCCGCAGCCGATGTCGAGGAGGCGGGCGCCGGGGACCAGGCCGAGTTTGCGGCAGATGAGTTCCAGCTTGGCCCGCTGCGCATCGGCTGGGCTGACCTCGGAGTCCGCGCCGGTCCAGTAGCCGCAGGAGTACGCCATGGTCTCGTCGAGGAGGAGGCGGTAGAAGTCGTTGGACAGGTCGTAGTGATGGCTGATGGCGGCCCGGTCGCGGGCCTTGCTGTGCAGGCCGCCGCGCAGCCGGGCCTGCGAGACGGGTGCGGGAAGACGCGGGCCGACAGCTCCGATCCGTGCCGCCTCTGCCACCGCGCGCGCCCAATCGGTCGGCGAGAGCCTCGGGGCGTTCAGCCCCCGCTCTCGCACGACGGCCCACAGGGTGCGCAAGCCCTCGGCCAGATCGCCCTCCACGTCGAGTTCCCCAGTGACGTAGGCCTGGGCGAGGCCGAGTTCGCCGGGCTGCCACAGCAGGCGGCGCAGTGCGCGCTGCGAGCGCACGACGACCACTGGGGCGTGAGCAGGGCCGGCCTCACTGCCGTCCCAGGTACGCAGACGCACCGGCAGCGGGCCGCCGAGCACGTCCTCGGCAAGGGCGGCGAGCCGGTGCGCAGGACTGGTACGGGTGGGGGTGCGGGTGATCGTCATCACGCCGGGTTCTCCTTGGTGAACAGGTAGTCAGTCGACGGTCACTACGACGGAATGCCATCCGCTGGCGCCGTCAGGGATCGTGCGGGTGCGTTGGTCGGTCTGCACGGTGCCGGTACGGTCGGTGGCCCGTACGGTGAGGGTGTGGCTGCCCGGGGTGGCCGGCCAAGCGAGCGACCACTGCCGCCAGGTGTCCCGGGTGTCCTCGGCGGCCAGATGGGCCTGCTGCCAGGGCCCGTCGTCGACGCGGACCTCGACCTTGTCGATGCCCCGGTGCTGCGCCCAAGCGACTCCGGCGACCATCACTGTGCCCGCTTTGGGCCGGGCGAACGGCTTGGGAGTGTCGATCCGCGATTCGGTCTTGATCGGCGCCTTGCGGGCCCAGCCCCGCTTGACCCAGTAGGGGTCGTAGGAGTCGAAGGTGGTGAGCTCGATGTCCTCGATCCACTTGCAGGCCGAGACGAACCCGTACAGGCCCGGGACCACCATCCGCACCGGAAAACCGTGTGCGAAGGGCAGTGGCTCGCCGTTCATGCCGAGGGCGAGCAGCGCATCACGGCCGTCCATGATGTCCTCGACCGGGCTGCCGATCGTCATGCCATCCACGGAACGGGCCACCAGTTGGTCCGCCCGGCCGCCGCGGGACGGCGGCTTCACCCCGCACTCCGCGAGCAGTTCGGCCAGTCGTACGCCAATCCAGCGGGCATTGCCGACATACGGGCCGCCGACCTCGTTGGAGACACACGTCAGAGTGATGTCCCGCTCGATCAGTCGCCTGTGCAGCAGGTCGTCGAAGGAATAGGTGGCCGGGCGACGCACCCCTTTGCCGTGAATACGCAGCCGCCAGGCGGTGGCGTCCACCTTGGGCACCACCAGCGCGGTGTCCACCCGGTAGAAATCCTTGTTCGGGGTGATGAAGGGGCTGACCCCGTCGATCCGCAGCACGGCCCTCTTCGGCAACGGCCGCGCCGACGAGACGGGATTCGGCAGCACGATCTTGTTCCGTGAGACGACGGCGTCCTTGCCGCGAGAGGCGTTCAGTGACCGTCCGACGGCACCCACCACGGCCGAGGCTGCCGCAGCGGAAGCGGCCGCAAGGACGAATCCCCGCCGGTCCCAACCAGCGGAAGCAGGACCTGCCGCTTCCCCGCTCAAGGCGCCGGACTCCCCGGCCCTCGATCGGGCGGGCGCGGTGAGGCGGCCGACCAGAACGTACAGAAGCAAAGCCCCTGCAACCGCTCCTACGAGCGAGGGCAGCGCGTCGGTGAAGCTGGTGGAGTCGGGCCGACTGATGGCGGCCGCTGCCCCGACGAGCCCGAAGAGAGCGACCCCAGCGGCTCCGACCAGCCGAAACCGCACCGCCAGCACTCCCAGCGCCAGGGCCAGCACAGCAAGCACGGCAAGGATGCCGAGCTGCAGTACCAGCTTGTCGTTGGTGCCGAAGTGACGAATCGCCCAGTCCTTGACCGGAGCGGGCGTCGCATCGATCGACGCGCCCCCTACGGCGATGACCGGACTGGACTGCGGACGCACCGCCGCAGCCACCAGTTCGGCCACCGCCAGCGACGCGAAGCCGGCCAGTGCGCCGCACAGGGCGCCCAGCACCTGGCGCGGCCAACCCGGCCGTACTCGCTGATCCTTCTCTTCGTCTCTCACTCAGAGAGTCCGGTTCTGTCCACCGGACGGATTGGTCCCAGACCTGATCAGGTGAAAGAAGACCTCGGACCGATCCAGGGGCCCGTACACCCATCGGACAGCTCTGCCGCGACGGCGCCGGTGCGTCACATCCCGGTGGTGCCACAGGCGTTCCCGAGGCAGGGCTCAGCAAGCCGATCATCCGACGGTGTTGCCGCAGGCGTTGACCGTGATGTCGACCGGGACAACGCATACCGATGCTCACCAAGCCTTTTGTTCTCCAGCTGCGGATTCTCTGCGAGAGATGTCAGTGCGCCAGCGGTTCCCCGAGGAAGAAGGCATCGTGTCGGTCGTACAAGAACAGGGCGGCAAGCCGACGACGTCGGCGTTGTGGCTGCGGCACTGCCCTCGGCAGCCGTGTGCGGCCATCATCACCCTGCATGGAGGACGGGCGGAGGACTGTCAAGCCTCCCAGCCCTGGCACTTGGCCGCACTGAGGATGCGCCCCGTACTCCGCGCAGCGGCCTCCGCCATGCCCCTCGACGACCTCGTTCTGGCACACGTGCGCTACCGCCACCGCGGCTGGAACCAGGAGGATCCCCTGAACGACACCTACCGTGCGCTCAGCGAGCTGCAGCAGGTCGCGGGGCCGGTACCGACCGTCCTCATCGGGCACTCCATGGGAGGCAGGGCAGCCCTGCGGGCAGCATCTCACCCACAGGTACATGGCGTCCTCGCACTCGCACCCTGGCTGCCGCAGAACGAACCCGCCACGCAGCTGAGCGGCAAGCAGACTGTCGTCGTGCACGGGGGACGCGACCGGATGACCAGCCCTCGCGCCTCCGCCGACTACATCGAACGGGCCCGGGCGACCGGGGCCCGCGCCGGCATCATCCTCGTCCGCAACGGCGACCATGCCATGCTCCGCCGCTCCCGCCTCTGGCACCGCACGGTCACCACCCTGGTCACCGACCTCCTGCACCCGCACAGACAACCTTCCGACCTGACAACCGCCAGTTACACAGCAACCGACCCCCTCATGCTTTGACGTGCTCCTCGTCGTGAAGGGCGAGGATTCCGGTCTTCCCCGCACGACAAGGTCCACCTTGACTCAACACGGTTTCATCTGGCTCCTGGCACAGCCGTCACAGCGCCGCGGCCCTGGCGAAGAGACGTTGTGAAGGCCGGCGGAGCGGCATCCCTGGTGTGGTTCCGCCCTGTCCTCTGGGGCCTGCCGTACAGATGAGAGCCGTCGGAGTCAGGGTCCGTCCGAGCCGCCCACGAGGGCCAGCAACTGCGGCCATGTGGACGCGAATCCGGGGTGCAGGCGAAGCGTGCCGATCTCCGCGGGGAGGCACCACCGGTAGGCGGAGCCTTCGCCGTCGCCACGGCGCGGGGAGAACGGCTCGGTGAGTTCCGCGACGACGGTGTGGTAGGCCCAGCCACCATGATCGTCGACGAAGGTGTGGACCGGACGGAGCGCCGGAACATCGCCCAATTCCTCGCCGAACTCCCGGCGGGCCCCGTCCCACGGGCTCTCACCGGCGTGCAGCGCGCCACCCGGAGTGCTCCACGTGCGCCCGTGGTGGACCCGCCAGGACCGGCGCTGGAGCAGGAACCGGCCGTCCTGGCACAGGAGCAGTCCCGCCGCTCCGTGCGGGCCCCAATGGCGGCACCCCCGCCGGTCCCTGACGTATCCGCGACCGCTGTCGGCCATGCTGACTCCCTTGCTCCACGGGACGCGGAGCGTCCCTGATCATCGGTGGGACCGACGGACTCGCCGGTGACGGGCCCGGTCGCGGGCACGCGGGCGCCGGACACACCGTCACCGTCGCGGACGCACACCCCTGGACGCGCATCCCGTGTTTAGGCCACGCGACGCGGGAACTCGGCAGGGGAAGGGGACGCCCGCGGACGACGTCCCGTTACCGGAGGACGCCATGATCATCCTCGGAGTCATCCTGCTTGTCATCGGCCTCATCGCCGGTATCGGAATTCTTTGGACCATCGGGATCATCCTGGTCGCGATCGGCGTCCTGCTGTGGATCCTGGGCGCGGTCGGCCGTGAGGTCGGCGGACGACGTCACTACTACTAGGCGGGCGCGTGACGGGCGGCTCGCGCGCCACTCGGGGCCCGGCACCTGCCGGGCCCCGAGTGTGGCCGGCGAGGACCGTCAGTCGCCGATCAGCTTCGTGTACTGAGCGGCCGAGAGCAGGTCGCCGGTGGAGTCGCCCCCACTCGGCTTGATCTTGAACAGCCAGCAGCCGTAGGGGTCGTCGTTCAGTTCCTCGGGCTGGTCGAGGACGTCCTGGTTCGCCACGGTCAACTCGCCGCTGACGGGAGCGAAGAGGTCGGTAGCGACCTTGACCGACTCGATCGTGCCTACGGCATCACCGGCCTCGACCTTCTTGCCCACCATGGGCAGATCCACGAACACGAGGTCCCCGAGCTGCTTCTGCGCGTGATCGGTGATCCCGACCGTCACCGTCCCGTCGGCTTCGAACCGCGCCCACTCGTGGTCGTCCGTGTACTTGAGGTCCTTCGGAACGGTTGACATGACAGCCCCTTTCAGAACACAGCGTGATCACTCGGTGGCACACTGCCATGCCGTGACGTGCGACAACGGCTTCCACGCGGACCGGCCGCCGAAGGATGGATTCGCCACCACGCGACGGCACGCAGACCCGTCCTCCAGTACGGACCCGATCCTGGAATGATCCGGTGCCATGACCGCGATACCTCCCGCCGATCAGGCCGCCCCGGACCGCGACGACTCGTTCCCGGCCCCGGACAAGGTCCGGGCGGGCCGGACATGGGCCGGCCGGACATGAGCGAGCGGGACGCGAGCGCTACGACCGCGGCGATCGACGCCGTGGACTGGGCGGCCCTCAGGCACGCCTACGGGACGGCCGACGACGTGCCCACCATGCTGCGGAACCTCCGGCGGCCGGAGAAGGCCGCCGAGGCCGCAGACGATCTGCTGACCCACGTCCACCATCAGGGCGGCGGAGTCTATTCGTCGGCACCCGCCGCACTCCCCCACGTCCTGGCGGCCGCCGCGGACCCGGCCGTCACCTCGGACGTCCGGGGTGACCTCCTCCACCTCGTACGGTCCCTGGCCCGGTCGGGCAACAGCGCCGAGCCCCGCTTCGTCACGTCCGGCTGGCCCGGCGCCTGGGACGTCGCGGTCACGGACCTGCTGCCGCTGCTCAACGCCCCGGTCGCGGAGCACCGTACGGCCGTCGCGCGCTGTCTGGCCGAGGCCCGCAGCCGGGCGGACGAGGCGATCGCCGCTCTGCGGGCGCGCTGGGCCGTCGAGACCGCGCCACGGACACGGCTCCAGCTCATGGACTCGGTCGGCTCACTGGCCGCCCACGCCGGTGAGCAGCGCGACGCCTCCCTCGACTGGCTGCGGTCACAGATGAACGGCGCCGCGCCCTCCGTACGACTGACGGCCGTGCAGGCGCTGCGCCGCGCGCTTCCGGAGGCGGATGCCGGCGACTGCGTACGGGCCGTGTCCGACGTCCTGTCAGGCAGCGAACCCGACACCTGGCGGCCGGACGGCACCACCACGGGGACCGTGGTCTGGGCGGTCGGCCTCCTCGGAGACGACCCCACCGCCGTCAACGGCGCGACACGCGAACTGCTCCGACACCGGGACCCCACGGTGCGCGCGGGAGCGCTGCGGGTCGCCGCCCAGGCCATCAGCCGCCGGCGTTCCGCCGTGGCCGATCTGCTGCCGGACGTGGCCCGTTCGCTCGACGATCCCGAACCGGACAACCGGCTCTTCGCCGCGCGGGTCCTGGGCATGTGCGGGCGAGCGGCCCGCCCCTGGGCGGACGCTCTGGCGGCCATGAGCACGGACGCCGGCGAAGCACATCCACAGGCCCGGACCCACGCGCTCTGGGCACTGTCGCGACTCGGTGACGCGCGGTGCATTACGCCCCTGGCGCGGCGCCTGGGCGACGCCGACCCCGGTTTCGCCTTTCACTCGTCCCACGCCGACGGCTGGTGGACATACGCGCTGGGCCTGAACGATGTCGCCGCGGATCTCGGAGCCCACGCCGACGACCTGCTGCCCCCGCTGCGGGCCCGTCTCACCACCGCCACCGGCCTCGACGAGCGCCGCGCGATCTGCCGGTTGCTGACGGCGTGGGGCGACGCCTCCGCGCCCGCGATCCCGGAACTGCTCGCCCTCCTGGACACCGACGCCGCGGTCTGGGCGCTGGACGCCCTCGCCGCGATCGGGCCGGCCGCGGCACGGGCCGTCCCCCGTGAGCGAATGCGCGCCCTGCTCGAAGCCCCGCCCGCGAACCAGCGGTTCGCGCCCCGCTGTCTCGCGCTCGCCTACGGACGGCTCACCGGCGACCGCGATCCCGCGCTGAGGCTGCTCCTTCCCGAGCTGGACGGGCCCTACGGGCAGGAGAGCGCCGCCGCGCTGCTGGCGGAACTGGGCCCGGCGGCAGCGCCGTACGCCGGACGGCTGCGCGAACTGCTGCCCCGGCACGTCCACGGCTGGCTGCCGCTGCGCGTCGGCGAGGCGCTGTGGCGGATCACCGGGCGGACCGACGAGGTGGTCCCGGCCCTGGTCCGGGCGATCGCCCCGTTCGCCGAGCGCGGCGGCGCCTATCCGGCGGTGATCGAGACGGTGAGGCTGCTGGCGCGGATCGGGGCGGACGCCGCCCCCGCCCGGCCCGTTCTGAAGGCGTTCCTCGACGCCGACGAACGGCCCGTGCGGCACGGCACCTGGCGTTCCGTCCCGGAGGACGACGCCCTGTGCGACGCGGCACGCGCCGCCCTGCTCGCCACCTCCGCACCGGGTGGTGACGACCGAGGACTTCCGGGCTGCAGCGACTGAGGGTTTCCGTGCCACGGCGACTGACGGCTTCCGGGCGGCAGGGACTGAGGGTTTCCGTGCCACGGTGACTGACGGCTTCCGGGCGGCGGGCTCCCGCCGGCCGGGGCCTGCCGCACGGATCGGCCCCGGACAGCAAGAAACCCTGTCCTGCTCACCGCGGGACAGGGTTTCGTCAGAGCGCCGGGCAGGCCTTGCACCTGCATTTCCCCGCAGGAAGCGGGGCGTCTTTCCTTGGACCACCAACGCATCACCAACCGGAGCGACTTCCTCCGACCGGCTCTGAACAAATAGTAGCGCACAGATGTACGGGCGATGTCCCCCGCCCAGCCCGGTGCCCCCGCCCCCCGGCTCGGGGAACGGTCAGGGCGGCCCGAGAGGCGTGTTCGTCCACCAATCGCGCCGGTACGACTAATCCGTCGCCGCAGGACGGCGGGCAATCCTGGGTCATACTCCGCATCGCCCCTCACCCGGCATATGCCGTTTTAACCATGCCTCCAGGGCCCAAATGCGCGAGCCCGCAGACGCGACCCGCCCCCGCGAAACACCCTGTTCACAAACCCGGAGGGACCGCGCCGGGCTCGCCCGCACCCGCGACGGCTCGGCGCACCGGTCCGGTCCGGTGATCCGGTGTGCGCCTCCGCGCTGTCGACGATCGACGGCC
Organism: Streptomyces sp. NPDC001914; assembly: GCF_042891215.1. Taxonomy (NCBI): domain Bacteria; kingdom Bacillati; phylum Actinomycetota; class Actinomycetes; order Kitasatosporales; family Streptomycetaceae; genus Streptomyces; species Streptomyces sp. NPDC001914. The sequence continues at coordinate 281,388 of NZ_JBIASW010000004.1, forward strand.
TCATCGTCACGCCGGGGGCGAATATCTTCGGAAAAGACTTCTTTCGCGCCGTTGTGGTCGAACTATCGCTTTCCCAATACTTCGAGTGGTCGCAGCCCTCCCCAGGGTTCCGGTCACCGCCCAAGACGCACGGCCCGCTCCCGCTCCCCGGGCCGGCGCACCTCCCCGCTCCCCACTCCCCGCTCGCCCTCTCCGCCCTCCAGGCCGGTCGGATCCCCGCTCCCCTGTGCCGACCCGCCTGTAGACGTCCCTGCCCTGAGGAGAAGTCCGATGGACAACCGGTACGAGGCCTACGCCTACGCAGACCCGATCTTCTACGACTCGCCTCGACGCTGGGGCGCTCAGGAGGAGTTCGCGGCCGTCAGCCGGCCGCTGCCCGCCGGCTGGGAGCGCGGCGACCTGGAGATCTGGGCGGTGGTGCGCCCCCAGGACGTTCAACTGCCTTCGCAGGGCTGGAAGATCCACGTGTCCTCGTGCGCGGAGGACGCCGAGGCGGTACTGGAACAGGTCTACGACTACTGCCTGCGCGAGCACATCACGTTCAAGTTCCTGCGCGGGCTGCCCATCCTGCAGATGCAGAACTCCAAGTACTCCCCGCGCGGTTCGAGCGGAAAGTTCTGCACGCTCTACCCCGTGGGCGACGCCGAGCTGCGGCGGTGCCTGGACGGTCTCGGACCGCTGCTCGCCGGCCGCCGCGGCCCGTACATCCTCAGTGATCTGCGCTGGGGCGAGGGACCGCTGTATCTGCGCTACGGAGGATTCGCCGAACGCCACTGCCACAACGACGCGGGTCAGCGGGTGCTGGCCCTCGAGAACCCGGACGGCCGGCTCGTCCCCGACGTCCGCGGCGCCGGATTCTCGGTGCCCGACTGGGCTCCCGTGCCCGACTTCGTGGAGGGAGCCATCGCCGAGCGCAACGCCCCGCAGGCGAGCTCCCTGCCCTACACCGTCGAGCGGGTCCTGCACTTCTCCAACGCCGGTGGCGTCTACCTGGGCCGCAGGAGCGCGGACAGTCCTCAGGTGGTGCTGAAGGAGGCCCGGCCCCACGCCGGGCTGGACCAGCGCGGAGTGGACGCCGTCACCCGGCTGCAGCAGGAGCACGACATGATGGCCCGGCTGGCGGGCCTACCCGGGGTCCCCGCACTGCACGAACTGCTGACCGTGTGGGAACACCGTTTCCTGGTCCAGGAGTTCGTGGAGGGACAGTCGCTGAGCGAGTGGCTGACCGCGAAGTACCCGCTCATCCATCCGGACGCCGACGACACGACGGTCGCCGAGTACACCCGCGAGGTGATCGCGATCGTGGACCGGATCGAGCACGTCCTGCAGGGCATGCACGCCCGCGGAGTCGTGTTCGGAGACCTGCACCCCCGCAACCTGATCATCCGGCCGGACGGCGACATCTGTTTCATCGACTTCGAACTCGCCAGCCCTGTCGACGCGTTCGTACGCCCGGCCCTCGGAGCCGCCGGCTTCACCGCTCCGCGCGGATACACCGGACCGGAGATCGATCTGTACGGACTGGCCGCGATCCGCCTGTGGTTGTTCCTCCCGCTGGCCCAACTGCCCACCCTGGACGCGGGCAAGGGCACCGAGCTCGCCGACGTCATCGAGCGCCGGTTCCCCGTCCCGCCCGGCTACACCGCCGAGATCCGCCGCATGCTGGCCCCCTCCCCCTCGGACGGCCGCACCCCCAGGCCCGAGCTGGGCCTGCGCAGGGCCGAGACACAGGCCCTGCTCAGCGGCCCGCGGGCCGACTGGCCGGCCATCCGCGACTCCCTCGCGGCCGGCATCCGGGCCATGGCCACCCCCGACCGCGTCGACCGGCTCTTCCCCGGCGACATCGCCCAGTTCACCCAGGGCAGTCTGGGCCTGGCCCACGGAGCGGCCGGAGTTCTGTACGCCCTGCACGCCACCGGCGCCGGCACGCAGAGGGAACACGTCCAGTGGCTCGTCGAGGCCGCACGTACCCGCCCGGCCCAGCCGGGTCTCTACACCGGCGGACACGGCGTGGCCTACACCCTCGACCTCTTGGGCGAACGGGACGCCGCGCTCGACCTGTTGGGGCGGCTCGGCCGCACGGCCCCGGACAGCCCGCCGGGCCCTGACCTGTCGTCGGGCCGCGCCGGCATCGCCCTGACCCTGACGCACTTCGCCACGGCCACCGGCGACCAACAACTGCTGGACGACGCCCTCACGCACGCACGGACCGCGGCCGACGAACTGGAGAAGGAGGGCCCGTCGAGCGGGCGCCGCAAGGCCGGCCTGATGAACGGGGCGTCCGGAGCGGCCCTCGCCCTGGTCCGCCTCCACGAACACACCGGCGATCACACGCTCCTCGAACGCGCCCAGACTCTCCTCGAACTGGACCTGGAGCGATGTGTGACCGCGGCGGACGGAACCGTCCAGGTCCTCGACGAGTACCGGGTACTCCCCTACATCGAGACCGGCAGCACCGGCATCGGACTGGTCCTGGACGCCCTCCTCGGCCATCACCCCGACAGTCCGACAGCGCGCTTCCGGACCCCGATCAGCCGCGCCGCCGAACCCGAATTCATCATCCAGCCGGGCCTGTTCAACGGCCGCGCGGGTCTCCTCGGCTACCTCGCCCTGACCCGGCCCCGGTCACACGCTCCGGGCCCGTGGCACTCACCGCGCCCGCGCACCCCGGACGACGCGGAGGCGGCCGCCCACCACCAGACCGCGCTGGACCGCCACCGCAGGCTCCTGGCCCTCCACCAGATCTCGTACCAGGGCCACCTCGCCTTCCCCGGCGACCAGCTCCTGCGGCTCTCCGCGGACCTGGCGACCGGCTCCGCCGGAGTGCTCCTGGCCCTGGGCACCGCCCTGGCCGGCACACCCTTCCTCCCCTGGACCGGCGGAGCGGGCCCGGTCCAGGCGGGCCCGAGCTCCCCTCCGGCCGTGGCGGGCCACCGCCCGGCCCCCGCCGGTCACGCGGTCGGCCCCACCTGACCGCGTGACCGCGACGCACAAGTCGCAGCCGGACAAACCGTGTTGCGCCCTCAGACTCCCGGCCGCCCGGCCGGGTGATCCACCCGTCAGTGAATGAAGGAGAACAGCCATGATGATCCTCGACCTGCAGACGATGGACCTGCCCGAGACCGAGGCCACCCCGATCGACGACACCCTCGCGAGCACCAGCTCCCTGAGCGTGCTCAACTGCGGCACCAGCACCGTGAGCACGATCCTCTGCGTCTAGCGGGGGCCGCCCGGTAGAGGGCGGACGCAGCACAGCCGGCCGGGCCACCACCAGGGGCCCGGCCGGTCGCCCGCCCACCTCCCCGATTCCTCCCTTCGCCAGGGGTGCGCCCCCTCGCGACACCGCTCCGCCCACCAGAGAGGTTCCCCGTGGCCGACGAGCCCGCTCCCCGCGATCACCGCACGACGGGCCCCCTGCGGCTGCGCCGTGAACTGACCGCCGAACCCGGCCCGCTCACCGCCGCACTCCTGCTCGCACTCGCCGCCACCGCCGCCACACTCGCCCTCCCCCTCTTCCTGCAGGACGTCATCACCGACTTCTCCAGCCATCGCCCGCTCGCCGACGACATCGGCCTGATGTGCGCCGCCGCCGCGGCCGGCGCCCTCACCCAGGCCTGCTCCGGCTTCCTGCTCGCCCGGATCGGCGAACGCATGGCGTACAGGCTGCGCATCACCTTGATGGAACACGCGTTGCGGTTGCCGCTGCCCGTCGTCCGGACCCAGGGCACCGGCGAACTCGCCGCCCGGATCACCTCCGACGCCCTGCTGCTGCGCCAAATCGTCGACGTGGCGAGCCAGTTGCCCCTCGCCACCGTGACCATCGCCGCGACCCTCGGGGTGATGGTGTGGATCGACTGGGTCCTCACCGTGGTCACCCTCGTAGCCCTGACCGCCCTCACGCTCATGGTGACCCTGGTCCTGCGCCGGATGCGGGCCAACGTCAGCGGCCAGCAGGACGCGGTCGGACACATCGCCCAGCGCTTCACCGCCAACCTGGAGGCGCTCACCACGATCAAGGCCAACCGGGCCGAACCCCTCGCCACCCGCGCCCTCGCCGAGGACGCGGAACGGCTGCGGTCCATCTCCCTGGAGGGCGCCCGGCTCGGCACACTCATCCCCGCCGTGCTCACCCTCGGCAACCAGCTCGCCATGATCGCCGTGATCCTCACGGGAGGTGCCCGTCTCGCCGCGGGCGACATCACCGCGGCGGCGTTCGCCGCGTTCCTCCTCTATCTGCTGCAGGCGATCCCGTCCGTCAACACGCTGGCCACCGGTCTCGGCCGGCTCCAGTCCGGTCTCGCCGCCCGCGACCGCTGCAACGGCCTGCTGCTCCTGCCGCCCGAGGACGACACGACCGAGGACGACCAGACCGCTCCCACCCCGCTGCCCGACGCCCCGGCCGTCGCGTTCGACTCCGTCTCCTACACCCATGCCGGAGCCGGGCGGCCCACCCTGCGCGGCATCTCGTTCAGCACCGCCCGCACCGGGCTCACCGCCGTGGTCGGCGCGTCCGGAGCCGGGAAGACGACAACCCTCTCCCTCATCGACCGGTTCATCCGGCCCTCATCGGGCACCATCACCGTCCTCGGTCACGACATGCGCACCTGGCCCCTGGACGCCCTCCGCGCCCGCATCACGTACGTCGACCAGGCCTTCACCCTGCTGGAGGCCACCGCCCGCGAGAACCTCCAGCTCGGCCGCGCCACCCCCGCCACCGACGCCGAACTCGCCACCGCCCTCGACGCCGTCGGACTCACCGACGACATCACCCGCCTCCCCCAGGGACTGGACACCCTGCTGGGCCGCGAGACCGACCTGTCCGGCGGCCAGAGGCAACGCATGGCGCTGGCCCGGGCCCTGCTCTCCGACGCCGACATCGTGCTGCTCGACGAACCCACCAGCCAGCTCGACGGCCTCAACGAACAACGCTTCCGGACCATCATCGAGAAGCTGGCGACGACCCGGGCGGTCATCGTCGTCGCCCACCGGCTCACCACCGTGCAGCACGCCGAACACGTGATCATGCTCGACCAGGGAACCGTCACCGACACCGGCGACCACCCCGCGCTCCTCGCCCGCTGCGCCCCGTACCAACAGCTCATCGCCAGCCAGGCCATCGCCGGATCCTGATCCGGCGGAGGGCGGCACCGCATCGAGGCTGAGCGCCTTTGGACGGCACCGCCCGGCGCGGCACCGCATCGAGCAGGATCGGAGAAGCCGTCGACGCCGAGCCGCGACTAGCGTGATCCGCATGACTTCCATCGCAGCCATCACCCTCGAAGTGGACGACACGACCGCCGCCGAGCAGTTCTACGCCACTGCCTTCGGACTCGGCTCCGGGCTGCGCCTGCGCGCCGCCGAGGCGCCCGCGGCCGGCTTCCGCGGCTTCACCCTGGCGCTCACGGTGTCCCAGCCGGGCGACGTCGTGAGCATCGTCGACGGCGCCCTCGCGGCCGGCGCCACATCGCTCAAGCCCGTGTCGAAGTCCCTGTGGGGCTACGGGGGCGTGGTCCAGGCCCCGGACGGCACGATCTGGAAGGTCGCGACCTCCGCGAAGAAGGACACGGGTCCGGTCACCGGCACCATCGACGAGCGAGTGCTCCTGCTGGGCGTCGCGGACGTGAAGGCGAGCAAGCGGTTCTACGTCGAGCAGGGGCTGACCGTCGCGAAGAGCTTCGGCGGCAAGTACGCCGAGTTCACCGCGGACGGGCCGGACCGGTTCAAGCTGGCGCTGTACAAGCGAGCCGGCCTGGCCAAGGACCTCGGCGTCACCGACGACGGCAGCGGCGCGCACAGGCTCACCCTCACCGGTGCCACCACCGCCTTCACCGACCCGGACGGCTTCACCTGGGAAGCCGCCTCGCTGACACCCACGCGGTCCTGACCGCCGCACCGGGCGCGTCGGCCCTCGGCCGGCACTCCCGCGCGTACGCCACGGGGCCGTACGCTGTCGGCGTGGCACGCAGGACACCGCCGCGCCCCGTGGACGTGGAGAAGCTGTTCCCCGAGGTGGCGCCGCTCCGCAGAGAGACCGTGAGGCTCCACCCGCGTGCGGGTGAACCCACCTGCCGGGACAGCTCGGTCGGCGGTCCTCTGCTGTGGCCGGCCGAGGAGGCGTGGCCCATGTGTCCCGAACACGAGGGTTCGCCGCTGGTGCCGGTCGTCCAGATCTTCCGCGACGCGGTTCCCGGCATCGTTCCGTTCCCCGACGGGTGCGATCTGCTCCAGGTCCTGTGGTGCCCGCGGAAGCACGGTGGCGGTCGCTGGGTCGTTCCCGAGGTGCGCTGGCGTGAGGCCGGAGCGGTCGGCGAGGTGCGGGCGGCTCCCCCGGGTCCGGCCGAGAAGAGGGAGAGTTACGTCCCGCGTCCGTGCGTCGTCCATCCGGAGACGGTGACGGAGTACCCGTACTGGGACCTGGACGACGACCTCTGGGACGAACTGGAGTTCAGGTTCCTGGACTTGGACCAGGAGACGGGCTGGGACTACCAGAGCCACCTGTCCACGGCACCGGGCACGAAGCTGGTCGGATTTCCCGGCTGGAGCCAGGACCCGAGGTGGCCTGACTGCGCGGAGTGCGGGACGCGCATGGAACACCTTCTGACCGTGGAGAGCACCGAGGGCGACGCACTGTCCCGGCGCGCCTGGACCCCCGTCGAAGACGAAGGGGTGCGCTACGAGGGGCCGGGTCTGGTGCTCGGCGACCTCGGTGGCGTGTATCTCTTCGAGTGCCACGCCTGCCCCGGCCGCCCGTTCAGCCACCGCTACGACTGCCCATAGAGAGCTACTGGCCCTGTTGACAGGGGACTTGGCGACCGGAGGGATCCGGATAGCCCGGAAGAATCCGGAAGAATCCGGAGGGGTCCGGAGGGATCCGAAGGGGTCCGGAGAGCCATACTGTCCACCGCCCGCCGCTCCGGTCAGGCGACGCGTTCCAGGCCCGCCTTCACCGACTGACGGGTGCCGTCCCGTTTGGTCGTCTCGTAGGCGAAGTCGACCGTGTCGCCGGGGCGCAGCGTCAGGGTGATGCGGCCGTTCGTGACGCAGTTGCCGGACTGGATGCTCTCTCCGAGAATCACCTGGTCCGTGCCGCCGACCGCGGTCAGGGTCACGGTGCCGTAGCAGTCGGTGGACTCCATCGCGTAGTGGACGCTGCCGACCCGCTCCCGCAGTGTGCCCTGGTCGAGCTCCACGGTGACGCGGTAGTGGTCGGTCTTGGTCGCGTCGACCTCCTCGGCGTAGCCCTGCCAGCGTCCGAGGAACTTCTCGGGCAGGCCGGCGGGCGTCGGAGCGGTGGCGGTCGGTGCGATCAGGGCCCCGTCCGCCTCGCCGGGGGCTCCGGACGCCGCGGGCGTGTTCGGAGGGACCGAGCCACTGGGAGCCACGGAGGCGTCGGGCACGCCGGGCGTGTCCGAGGCGGGCGACGCGCCGCCGAGCGACGGGCCGGAGGCGCGTTGCTCCACATCACCGCTCAGCTGCACGAACAGTCCGATCAGGGCCGCGACGATCGTGGCCGCGGCGCCGATGAGGGCCACGAAGAGCGCGCTCCGGTGGGAGTCACCAGGGCCCTGACGGACGGGGCGCCGCAGCCTCGCGTAGGGATCCGGCGGGGACTGCTGTCTGGACATGGCGGGGCCTTCGATGCGTGGTTCAGGGAAGATCAGGCCATATTGCCGCCTAGACACCGTACTTGTGCGACTTTCAGGCAATTCCACCGAATTGATCATGCCGAATCGATCCGCCTCGGGCGCCGTTCCGGCGGGGAGTCGTACGCCTGTCCCGAGCGACCCAACACCGACCCAACACCGACGGCTCTCAGGAGCCGGCCCCATGGACACGGCATCCAAGCCCGGCCAACGACTGACCGGTGACGGCCGAGGCTGCAAGGATGCGGCCATGGAGCAGATGTTGAGTCGGCAGGAAGCGTCGGAGGCGGTCCAGGAGCACGGGTGGCGCTACTTGCTCGGCACCTTGCGCACGTCGGTCCGCGTCGGATCGCTGGTTCAGGCGACGGGCCTGGCGGCGGACGTCGTCGCGGCGTGCGGCGACGAAGCCGACCGCCACCTTCGGATCGACGTCCGCCCCGACCGGGTCGTGTTCACCCTGCAGTCGTCGGACCGCGCGGCGGTCACCACCCGGGACGTCGAACTCGCGCACCGGATCTCCGCCGCCGCGGACAGGTCCGGGCTTCCGACGGAGCCCGAGATCGCAACGGCGGCGCCCCGGTCCGTCCAGGTCCTGGAGATCGCGATCGACGCACTGGACATCGCCGGGATCCGGCCCTTCTGGAAGGCGGTGCTGGGCTACGCGGACGAGCCGGGCGCCGAGGGACCCGAGGCTCCGCTCGTCGACCCGGTCGGACAGGGCCCGGCCATCTGGTTCCAGCAGATGGACCAGGCACGCCCGCAGCGCAATCGCATCCACTTCGATGTCTGCGTTCCGCATGACGAGGCACAGCGGCGGCTCGAGACCGCCCTCGCGGCCGGAGGCCGTCTCGTGTCCGCGACCCGCGCCCCCGCTTTCTGGGTACTCGCCGACCCGGAGGGGAACGAAGCCTGCATCACCACGTGGCAGGGTCGGGACGGCTGAGACTTCCTGGGCGAGGCGAACCGCTACGGCCTGCCGGACTCCAGCCCGTCAGCGCACCCCGTCAGCGCGCCCGGCCGCCAGGCGGGCCTCGAAGCCGTCGAGGAGGGCCCGCAGCCCGAACTCGAACGACTGGTCGGGGGCTCCGGCGTATTCCGTGGCGGCCGTGGTGTCGAGGCGGCTCCGCAGGTGTGGGAACTGCCGGGCGGTCTCGGTGGCGCGGCTCATGGCTTCGGCCATCAACTCCTCCGCGTCCTCACCGCTCTTGTTCAGCCTGCGGTTCAACGACACCCTTGCGGCGGACCCGAGAGTGCTGCCGAGCACGAAGGCGAGGGCCGCGGCGGCCGCCCGGTCCGCGTCCGCGGCGGCGAAGCCGGCCTTCTCGTAGACGGCCAGGCTGAAATCGTTGTGCCGGGCCTGGGCGGGTCCGTAGAGGAGATGACTGCCGAACGCCTGGACGAGCCAGGGGTGCCGGTTGAGCATCGCGTAGACGGCGGTGGCATGGGCCGCCGCGGCCGTACGCCAGTCCGCGCCGTCCAGGTCGGGCACCTCGGCCTCGCTCCACACCGCGTCACCGGCGAGCCGGACCAGGTCGTCCTTGTTCTTGATGTGCCAGTAGACGGCCGTGGCGGCCGAGCCGAGCCGTTGCGCGAGGCTGCGCATGTTGAGGCCGTCCAGCCCCTCGTCGTCGAGCAGGTCGATGGCGGCACGAACGATCCGGTCCGCGGTCAGCGTGTCTCGTGGCATGACGCCCACCTTACTTGCACTTAGTTCATGAACCGTCTTGCACTTTGTTCAAGTCATCCCTACGCTCCTTCTTGTACTTAGTTCAAGGACCCGAGGGGGAGAGATGTCGCAGGACAGGCTGTCGGAGTTCGTCTCGTCGCAGGCCACGGAACTCGGTGTGCCCGGTGCGGCCGTCGGGGTGCTCCTGAAGGGCCGGGAGATGTACGCCTCGCACGGGGTGACCAGTCTCGCCAACCCCTCGCCGGTGGACGAGAACACGCTGTTCCCCGTGGCCTCGGTCTCCAAGACCTTCACCGCGACCGCGCTGATGCGCCTGGTCGCCGAGGGGAAGGTGGACCTGGACGCGCCGGTGCGGCACTACGTCCCCGAACTGCGCCTCGCCGACGAGCGGGCCGCGGAGCGGATCACCGTCCTGAACCTGCTGAACCACACCGCGGGGCTGGACTGGAATCTGATCGACGACGGCAAGGGGGACCGCTCACTGGCGGGCCTGGTGGAGAAGCTTCCCGGCCTCCCGCTGATCGCGCCGCCCGGGACCCGCGCCTCGTACAGCCAGGCCGGTTACAACCTGGCGGGCCGGATCGTCGAGAAGGTCACGGGCCTGCCGTTCGAACAGGCCATGGCCTCGCTCGTCCTGGAGCCGGTGGGCCTGACGGACACCGTGTACGGACTCGCCGAGGCGATGGTCCGCAAGTTCGCCGTGGGCTACAACCGCTCCGATGACGGCGAACTGCGCGTCGCCCGGCCCTGGAACGCGTTCAAGGAGGGCGCCCGCGGCGACAACCCCGGCGGCGGGCTCGCCTCCTCGGTGAGCGACCTGCTGCGCTGGGCCCGGTTCCAGCTCGGCGACGGTGACGGTGTGCTGCCCGCGGCCGAACTGCACCGCATGCGGGAGCGGACGGTCGCCCTCCGTGGCAGCACCCTCGGCGAGGGATTCGGCATCTGCTGGTTCCTCCACGACTTCGACGGCCTTCAGGGGATCGGCCACGGCGGTTCGGGCAACGGGCAGTTCGCCGAACTGCTCATCGTGCCCGAGCGCGATTTCGCGGTGGTCTCCCTGGCCAGCCTCGGCCCGGACGGCTACCCCTTCAACCAGTCCGTCGTGCGGTGGGCGCTCGAGCGGTACCTCGGCGTCACCGAGAAGCCTGCGCAGCCGCTCCCGTACGACGCGGCAAGGGCCCGGGAGGTCGTCGGCCGCTACGAGATCGACGCCATGAACCTGGACATCGCCGTCGACGGAGCCCGGCTCACCCTGGGCGTCGGCATCAAGCCGGAGCTCCGCGAGGCGTCCGACGAGGAGATGCCGCCGGACCACCCGGCGGCGGCCATCGGCTTCCTTCCGGGCGACGGCGACGAGTACGTGATCACCGAAGGCGGCCTGGAGGGACAGCGCGGCTACTTCTCCCGCGCCGCCGACGGAGCGATCACCGGGGTCGACATCGCGGGCCGGCTGTTCAGCCGGGTCGCGCGGGCATCCTAGGCGGCAAACGGCAGCTCGCGCCGGAAGACGGCCATGTCCCGGCCCGGGCCGTTGTAGTCGTCGGTGATCCTCACGTCGAAGCCGACACTGCGGTGGAAGGCGATCGAGCCGGTGTTCTCGACCGATGTGATCGCCTTCAACCGCCGCGCACCCTGGAGTTCGGCCGCTTCGGCGAACGCCGCGTACAGGCGGCGCCCGAGCCCGCTGCCCCGGGTGTCGTCCCGGGTGGCGATCAGATGGACATAACCGGTGCCGTCCGGCGTGACGAACCCGAAGACGTACCCGCGGATCCCGTCCTCGGCGCGGGCGACCAGACAGGTCGGCCCGAACTCCTGCACCAGCGCCAGCAGATGCAGCGAGCGGAGGTCCCGTTCACCCCAGTAGCGGGAGTGATCGGCGACGACCTGGTGAAAGTCGGCCACATCAGCGGGCGTTATGTCGATTCCCATGAACGACGATCCTGACAGACGCCGGGGGCCCGGCACCCAGCACCCAGCACTCAGCACTCAGCACTCAGCACTCAGCACTCAGCACCAAAAGGATTCGACGCCGGTCGCCGTGGCAGTCGATCATCGGTCCATGCCACTGAGAGACACCCTCGCGCGCGTCGACGCGGACCTGGCCGCGGGCCGGGTTCCCGTCGCGCGTCAGCGCCTGCGCGGGCTCGTGTCGTCGTTTCCGGACGACCTGACCCTGCGGCGCCGCCTTGCCGAGATCTACCGCCTGTACGGAGAGCCCGCGGAGGCGGGGCGCTGGATGTATCTCGAATCCGACCGGGACACGGCCGAGACCTCGGCCTTCGAGGCCAGGTACGAGACCGCCGAGCTGCGCATGCGCGCACTCGCCTGGCGCGGTGCGGAGTCGCTCGCCTCGACGGACTTCGCCAGAGGGCAGTTGGAGGCGGTGCGTACAGCGTGTTCCGACTCCATGGGGCGTCCCGTCGACTGGGACACCGCGCCGCGGGACACGAAGGCCGACAGCACCAACAACCCTGTCGCCGACTTCCTGGCGGGAGCCGGGTGCCTGGTCGCGGTCGTGGCGTTCCTCGCGATCTGGGTGAACGGCCTCGTGGCCCTCTTCGACTGACGGGACCGGATCGGCGGCGGGGTGGGCACCGCGTCGCCGATCCCTCAGCGCGCCGGGTTCAGGCGGTCACAGGAAGCGCCACAAGTGGTCGGCCGTGCCGTTGTCGTCGTACTGGACCACCTGGGCGCTGTTGGCGGTGGACATGCGGTCGACGCCCAGGACCTTTCCGCTGTTCTTGTTGCGGACGCGGTACCAGCCGTCGCCGTTGTCGACGAGCGCCCACAGGTGGTCGTCCGTTCCGTTGTCCTCGAACTGCACGACGATCGCGCTGTTGTCCGTCGACATGCGGTCGACGCCGAGCACCTTGCCGCTGTTGCCGTTGCGGATCAGATGCCAGCCGTCGCCCTTGTCGATGAGCTGCCACGCGTGATCGCCGGTCCCGGTGTTGTCGAACTGCACCACGCGTGCGCTGTTCTCGGTCGACATGCCGTCGACGGCCAGGACCTTGCCGCTGTTCTTGTTGGCGAGTCTGCGGAAGGGCGGCTCCGGCGTCCAGGCCCGCCCGTCCGGGGCCGCCGTGGGGAAGGACGTGACGCGAAGTCGCGCCGCGCCCATGGGGATGAGGGTGACCGTCTCGACCGGCGCGTCGCTGCGGGCGGGCGAGTCCTGCAACGGCGCCACGACATGTTCGTCGTCCGCGACCCACTCCGGGATCCTCCGGGCCCGCGCCGAGATGGACACGGGCGTGGCGCCGGGAGTGAAGGGCTGGTCGGGGACTGCGGTTCCACTCTGCGCCGGGGTCAGTGACGTCTCCGGCAGGAGGCCGTAGTTCCACGGCGTGGTCGCGTGGACCTCGTACGCCGGGAACCTGTCGTCCCCCGCATAACGGTCGTAGCGTTCGCCGATCTTCAACGAGTAGGTGAGGGGCCCCTGTTCGACGCTGACCGCGCCGTGGAGGCCGGGCCATGAACGCAGGTGCGCCTTCTGCGGCAGGCGCAGGCGCACGGTGTCGCCGTCGCGCCAGGTGCGGTCGATCCGTGCCCAGGACGGGCCGTCCGTGGCGGTGACCGGCTTGCCGTTGACCTGCAGTTGGGGCCCCGTGCACCAGCCGGGGACGCGCAGTTGCAGCGGGAAGCGCACCGGACGAGGGGTGGAGACGGTGAGGGTGATCGTGTCCTGGAAGGGGTATCCCGTCTCTTCGGTGACGGTGACGCTCGTTCCGCCGGCGACCGTGGCCTTGACGCGGCTCGGCGCGTAGAGCGCGGCGACCAGGCCGCCGTCCGCGCCGGCGAGCCAGAGTTCCTCGGTGAAGTAGGGCCAGCCCATGCCGTAGTTGTGGAGGCAGCACCGGTACTGGTCGACACCGGCCTGGAAGGCCTGCATGGCGAAGCCGTTCTGGAACTGCCCTTGTGTCTTGGGGCGGTTGTCGAGGTCGACGCTGTTGCCGCTGGTGATGTAGTGGATGGACTTGCCGTCGGGATCGAGGGAGGCCGGGAGCATGTTGAAGGCCAGGTCCTCGCAGCGGTCCGCCCAGACCGGGTCCCCGGTGATCCGGGTCAACAGCTCGTGGCTGGCCATGAATTCGACGATTCCGCAGGTCTCGAAGCCCTGACGCGGGTCGGCGAAACCGGGACGGACATTCTCGTCTCCGGCCAACCCGCCGCCGGGGAAGCGCCCGTAGGCGCCCATCACCGTGTCGTAGGCCCGGTAGGTGGCACTCACGAGGTCCGCGGAGCCGGTGAGTCGCCCGTACTGCGCGGGCTCCCGGAATCCCTGGGCGATGTTGACGTTGTGCCGGCTCGGTGTGGCGCCGGTCCAGTCCGCGCCGTAAGCGTGCATCTTGGCGGCGAGGTCGAGCAGGAACGCCTCGCCCGTTCGGCGGTGGAGCCAGACGGCGATGTCGAGGCCGTCGCCCCAACGGTAGGACACCCAGCTCGTGTTGAAGGCCCCCGGCCCCTGGGCGTTCATGTAGCGGAGGAAGCGGACGAGGAACGGCACGATCCGCTGGTCGTGGGTGTACTCCTCGTGCGTCCGCAGTGCCTGCAGCAGCGGCAGGAAGGGCCAGAAGTCCGGTCCGCCGTTGAGTGCCGTGCGCAGTCCCCGGGGCCCGAAGAAGCCGTCGCTCTGCTGGGTCGCGAGGATCCCGTCCACCCACTCACGCGACCGGGTCAGCGCGTGCGGGTCGCCGGTGGCAATGGCCAGCGGGATGTAGCCGCGCAGCCAGTACGGCACCTCCTCCCAGGCGTCGTGCTCGGGATGCACCCAGCCGGTCGTGGAGAGGTCGAGGAAGTGCGAGAGATTCTCGTACGTGCCGCACAGACCGGCGAGCTGCAGCCGGAGTTGGCCGGCCAGCCAGCCCCGGGCGGTCACGCTTCCGGGCGGCAGCTTCTGGAACGCGTCGGCCGGCACCGCCTCCGTTCGCGGCCGGGGAGCGGCGGCCGCCGGCCCCGCGAACGTTCCGCCGAGTGCCGCGGCGCCCACCGCGCCGGAACCCAGGGCGAGGATTCTCCGTCTGCTCACTGACATGAAGGTGACCTGCCTTCCGAAAGGGGTCCACTCGCAGTGCGACAACGTTGTCTGCATCTCTACAACGTTGGAAAACAGCGCCGCGGACATGACAGCATGACGGGGTCCGGCTGTCCAGGAGTCGTCACGGACGATCCCGGACCGTCCGATCCGGGGCACGTCAGGTTCGGGCCGCGACCAGGCATGTTGAGTTCACGGACATCCTGGGTTCGTTGCGGGATGTCGTTCACACCGGCGGACGTGACCCGGAACGGGCGGCGGCTCCCCCGCGGTCAGGGGCGGCTTTCGATCATCGACATCAGCAGACGGTGGGTCTCGTCGTCGGCGGCCGCCACGAGTCCCCGGCCCGAAGGCCCGATCGGGCCCCCGTCGATCCCTGTGACGACACAGCCCGCGGCCCTGCACAGCGCGATACCCGCGGCGAAGTGCACGCTCCCGGACAGATCGCCGCCGTCCGTCACGTACGCGGCCCTCTTGCCGGCGGCGACCCAGGCCAGGGCCAGCGTGGTCGACCCGACCCGGGGCCGGAAGCGTTCCACGAAGGCGGGCCGGGCCAGCAGGTCCACGGCGCGGAAGCCGGGCGCGCCGGGGAACGGCGGGTCCAGGTTGACGTCCACGAGCCCGGTGGCGGACGAGGGCGCCAGTCGGGCATCGGCACCGTCACGCCGGACCCACGCGGTTTCCCCGTCGGTGAAGAAGACCTCGGCGCCGAACGGGTCGGCCACCGCGGCGGCACCGCCGCGCAGCGCCACGTTCACGGCGACCAGCATGGTGCCGGCGGCGTAGTTGAGCGTGCCGCACAGGGGATCCACCAGCCACCGGCGGGCCGCCCCCGCCGCACCCTGCGGGCCGCTCTCCTCGCCGAGCACGGCGTCGTCGGGCCGGGCCTCGCGAAGGATGCCGAGGATGGTCTTCTCGGCCTCCAGGTCGGCGGCGGTGGCGAAGTCTCCGCCGCCCTTGTCGATGCGCGTGAGGCGCCGGCCGTACAGGGCCCGCACCACGTCCGCTCCGGCGGAGGCGGCGGCCGTCGCGACCTCGGTGTCGTCAAGTCCCGCAAACGAGTTGATCACGACCGCACGATATCGGCGGTGGCCCGGACTCCGGTGGGGCGGCCGGGATCTGTGGGGCTCCGCGGTCGATTGTCAGTGCCCGGCGCTAGCGTTCGCTGCACAGTCGCACTCTGCCCTGGACGACTGACCTGGGCGAAGTGTGCTCTCATCTGGTGTTCTTGACGCGGAAGGCTGTGGCTCGTGGGGTGGGTGTCGGCGGGTGACGGGTATGAAGTCGCCCTTGTGGAGGGGCGGGTGGCGGCGCGTGCCACCTCGGGCCGGGCGGCGGGGCGACAGCTCAAGTCGCTGCCGCGCGCGCTCAAGGACCACCCTGAGGTGGACCGGCTGCGGCGGTTCGCCGAGTGGCTGGACCGGCATGCCACGGCGTGTGTGGCACAGGTCGACGCGTGGATGGTGTCGTCGCTGCCCGTGCCCACCGGGCTGCTGGCCCGCGTGTGGCCCGACGAGGCCTGGCAGTCGGCGCTGCGCGATCTGGTGGTGGTCGGCGACGACCCCGACGACGTGGGCTTCCTGCGCGGCGCCACCGACGACGGCGAACTGCGACTGGTGGACCTGGACGGCGAGACGGTCCGGATAGCCCCGCGCACGGTCACGCTTCCGCACCCGGTGCTCCTTGCGGACCTGGACGATCTGCGCGACTTCGCGGCCGAACTGGGCATGGTCCAGCGCGTCGAGCAGATCCACCGGGCCACGTGGCGGCAGCCCGAGGACCTTCGCGCCAAGGCCCATGAGGTGCGGGATTTCGCCGGGGGCTCGTTCAGTTCCCGTTTCGCCCTCGCCGCACGGGCCAGTTCGCTCGGCTACCGCGTGTCCGGGGGGTACGCGACCGCCCGGGTGCGGGACGGCGGACGCAGTCTCGAGTCCTCGGTGTGGATCGGGGAGCCGTACTGGGACAGCGAGGTCGAGACCGGGGCGCTGACCTGGCGGGACCAGGACGGCCGCGCCCTGCCGCTGGGCGAGGTGGGACCGGTCGCCTGGTCGGAGGGGATGCGGATGGCCGCGGCGCTGTACGCGGGCCGGGTCATCGAGGAGGGCAAGAACGCATGAGCGGGGGGACGCAGGTGTCGTACGAGGAACTGCTGACGGCGGGCGCGGTGCTGCCGCCCGACACGGAGGCCGGTGAGCTGGGCGTACCGTTGACGGCGCGGACGTACCGTCACCCGGGCCTGGACGACCGGGTCGTGGTGCGGCTGGTCGCCGCTGAACTGGGGGCGGCGGAGGACCTGGCCGCCGGGTTCCTCGGTCTGGAACAGGACGCGGAACCCGTCGTCGTCGGGCTGGGGCCGCGCCAGTCGCTGGGCTTTCCCGAATGGGTGCTGGTGCACCACCCCAAGGACGGCCACCACGCCCTGCGCGTGGTGCCGGACCTGGAGCGCGCCGGGCGGCAGGCCAAGTCCCGTCCGAAGGCCGCCCTGGACGCCTTCGTGCAACTGGGCGAGCGGCTGGCGGCCTCGGTGCCGCACTTCCTGCCGACGTTCTACGAACAGGCCGGGCGCGTGTTCCTCGCGGAGGAGAACGCGACGTACGCGGCCCAGCTCTTCACCCGGGCCCGCAAGGCCGAGGCGGAGCACGGTCTGACGGTGCAGGAGGACCGGCTGGACGCCGTGTTCCTGGAGTTCGCGCTCGCCGGGGCCCTCCCGGTCAAGGTGCTGTCGGCGTACGCGAGGGAGCTGGCGGCTCGTGTGCCGGCCGAGGACGCGCTGCGGCGCTTCACACGACTGTGCCTGCGCCGTACGGCGGGAGGGCTGCCGCCGTCGGTGCAGATGGCGAACGACCTGCGGAAGCTGGCCCGGGCGGCGGGCCGGGACGCCAACCTCACCGAGCAGGAGTACGTCTCCGAACTCCTCGCGCTTCCGGCGACCCTGCGCGCGGCGGCCGGCTGGTGGAAGGGACACCGCGCGGCGCTGGTCGCACTGGCCGCGCGCGAGCCGCGTGTGCGAGGTGCCCTGCTCGATCTGATGCCCGCCGCTCACGACAGTGACATGCCGCCGATGTGGCTGGAGCTGCTGGAGGCCTCCGGCGCCACCGCGGGTCTGTGGGACGCCTCCCTGCCCGAGGAGCAACGGCCGCAGGACGGTGCCGCGGGCTGGCTGGAGAGGTTCCTGAACTACCGCCGGCGGGCCCGGTCGTGGCGTGACCCCAGTCGCATGGCCGAGCTGTATCCCCTGGTGGAACGGGCGGCGGAGCGCCTGCGGACCGAACTCGCCGCTTCCGGTGCCGCGTTGAGGGCCGTGGACGACCTCGACCTGATCGACCTGCTGTTGTCGCTGGACGTTCCGGTGGCCGCTCCGCGGAAGGGTGACGCGCTGCTGCTGTCGCAGTGGGCCCTCGGCGAGGGGCGCCGTGATCTGGTGTCGGTGGCCGCCGACGACCGCTTCCACGGCGCGTTCCGGCGGGGCGCGGACCGGTTCGGCGACGACGACCAGTCGCGGCGGGCGATCGCCCTGCTGGCGTCGTCTCCGGGTGGCGGTCCCCTGCTCGCGGACTGGGTGCGCACGGTCGTACGGCGGTTCACCGCGGTGGGTCTGCCCCAGCTGCCCGAGGCGCTGGCCCGGCTGAAGTGGCTGCCCGCCGAGGCGCTGGCCCTCGCCGAGGACGAGGTGCGAGCCGCGGCCGCGACCGATCTCGCGCCGGTCCTCGCGCGCACCCTGCGGGCGGGACTCTTCGACGAACTCGGCTGGCCCGCCTGGGAGGACGCGGTCGCCTCCCTCGTCCCCAAGGCCGACGTCGAGGACGTGGTCGTCGCCGACGCCTGGCCCCACCTCATCGTGGCCGGGGCGGCCCAGGCCCGGGTGATCGGCGCCGAGGGCACGCTGCTCACCCACGACCTGCGCGTCCCGGCGAACAGCGGCTGGGGCGATCCGGGCTTCCACCACGTGGACGGAGAGCTTCTCGTCTACTGGAACGACCGCAACGACGGCCTGCGCGGCTACTGGCACCCCCGGCCCGACCGCCCCGTGTCCCTGGAGGGCGCCCGCAACACCCGGGGCACCCGGATGGACTGGTATCAGGGCACCGGACCGATCACCCTGGCGCTGCCCGGCGGCGGCCGTACGACCGGTGGCGGCGTCCTGCACGCCGGGGACACCACCCTGCCCGAGGAGCGGCAACTGCTCTGCGACGGCGTGTCGTACTGGGTGTGGAGCTCGGACGGCGGCACCCACGACTGGTACGAGTACGACCCGGCGACGGGTGAGCGCGGCCGGATGAGCAGGCCCGCCTTCTTCGCCGACGCCCTCCGCGACGCCCCGCAGGGCAGCACGTTCGGCGGGGGCCGGCTGAGCCCGTCGCCGACCGCCGACGCCGGCCCCGCTTCCGCGCCCGTCGGGGGTCTGGTCGGTCTGCGGGCGGTGAAGCTGCCCGACGGCTCCGTCCGGACCGAGGATCTGGCCGGACACACCGTCACCCTGCCCCCGGACGTCGGCCGGCCGTCGACTCTGGTGGTCTTCCCCGGAGCGGCGGAGGCGCGCGCCGTAGTCCGCGGGAGCTGGAGCCTCGCCATCGTGGACGCGGACGGCGTCACCACCTCGGTGGCCAAGACGGACCGCGCGCCCGGAGCCTTCGGCGAGGGTTCTCTGCTGCTGCCGCCCGTGCAGTACTGGGAGTGTCTGACGGCCCGCGATCCCGAGGGCTCCGCGTCGCTGCGGCACGTCGACCGCGACACGGCGGCGGCTCTGCTGTCCGCAGCGGGGGACGAGGACAAGGACGTCCTCCTCGACGCGATCCGCTCCCTCCTCCCGGTCACCCACACCGCGCTCGTCGCGGGGATCGCCGGTGTCGTCCGGCACGCGGGCGGTCAGCAGGCCGTCCTGGACGCGGTGGCCGCCCGGCTCACCCGTGCTCTCGACGGCGGCCCGCAGGAGGAAGGCCCGGCCGGGCCGCCCGACACCGTGCTCCTCGACGCCACGAACGGTCTGTGCGGCACCACCCGCTCCTGGTGGAACCGGGACGACGAGGCCGACACCGTCTTCCGGGCCCTGCGCGAGATGAAGCGTGCGGCCGGGCTCTCCGGCACTCCCACGGCCGAGGGACCGGCGGCACTCCTCCACCTCGACGGGCGACGGATTCCCGTCGGCCAGCCGCACTTGGAGACGCTGCTCGACCGCGTACCCGCCCTGGCCTTCCGGGCCGCGGCGTGCACCACGGCCGACGAGCACCGTGCGGCCCTGCGGGCGCTGCTCGCCGAGTTCGACGCGCTGGATCTGGTGTCGGGCGCCGAGTCCTCGCACTGGCGCGCGGTCGAACTGCGCCTGGGGGCGGGCGTGCTGCGCACCCCGTCGGGCGAGTGGCGCGAGGGCGCGTGGAACGGCCTGCTGCCCCTGGGCGACGGCTCGTTCATCGCCGTCGTGGGACGCGTGTCCCAGGGCGAGGACGGCTGTGTCTTCACCGGCTTCTTCCACGATCCGGCCGGGCGATTCGAGACCCCTGAGCCCTACGAGCTCCAGAAGTCGGCCCCTCTGGGAGGGGCCGGGCACGCGGGCCGGCTCGGCGCGTTCCTCGCGGAGCTGTCCGCGCGCGGCCCCGCGCCCTGGTTCTCGCGGGCCGCGGAGGAGTTCGCGCGTCTGACGGGTGTCACCGACACCATGGCCCGGCTGATCGTGGCCGGTCTGCCCCAGGTCGACGTCTATGAACGGTCGTTCCTGACCGCGCAGGCCTGCGCGGCCATCGGGGTGAAGGCCGCACCGGCGGCCGTGGCCAAGGAGGAACTGCACCAGGTCGCTCCGGAGATCCGTGCCGCGGTCGTGGCCGCGCTGCTGCCCGCCGAGCCGGAGCGTCTGTGGACCGAGGGACCGGACTGGGCCGCCGCGGCCGACGTCTGGAACAGCAGGGTGGGCCGACGGGCCGCCGTGCCCGAGGAGTTGCTCAGCGACGCGGTGCGTGCCTTCAAGCACGGGCAGTGGAACGTCCGCCAGGCACTGCCCGCGATCCTCGACCCGGCCGGTGAGCCGCGGCTCACCCGCGACCTGGAGTGGGCGGTCGACGGCGACCGGGTCAAGAGCGTCGACAACGGCACACCCGGATTCGCCGGACCGACCCTGATCGGCTTCGTCGGACTCGCCGCCTGGCTCGCTCACCGGCTGCCCGCCGGCGATCCGATCCGGGCCGCGCTGCCCTCCGCGCTCGCCGCCGTCCGCGACCGGCTGTCCCACCCCGGGCTCATTCTCGACCTCAACCAGTACGTCAGCATCACCGCCTTCCGGAAGACGGCGGGCGCGCCGACCGAGGTCGGCAAGGGTTTCGAGCGGTACGGCGCCGTCGTCCTCGCCACGCACGACGACCAGCCCTCCCCCGCCCTGCGGGTCTCGCTGCTCGACGAGGCGGGCCAGGACCCGTATCTGCCCGCGCTGCGGGCCGAGGGCCAGCGCCCCTATCAGGTGGAGGTGGCCCTCAGACTGGCCCGCTCCGCCCGCTTCGAGGCCCTGCTCGCCGATCCGGGCGACCCGCAGGCGGGCGAGCGGGGCAAGGACGGCACCTGGTGGCCGCAGGACCCGACCCGCTCGGTGCCGGACCTGGTGACCGAGGCCGCCAAGGAGTACGGCCTCGGTGAGGACGCCGCCGCGCTCTATCTGATGCTGCTCGCGATGCCCGATCCGACGGACCGGATGACGGCCCGCTGGACGGGGTGGAAGCCGGCCCGGCTCAAGGCGGCCCGTGCCGAACTGGCCGCCACCGACCTGGTGGTGGAGGCCAGCCGCACGAGGGCCGGACGTTCGCTGTTCCTGCCCGGCGGCTGGGTGGTCCCGAAGGCGCCGCGCGTTCCGCTGGAGCAGTGGAAGCGTCCGCTGTACGACGACCTGCTGTGGAACGAGGAAGCCCTGCTGGCCGTGATCGTGCCGGCCGAGCCGGTCGCGGATCTGTACCGCAGGGTCTGGCAGCAGGTCCGTGAGGGCGGCGGGCCCCGGTTCGAGGAGTTCGCGGTGCGACCGGGCCGGCGCCGCTGACGCATCGCCGGGGCCCGTGACGACCTTCGGCACGGGCCCCGGCACCTTCCGCAACCCACGACGCTCCGATGCGTGCCCGACGCACCGGTGGTCCTCCGCCACGCACGGGGCGCCGGTACCCACCGAACGCCCCGGCCGCCGTCCGCCACTCATGGGGCGCCGGTGGCTACCGAACACCCCAGCCACCGTCCGCCACTCACGGGACGCCGCCACCTACCGAACACCCGGCCACCGTCCGCCCCTTACAACGCGGCCACTCACCGAACGCTCCAGTCATCTTCCGCACCTCACGACACACGTACCCATCGAGCAAGGAACACGCATGTCCTCGACCGACACGGCGACAGCCCTTCCGGCGCGGCAGACCCTGCCCGCCGAGGAGAGCCACGCCACCGAACTCGCCTTCCTCGCCGCCCACGACTCGGGTCCCCGCCCGCCCGGCTGGCGGCTGACGCCGCGCGCCGTCATCACCTTCGTGTGCGGCAGCGGCGGCGAGCCCCTCGTACTCCCCGAGCACCACGACACGCTGCCCGACAAGCTCGTCATCGCGCCCAAGTTCGTCGGCGAACGTGCCCTGGTCGAGCGCTGCGTCGTCACCCTCGCCGGAGAGCGCGGCCTGCTGCTCGTCGGTGAGCCGGGGACGGCCAAGTCCATGCTGTCCGAGCTGCTGTCCGCCGCCGTCTGCGGCACCAGCGCGCTGACCGTCCAGGGCACCGCGGGCACCACCGAGGACGCCCTGCGCTACGGGTGGAACTACGCCCTGCTGCTCGCCCAGGGCCCGACGCCGACGGCGCTGGTCGACTCCCCGGTGCTGGCCGCCATGCGCGCCGGGCGGGTGGCCCGCGTCGAGGAGATCACCCGCTGTCTGCCCGAGGTCCAGGACGCGCTGGTCTCGATCCTGTCCGACCGGCGGATGAGCGTGCCCGAACTGGCCGGCACCGACGACGCCCAGGTCGCGGCCGCCCCCGGGTTCACCGTCATCGCCACCGCCAACCTGCGCGACCGCGGCGTCTCGGAGATGTCGGCGGCGCTCAAGCGCCGCTTCAACTTCGAGACCGTGCACCCCATCGCCGACGTCGACGCCGAGACGGCGCTCGTACGGCGGCAGGCCGTCGCGGCCGTCGAGCGGGCCGGTGCCGCGTTCGGCGTCGACGACGCCGTCCTGGACGTGCTGGTCACCGTCTTCCGCGACCTCCGGGCCGGCCGGTCGGCCGAGGGCTGGGACGTGGAGCGGCCCGGCACGGTCATGTCTACGGCCGAGGCGGTGCAGGTCGCGGTCTCCCTCGGGGTGGCCGCCGCGTACCTTCCCGGGGCCGACTCTCTCGACCTGGTCCCCGGTCATCTGCTGGGCGTCGTCCGCAAGGACGACCCCGCCGACCACGCGCGTCTGCTCGGCTACTGGGACGGTCCGGTGCGCCGCCGCGCCGAGGACGGCTCCGCGCTGTGGCGCCGGCTCTGGGACCTGCGGGAGAACCTCCGGTGACGTACACCCAGGATCCACGGGCGGCCGTCACCGCCCTCGCCGGCTCCGTGGCGCCGTACCTGCTGGGGGTACGGCACCACAGTCCGGCGCTCGCCGCGGCGGTGCCCGCCCTGCTCGACGCGTCCGGGGCCGAGGTCGTGTGCGTGGAGCTGCCGGCCGACTTCCAGGCGTGGCTGCCGCATCTCGCCGCGCCGGGCACCGTCGCACCGGTCGCGCTCGCCGGAGCCGGTGAGAACGGCCGGCTCGGCTTCTACCCCTTCGCCGACTTCTCCCCTGAGCTGGCCGCGGTCCGCTGGGCGCGGGAACGCGGAGCGGACGTCGTGTGCTGCGACCTGCCGATGTCCGATCCCCGGTGGAGCGGCGACGGCCCCTTCCCCTCGGGTGACACGCGGTCCGCGGTGGCCGAGGAGATCCCCGTGACCGCGCCGGTCTCCTTCGGAAACGCGCTCGCCGCCTCCGGGACCGGACGTGAGGGCGACGATCTGTGGGACCGCTGCGTCGAAGTGCTCGCCCCGGGCTCGACCCACGAGGAGATCCGCCGCGCCGCGCTCGGTGTCGGCTGGGCGCTGCGCTGCGATGCCGAGGCCTCGGGCGGCGCACCGGCGCTGGACCTTGCCCGTGAGGCACACATGCGGGAGACGATCGCCCGTGCGTCGGCCGACGGGCGCCGGGTCGCGGCCGTCGTCGGCGCGTTCCACGCCCCGGCGCTGACCGCGAGCGCCCTGGCGGCGGACATGGAGCAGGGCACCGGCCCGGACTCGGACCCGGGTTCCGGTTCGCCTTCGGCCTCGGCCTCAGCGTCGGCTTCCGGTTCAAGTTCACGTTCAGGTTCGAGCTCAGGTTCAGGTTCAGCTTCCGGCTCAAGGTCGAGTTCAGCTTCAGGCTCAGGTCCAGGTGCCGTCGATGTGGTCCCGACACGGGTCGACCGTGGCGCTCGTACGAACGATCCGGATGTCGTCACCTCGCTCGTCCCTTACGCCTTCGATCTGTTGGACTCCCGCTCCGGGTACCCGGCCGGCATCCGGGACCCGCGCTGGCAGCAGGCCGTGTTCCGGGCCGGAGGGGACCCCGAGCGGGTGCGGGAGGCGGCCGCCCGGGTCGTCACCGACGTGTGCCGGGAACTGCGTGCGGCCGGGCACCCGGCCGGCACGGGCGAGGCCGCCGAGACCCTGCGCATGGCGGACGACCTGGCACGCGTGCGCGGACTCGCGGCACCGGGGCGCGGCGAGGTCATCGAAGCGCTGACGAGTGTGATGGGCCAGGGCGAACCGCTGGGCCGCGGCCGGGCCCTCGCGCGGGCCCTCGAAGTGGTCCTGGTCGGCACCGAGCGGGGGCGGATCGCCCCGGGCACACCTCGCTCCGGGCTCGGTCCGTGCGTGGAGGCGGAGGTCACCGCGCTCCGGCTGCCCGGCCCCGACGATCCCGCGGCGCGCGAGCTGAGGCTCGACCCGCTCCGCTCGGCCCTCGACGACCGCCGTGAGGTCCTGCTCCAGCGCCTCGCCGTGTGCGGCGCGGGCTACGGCGAGACCGTCGCGGTGGCCGGTACGGGCGACGGGTCCGCGCTCACCACGCGTTGGCGGGTGTCCTGGACGCCGGCCGTCCCTGTACGGCTGGACCTGGCCGGGATGCGGGGTGTGACCCCGGCCCTGGCCGCCGAGGGCACCCTGCGGGAGACGTACCGCCGCGAGTCCGCGGACGGAGGTCCCACCTGCGCCCTCGTCCTCGCGGCACTCGGCGCCGCCGCCCGCTGCGATCTGCCCTCGCTCGTGTCGGAGCGGCTCGCCGATGCGGCCACGCTCTTCCCCGCCACGGCCACGCTGCCCGAACTCCTCGCCGCGCTGGACCTGTTGGAGGCGCTGTGCCGCGGTCATCTGCCCGGCACCGGCCCCGAGACCCGGCGGACGGCCGCCGAACTGGCCGCCGAACTGCTGGAGTCGGCGGTCCGCACCCTGCCCGGACTCGCGGGCAGTGACCGGCCGGAGGACACGGCCGCCCTCGTCGAACTCGCCTCGCGCGCCGGTGAACACCGCCTCGGACTGCGGATGGACGACGCCCTCGGCACCCTGGCCCGCACGGGCTCACCGCTGATCCAGGGTGCCGCGCTGGCCGCCCGGGTGCTGCTCGACCTCGACGACGCCGCCGTGCTCGGCGCTCGTACCGCGGGCTGGATCGACACGGCGACCGGCCCGGAGGCGCGGCAGGCGCTGGGCCGCCGTCTCGGTGGGCTGCTCAGTGGCGCGGCCGCGTTGCTCCAGTCGGCGCCGACGGCGCTCGACCCCCTGCTCGACCGGGTCGACACGCTCGGCGACCAGGACTTCCTGGACCGGCTGCCCGCCCTGCGGGGAGGCTTCGACACACTCACTCCCGCGGGCCGCGACCGCCTCCTGCACACCGTGACCGAGCGGCTGGGTGACCGTCTCGACCTGTCGCTCACCGCGTCGCCGCACCTCCTCGCGCTGTGGACGGCCGCGGACGCTGCGGGGCTCACGGCTCTGCGCGCACTGGGCCTGCCGGCGGATCCGAACGTCGCGGAGGCGGACGACTCCGGGTTCCGTGCGATTCCCGGCCGGACCGGGGCCGAGGACACCGTGCCCGCTCCCACCGCGCCATCGCACTCCGCGACCCCGTCCGCCGCCACGGCCCCGTCCATCCCGTCCGCCGCCACAGCCCCGTCCGCCCCGTCCGCCCCTGTCCGGATCACGCCCGCCGACCGCTGGCGGCTGCTTCTCGGCCGGGAGACCGACAAGCTCCCGCAAGGCGCCCGCCGCTACGCGCACGCGCTCGACGAGCTGTACGGCGCCGGCCGTGGCGAGGGCTCCTGCGACCTCGGCGGCGAAGGCGGTACGCCCGGCCAGGGCGGCGGCCGGGAGGCGTCCTTCCCGACCGCCCGCGAATGGGCAGAGGAACTGGAGGCGCTGTTCGGAGCACAGGTCCGCGAGGAGGTGCTGGCCCGCGCGGCCGACCAGGGCCGCAGCGACGTACTGGCGGAACTCGACCCCGCCTCCGTGCGCCCGTCCGTCGACCTGCTGACCTCGGTGCTCTCCCTCGCCGGCGGGATGCCCGAGAAACAACTGGCCCGCCTGCGCCCGCTCGTACGCCGTCTGGTCGACGAACTGGCCAAGGAGCTCGCGACCCGGATGCGTCCGGCCCTCACCGGGCTCGCCACGCCCCGCCCCACCAGGCGGCCCGGCGGACGGCTCGACCTGCCGCGCACCCTGCGGGCCAACCTCGCCCACACCCGCCGCACGGCCGACGGGCGAACCGTCGTGGTGCCCGAGCGGCCGGTGTTCAGCACCCGCTCGCGCAAGGAGGCGGACTGGCGTCTGATCCTCGTGGTGGACGTGTCCGGGTCGATGGAGGCCTCCGTCATCTGGTCGGCCCTGACGGCGGCCGTCCTCGGCGGTGTGCCCACCCTGTCCACGCACTTCCTCGCGTTCTCGACGGACGTCATCGACCTGACGGACCGGGTCGACGATCCGCTGTCGTTGCTCCTGGAGGTGCGGGTCGGCGGCGGCACCCACATCGCGGCCGGGCTCCGCCACGCCCGCTCCCTGGTCACCGTGCCCAGCCGGACCCTCGTGGTCGTGGTGAGCGACTTCGAGGAGGGCTATCCGCTGGGCGGTCTCCTCGGCGAGGTCCAGGCCCTGGCGAGCTCCGGGGTGCACCTGATGGGCTGCGCCGCTCTGGACGACACGGGCACCCCCCGCTACTCGGTGCCCGTCGCGCAGCAACTCGTCGCGGCCGGCATGCCCGTCGCCGCGCTCAGCCCCCTCGCCCTCGCCCGCTGGGTGGGCGACCGTCTCCGCGGAGAAGCCCGTTGAACGCCGAACTGCCCCCGGTGGCGCCCGATGTGGTCGCCTCCGCCGTGGAGGGCCTGACCAGCAGGCTGCGCAAGAAGCTGGACGCCGCGATCACGTCGTACGCGGCCCTGCCGGTCGTGACCGACGGCGTGGTCCGGCGTGTCCGGTGCGGTGAGGACGCGGAGGTCACGCTCACCCCCGGCGGGTCCGGCTCCGTCACGGACGCGGCCCAGGCGGTGTGCAGTTGCCTGCTCGCCCCCAGGTGCCTGCACCGGGCCGCCGTCCTCGGCGCCTGCCCGCTGGCCGATCCGGAAGCCGAAGCCACGTCCGCGGGTGACGGCGCGGAGCCGGAGGGCTCCGAGACGGTCGCCGCCACGACCGGCGCCCCGGCGCCTGTTCCCGATGCCGGCGCCTCCGCCACGGCCGCCGACCGCGCGTCGCGCACCGCTGATCCCGGCGGGTCGCACACCGCTGATCCCGCGGGGGCGCCTGCCGGTACCTCCGCCGCCGCGCCCGTCGCCGAGGCCGGCACCGGGTCCGAGGAGCCCGTCTCCCTCACTGGCGTCCAGCGGGCCGCCGCGGCCGAACTGTGGTCGGCAGCGGCGGCGTTGCTCGCCGCCGGGGCGCCCGCCGCGGGCGCGGTCCCCCAGGCCGAGTTGCTGAGGGCCGCGCACTCGGCCCGGCTCGCCGGGCTGCACCGCGCCGAGGCGGCCGCGCTGCGGGTCGTACGAGGGCTGCGCGGCGCGCGTGCCCGTCAGGACGGCCACCGGCTGGCCGACCTCGTGGCTCAGGTGCGGGAACTGCTCCTCACCACGGCTCTGTTGGGCGCGGAGGCTCCGGGGCCGGCGCTGATCGGCACCGCCCGCCGCGCCTACCGGTCGGGCGGCAGCCTGCGCGTCCACGGGGTCTGCAGTGAGCCGGTGATCGCCGCCACCGGCTACAGCGGAGTCGTCACCCATGTCGTCTCCGACGACGGCCGCTGGTATTCGGTCGCCGACGTCAAGCCCGGCGGACCGGCGCGTGCCCAGGGCGCGGCCACCGCGACCGTGGCGCTCGGTTCGGGAAACCTGGATCACGCCCAGCTCTCCCGGGGCGGGCTGCTGATCTCCGGCGCCACCGTGTCCTCGGACGGCCGGCTCGGTTCCGGCAAGGGGGTGCGGGCCACTCCGCTCACGGGTGGGTCCTGGACCTCGGGTCCGCTCGCGGCGCTCTTCGAGCGTCCGCTCGCCGAAGCCGTCGCCGAACGGCTCGGCGCGGCACCGGACGCCGACCCGGAGCGCGCCGAGCAGGCGGCCCGCGAGCTGGTCGGCTGCGACCTGGTCCTCGTCGGGGCGGTCGGGGATCACTTGATCGCCCGGGAGCTGCCCGCAGGACGGCCGGACACGGAGGGCGTCCTGATGCGACTGGCCCCGGCCGCCGACCACCCGGGGCTCGCCCACACGGCCAACTTCCGCAGGCTCGCTTCCCGGCAGGGACTGCGGTTGCGGGTCGTCGGCCGCCTGGACCCGGATCGTGCCGCCACGCTCCGCCCGCTGGCCGTCGCCCCGCTGCCGGGCACCGAGGCGACGCTGCGGCTGCCGGCGGAGTGGCAGGGGCACGCCGACCTGGGCTACAACCGGCTGGAGGGCTCGCACTTCCCGTCGCCCGACGTCCTGGGCGCGGCCGCGCTCGCCGCTGGGGACGGACCGGGCACCGAGGTGCCGGACCCCCTGGCGCAGGCCCCGCTGTGGCGGCTGCGGCGGCTGGTCGAGGTCGCCGTGTCGGGCGGCCGCAGGGCCGTCGCGGAGCCCGCGCGGGACGGTGATCTGCGCGGGGACGGGGCGGCGCTGCGGCGTGGTGGTTTCAGGACGGCGGCGGATCTGGCGGCCGGCCTCACCTCGGAGGCCGACCGGCGCACCCGTGACGTCTTCGGCCGCACCGGCGGGGTCGACCCGGAACGCTACGCACGGGCGTGGCTCGCCGCGGCCGTCTATCTGGCGGGCGTCGAACGGGCCTTGGTGCAGGCCACCTGGCAGCCGACGGCCGGTTCGCGATCGGCTTCCTGATCAGCCGTTCTGCCGTGGCAGGCGCACCACCTGGACGAAGAAGTCGTCGATCTGGCGGACGGCGGCGATGAACTGGTCCAGGTCGACGGGCTTGGTGACGTAGGCGTTGGCGTGCAGTTTGTAGCTGCGCAGGATGTCCTCCTCCGCGGCCGAGGTGGTGAGGACGACGACCGGGATGTGGGACAGGGCCGGGTCCGACTTGATCTTCTCCAGGACCTGACGGCCGTCGTACTTGGGCAGGTTGAGGTCGAGGAGGATCAGGTCGGGCCGGGGTGCGTCGGTGTGGGCGGCGCGGCGGTAGAGGAAGTCGAGTGCCTCCTCGCCGTCGCGCACCACGTGCAGGGTGTTGCCGATCTTGTTGTCCTCGAACGCCTCCCGGGTCATCAGCTCGTCGCCCGGGTCGTCCTCGACGAGGAGGACGTCGATGGGGGTGCCGGCGGGAGTTGTCATATCAGGGCCTTGTCCTCGGTGCTGTCGTGAAGGGCGTCCGCCGGGTCGGCGGACGGGATGGTGAAGCAGAAACGCGTGCCGTCGGTGTGGGTGGTGTCGATCCAGATGCGGCCGCCGTGGTACTCGACGATCTTCTTGCACAGCGCGAGGCCGATGCCGGTTCCACCGTAGGCATCGCGGGCGTGCAGCCGCTGGAAGATGACGAAGACCTTCTCCTCGAACTCGGCCGGGATCCCGATGCCGTTGTCGGTGACGCAGAAGCGCCAGGCGCCGGAGTCCTCCGGGTCCGGCTCACAGGTGACGCGGACGTGCGGGGGCCGGTCGGGGTGGCGGAACTTGACGGCGTTGCCGATCAGGTTCTGCCAGAGCATCGTGACCAGGGTCGGATCCCCGACGACCCGGGGCAGTTCGTCCGGCCGGTCGACGCTCGCGCCGCTTTCGGTGATCGAACTGTCCAGGTTGGCCAGTGCCTTGCTGAGGGCCTGGTCCAGATCGACCGGAAGGCGGGCGTCGTTCACGCGGCCAACGCGCGAGAAGGTGAGCAGGTCGTTGATGAGGATCTGCATGCGTTTGGCGCCGTCGACCGCGAAGTCGATGTACTGCCGTGCGCGGTCGTCCAGTTGGTCGCCGTAGCGCTTCTCGAGGAGCTGGCAGAAGGAGGCGACCTTGCGCAGGGGTTCCTGAAGGTCGTGGGAGGCCACGTAGGCGAACTGTTCGAGCTCGGCGTTGGAGCGGCGCAGTTCGACCGCCTGCGCGTCCAGATCGGTCTTCTGGCGGGCCAGGATCTCCCGCTGCTCGCGGGACGCTCCCAGCTCGGCCACTATGCGCTGCCGCATGTTCTCGACGTCTCCCGCCACGGCGGTGAGGTCGAGGGGGCCGCCGGCGGTGATGACATGGTCGAAGTCGCCCTGGGCCACCCGGCGTGTGGCGATGCGCAGATCGTCCAGCGGACGCGTCACCAGTGCCCGGATCAGGAAGGTCAGCACCACTCCGGTCAGCAGGAACACCACGACCATGGCGGCAAGGACCGAGTCGCGGACCTTTCGCGCGGTGCTGAGCTGGTCCTGGCCGTGGTCGACCGCCGCCTGCAGCCCGGCGATCTGCTCGGACGACGCGCCGCGGATGCCGTCGAAGGACTTCTTGCCGCGTTCGGCGGTCGCTGCGTCGATCGTGCGGGGCTCGCCCGGTGTGATGGCGTCCACGAGGGGTTCGGCGTAGGTGCGCCGCCAGTCGGCCGCCCGCTTCTCGACCGTCTCCAGTTCGTGGAGGAGTTCGGGACGGTCGCCGATCAGGGCGCGCATCCGGGCGGCGGCGTGCGCCTCGTCCTTCTGACCCTGTACGTACGGGTCCAGGAACTGGCGGTCGGCCGCGATCGCGTAACCGCGGATTCCCGTCTCCTGGTCGACCAGGGCCGACTGGAGCCGGTACGCCTCCGTCTGCGCGGGCTCGACGTCCATCAGCAGATGGTCGGTGACCTCGGCCGTGCTCCGGAGCAGTCCGGCACCGACCACGGCGCCCACGACCACCAGCAGCGCCATGAGCGCCAGCACCAGCCTGATCCAGCCCTCCACCGTCAGCCGGTGTCCGGCCCATCGTGCGCCGGTCATGTTCGTCGTCCCGTCCTCGAAATCATTGTTCTCTCGTGCGCTCTTCACCCTCATCAGCTCCAGCGCAGATGGAGCACGGCGACGTCGTCGGCCAGGCCACCCTGTGTCTCGGCCAGGGCCTCGGCCCGGTCGATGAGTCCGTCGACGAACTCGGCCGGGGGCAGACCGGCCAGCTCACGGGCCATCGCCAGCAGCCCCTCCTCGCCCAGCCGCTCCGTGCCGCGCCCGACGCGCCCCTCGAAGAGTCCGTCGGTGAACAGCACCATCGCCGCGCCCTCCGGGAGCGCCACTTCCTCCACGGGCCAGCGTGCGCCGCCCGGAATGATGCCGAGGGCCGGACCGCCCCGGACCTCCACCCACTCGACCCCGCCGGCCCCGCACAGCAGCACGCCGTGATGACCCGCACGTACCAGCCTGACGCTTCGCCGGCCGGGACTGACACTGAGGACGACCAGGGTGGCGAAGACGCCGTTCCTCGCCCGCTCGGCCAGAAGGATCTCCTCCAGGCGGCCCACCTGGTCGGCGCCGGTGACACCGCTGAGCACCAGGGTGCGCCAGGCTATGCGCAGCGCGACCCCGAGGGCGGCCTCGTCCGGACCGTGCCCGGAGACGTCGCCGATGAGGGCGTGCACGATGCCGTCCGCGCTCTGCACGATGTCGTAGAAGTCGCCGCCCAGCAGCGCGTGGGCGCGGCCGGGCCGGTAGCGGGTCACGACCTCCACGCCGTCCCCGCGCAGCAGCGGGCGCGGCAGGAGCCCCCGTTCCAGGCGGGCGTTCTCCTGGGCCTGCATCTGGCTGGCCTGAAGCGCCGCGGCGTCGCGTTCGGCCTGCTTGCGCTGGATCGCGTAGCGGACGGCCCGTCCGAACAGCTCGGGCTCGACCCTGCCCTTGACCAGATAGTCCTGTGCGCCGGCGGCCACGGCGGCCAGTCCGGTGCCCTCCTCGGCGAGTCCGGTGAGGACCACGACGGCGACGTGTTCGGCGTGCTCACGCACCGTCGACACGGCTTCGAGGCCCTGCGCGTCCGGGAGGTGCAGATCGAGCAGCACGCAGTCCGGGACCTCGGTCGCGAGCACGTCGCAGGCCTCGGCCATCGAGCGCACCCAGCGCAGGCGCATGCCGAGGGCACTGTCGGCGACCATCTCCTCCACGAGCAGCGCGTCGCCCGGGTCGTCCTCGATCAGCAGCACCGACGGCTCTTCCGTTCCCCAGGCCGCGGCGCGCTCCAGCTCGGGAGAAAACACGCCGGCAGCCCCGGGCTGCGACGTCATCATTCAATGATCCCCTTCACCCGCCACCACTCCGCCGCTTCATGACGGACAACTCCGCGAGCATACTCACGCCCACCTCGACATACGTGAGGAGGACTTCATGGTCGGCACACCGAGGGAAATTCGTTACCACGCCAAGCGGGAAGGGATCACACTCGGCACATGAGCGATATGGGGGCGTTCCGGGAGACGGTGACCGCGTGGGCGGCCGGTGGCCCGGGAGACCTCGCGGGCGAGCTGGCCGCCGAGCTGCCGGTGAAGACGGTCGTTCTGCTCGAAGGGCCGAGCGATCTCGCGGCGGTCGACGCGCTCGCGCGCATGCGCGGCCGGGACCTGGAGGCCGAGGGAGTGTGCCTCCTGGCGATGAACGGTGCCATGAGCGTGGGGCGCTTCGCCCGTCTCCTCGGCCCACCGGGTCTGGGCCTGCGTCTCACGGGACTGTGCGACGAGGCGGAACGGGGCTACTACGCCCGCGCCTTGGAAGCGGACGCCACTGACGCCACTGACGCCACTGACGCCACTGACGCCACTGACGCCACTGACGACGCCACTGACGTGAGCATGGCGGGGCGGCGGAGGTTCTTCGTCTGCGCGGCCGATCTGGAGGACGAACTCATCCGCGCGCTGGGCGTCTCCAGAGTGGAGGAGCTGATTCGCGCCGAGGGCGATCTGCGCGCCCTGCGGACCTTCGTCCGCCAGCCGGCACAGCACGGCCGCTCCCCGGAGCGGCAATTGAGGCGTTTCCTCGGCACGAAGAAGGGCCGTAAGATCCACTACGGCCGCGCCCTCGTCCAGGCCCTCTCCCCCGACCGCGTACCCGCCCCGCTCGACGACCTGCTCGCCGACGTGTGACGATCCCGACACCTCGACCGCGGGCGAAGGGGATGATGGCCGTCATGACCCTGTCGACCGCGTTCACGGCGTTGTTCGGTGTCGAGCACCCCATCGCCCTCGCTCCCATGGGTGGATCGGCCGGCGGTGAGCTGGCGGCGGCCGTCTCGCGTGGAGGCGGACTCGGTCTGCTGGGCGCCGGAGGCGGCGATCCGGACTGGCTGGCGCGTGAGCTGCCGATCGTGGCGGGGGCCGGGAGACCGTGGGGTGTCGGGTTCCTGACCTGGGCGGTCGGTACGGCCGTGAACGAACAGGCGCTGGAGTACGGCCCGGCCGCGGTCATGTTCTCGTTCGGCGATCCCGGCCCGTACGTCGAACGGGTCTGTGCGGCCGGCGCGGCCGTGATCGTCCAGGTCACCGATCTCGACGAGGCCGGGCAGGCGCTGGAGCTGGGCGCCGACGTCATCGTGGCGCAGGGGACGGAGAGCGGCGGGCACGGAAGCCGGCACGGGCGGTCCACACTTCCCTTCGTACCCGTCGTCGTAGACGTGGCCGAGGACGTACCCATGCTGGCGGCGGGCGGGATCGCGACACTTCCCTTCGTACCCGTCGTCGTAGACGTGGCCGAGGACGTACCCGTGCTGGCCGCGGGCGGGATCGCGGACGGCCGGGGTGTCGCGGCCGTGCTGGCTCTGGGCGCCGCCGGGGCGGTCATCGGCACCCGCTTCCAGGCCACGGCCGAGGCGCTTGTCGACCCCTCGACCGCCAAGGCGCTCGTCGACGGGCGTGGACAGGACACGGAGCGAAACCGCGTCCTCGACATCGCGCGGAACTCCCCTTGGCCGTCGAAGTACACGGCCCGCACCCTGGGGCACCCCTACCTGGACCTGTGGCGGGGCCGGGAGGAAGAACTCGCGGCGGACCCCGCGGCGGCACGCCTGGCCTATCGGACCGATGTCGAGAGCGGGAACGTACCCGCGCTGCCGGTCTGGGCGGGAGAGGGCGTCGACCTCGTCACCGACCTGCCGCCCGCGGCCGACCTCGTAGCCACCCTCGCCACCGAGGCCTGGCAGGCGCTGGGGCGAGCGGGACGCGGCTGACCGAGGCGGCGCTCCTGTCGAGGTGTCCGCTGCCGTTGCGGGGGGACACCTTCTCTTCTCCCTCCCACTCACTCACTCACTCGCTCACCACGCCATGCACGACTTCGCGAAAGACGGGAAGTCGTACTGACGGAATGTAACCATTGCCCGGGAAGCCCTTCGGGCCCGCCCTCCTACCCTCCTCGACCTCTGTCCCCGTCGATCCCCGTCGATCCCCGTCGATCCCCGGCACGGTGCCACCGTTCGCGTTCGCCCCCGCTCGCTCCCCCATCGCCGGAACAGGAGCACGCCCATGCGCCTCTACGCCCAGACCCCAGCGCGCCGGAGCCGTCAGGTGGTCGCCGACCTGATCGCCGTGGCACTGATCGCGGTCGCGGTGAAGTTCGCCCTGGTGGTCCACCACGCGATCATGCTGCTGGCCGAGCCGGGGCGTGAGGCCCAGAGCGCGGGCGACAGCCTCTCCAACGGTCTCGACGACGCCGGCGACGCGGCTTCCAAGGTGCCGCTCGTCGGCGACACCCTGAAGAAGCCTCTCCGGTCCGCCGCCGACGCCGCCACCGGCCTCTCGGATGCGGGTCAGTCGCTGGAGGACCTCGTGGGCCGGGTGGCCCTGCTCGCCTCGATCGCCCTGATCGTGCTCTCGGTGGCCTTCGTCCTCGTGCTGTGGCTTCCGCCGCGCGTCCGCTGGATCCGGCGCAGCACCACCACCCGCCGCCTGCTGGACGCTCCCGGCGGCGCCGACCTGCTCGCCCTGCGTGCTCTGACCGGACCGCAGCGCGCCCTCGCCGCGATCCCCACCCCACCGGGCGGCCTCGCCGACGCCTGGCGACGGGGAGATCAGCAGGTCATCGCGGAGTTGTCCATGCTGACGCTCAGGCAGGCAGGCCTGCGGCCCTGACGTGCGAAAGCGAGGGCACGGGCAGGGCGACAGCGGTGCCGGCCGCCGACATCGAAAATCGGTCGCGGACCCCCTCGTCCACGGATAGACAAGGGCGATGACTGGCAACGACTCCGGTACTGATCAAGTGGCACGGTCCGGCCTCGTGGTGACGGTTCCCGAGGCCGAGCCCGCCGTTCAGGCGTGGCGGGACCGGCTGGACCCGTCCGTCGGCTCGGGCATGCCGGCCCATGTCACGGTGCTCTTCCCCTTTCTCCCCGAGGGCCGCCTCGACGGCGACACGCTGGCCGCCATCAGTGATGTGATCGGGCGTCACAGGCGCATCGAGGCACGGTTCGAGCGGTGCGGGCGGTTCCCGGGGGTTCTGTATCTCGCCCCGGAGCCGGCCACTCCGTTCCGCGCGCTCACCGAGGCCGTCGTGGACCGTTGGCCCGAAACCCCGCCCTTCGGCGGGCAGTTCGCCGACATCGTGCCGCATCTGACCATCGCACAGGGGCAGGACGACGCCGTCCTGGACGAGGCTGAGGCCGGTCTTCTGGACCGGCTCCCTGTCGTGACCCGCGTGGCGTCCGTCGACCTCATGGTCCATGACGGATCGCGGTGGCGGCAGCGGGCTTCGTTCGCGCTGGGGTGACCGGGGAAGGGGAGAACGGCAACGGTGTCTCGCGAGAGCTTCATGCCAGTTGCTTGTGCATGACGATGCAGGGCCGGCCGTACTGGCGGTCCGTACGGCGGTCGATCTCATGCCAGCCGAGGGAGCTCCAGAAGGCCAGGGACGCCGGGGTGTTCTCCAGGACCGCGAGCCTCAGGCCTTCCCTGCCCTCGCGTCGGTACCGGTCCTCCACCAGCCCGGCCAGGCGTCGGCCGATCCGCTGCCGGTGAAGATCTCCGTGCACCAGCAGCAGCCCGATCCACGGGTGGCCGTCGGTGGGGTGACGGTCGAGCAGGCACAGCAGTCCGACGATCCGGCCTCTTTCGTTCCGGGCGAGCAGGACCTCGCAGCCCTCGGTGCCCGCCTCTTCCCGCAGGTCAGCCTCGACCTTGCCCGCCGGAACCGCCTCGGGGTCGTACTCGCCGGCGGCACGGCAGTACTCGGGGTTGCTCGCGTAGAGGTCGACCACCTCGGCGATCTCGTCCGGGGTGAAGCGAAGCGGTGTGAGGGAGAGCTGTGCCATGCGGGCAGGGTAGTGCCGGACTTCTCCTGCGACCGGGCACTGCCTCGCCCGTGCGAGGCGGCTCCGTCCCCCTCAATCCCGCGGAGTCGCGAACTTCCGGCGCGGAAATCGTGCGCCGATCACCGCGTGCGGAGTGTTCTCGACGTACACGGCCAGGTGCTCGAAGGAACCGTAGAAGCCACCCCCACCCATGGCTTCGCGCTGCTCGCACTCGGCGCGGACATGCCGTTCCAAAGCCCGCCAGGTGAATTTGATTCCGTGGTAGTGCATGGCGACGGCGGCGTCCTCGTCGATGACTCCGGTGACGACCAGAGCCCCCAGTTGCTGATAGAAGCCGCCGACCAGATAGATGTGCTCCCGGGCCGAGCGGGGCAGACCCGTTCAGCGCCAGGTGGCATGACGCAGGTCACATTCGTTCGTGTCACAGGCGGGCGGGCTGTCTCGTCTCGGGGGTGTAGTCACCACCGAGACGAGGAGTCCACGATGGAAGCGCGACTGAACTACTTCGCCGACCCGACCGCCGGCAAGGCTCTCAAGTACCTGATGTCGGCCGGGAAGGCGATCAAGGACTCGGCGCTGCCGCCCGCGACTCAGGAACTGGTGTCGCTGCGGGTCAGCCAGATCAACGGATGCGCCCTCTGCATCGACATGCACACCAAGGACGCCGCGGCCGCCGGTGAGACCTCGGTACGGCTGCACCTGGTCGCCGCCTGGCGAGAGGCCACGGTGTTCACGGAGGCCGAGCGTGCCGCTCTGGAGCTGGCGGAGGAAGGCACCCGGATCGCGGACGGCGCCCACGGGGTCAGTGACGAGGTCTGGGCACGCGCCGTCAAGCACTACGACGAGGAACAGCTCACGGCCCTGGTGATGCTGGTTTCCTTCATGAACGCGGCGAACCGGCTGAACATCATCGCTCGGACGCCGGCCGGTGACTACGAGCCGGGGCAGTTCCACTGAACAGGATGGAACGAGACGGAACCGGATCGGCGACCGGGCAGGGCAGGAGCGAGGGAAAGGGCACCCGCGTGAACAAGGCCGAGGAGTTCGAGGAGCTGCGGCCGCTGCTGTTCTCGATCGCCTACCGGATCCTGGGCAGCGTGAGCGAGGCCGAGGACGCGGTCCAGGAGACCTGGCTCCGCTTCGACCGCTCCACGACCCTGCCCGACTCGGCCAAGGCCTTCCTCTCGGCCACGGTGACGCGGGTGTCGATCGACGTGCTCCGCTCGGCACGCGTACGGCGGGAGCAGTACGCGGGTCCCTGGCTGCCCGAGCCGCTGCTGAGCGATCCGTACGAGGACCCGGAGCGCTCGGCGGAGCTCGCCGACTCCGTGTCGATGGCGGCGCTGCTCCTGCTGGAACGGCTCAGCCCGCTGGAACGGTCGGTGTTCGTGCTGCGGGAGGTGTTCGCCTTCGGGTTCGACGAGATCGCCACGGCGGTGGGACGTTCGGAGGCGGCGTGCCGGCAACTACTGGTGCGGGCACGCCGCCACATGAAGGCGGGCCGGCCGCGGTTCGAAGCGGACCGCAAGGAGCGGCAGGAACTGGCGGAGCGCTTCTTCGACGCGTTGAGGGACGGCGACGTGGACGCCCTGCAGGGTCTGCTGGCGGCCGACGTGCAGATGGTCGGGGACGGCGGGGGCAACGCCCCGAACCTGGCCCGGGCGGTGGTCGGCGCGGAGAAGGTGGCCCGGCTCCTGGCGTCCGTGTTCCCCGTGCTGGCCAAGGTCGACATCACCTTCGAGCCGCACGAGGTCAACGGCCAGCCCGGCGCGGTGTTCCGTGCCCCGGACGGCAAGATCCTGCACACGCTGGCCCTCGACGTGCTGGACGGCCGGATCCAGGCCATCCGCTCGGTGCTCAACCCGGACAAGCTCGGCCACCTGGGCCCGGTCGCCGACGCCTGGGCCGTGCACCGCGAGGTGAAGGAGGCCCGCCGCCGGACGGACTGACGCCGTCGGTCCGTCCGGCGGGGCGGCCCCCCACGGAATGCAGCCGAGCCGTACGAGGAACGCCCTCAGCCACCCGGGCATCTCGTCCGCCGGGCCGTACGTGTGGGTCGTCGAACCGAAAACGATTCGCCCCCTCCGGACGGCGACGGCTACCCTGCGCGACGTGAACGACCTCCGCGTGTCCTCCCGCCGTCCCTCATGAGCCTGACCCGAACCCTGATCGACGTCCGGCCACTGCGTACGTCCCCGGC
The DNA here is from genome assembly GCF_042891215.1 of Streptomyces sp. NPDC001914. NCBI lineage: Bacteria > Bacillati > Actinomycetota > Actinomycetes > Kitasatosporales > Streptomycetaceae > Streptomyces > Streptomyces sp. NPDC001914. Next base: position 319,622 of record NZ_JBIASW010000004.1, read on the forward strand.
CTTCAGGCGTCTGCTGATCGGCCGGACCGTGTCCACGCTGGGCAGCTTCATGACCATGGTTACCGTCATGTACCAGGTCTGGGACATGACGCACAGCACGGTCTGGACCGGCGCGGTGGGGCTGGCGCAGGCACTGCCGATGGTGGTGTTCGGACTGGTCGCCGGTTCCTGGGCGGACCGCGGCGACCGTCGGCGGATCTACCTGGCCGCGACCGTCGGACAGGCGGCCGTCTCGCTGCTGCTGGCCGTGCAGGGCTTCACCGGGCATGTTCCGGTGGCGGGCGTACTCGCCCTGGTCGCCGCGCAGTCCTGCTGCTCGGCCATCGGCGCTCCCGCGGCGGGTGTGTTCGTACCGAGGCTGCTACCCAAGGAACAAGTGGCTGCCGGGCTCGCGCTCCAGCAGGTCACCGGCCAGGCCATGATGCTCGTCGGCCCGGCCCTAGGCGGAATCCTGCTCGGCTGGGCCGGCATCGGCCCCTGCTATCTCTTCGACTCCCTGTCCTTCGGGCTCTCCTTCTACGGCGCGTTCGGGCTGCCCGCTCTGCCGCCCGAGGGTGCACCCGCCCGGGCCGGGTTGCACGGCGTGCTGGACGGGCTTCGCTTCCTGACCGGGCACCGGGCGGTGCGCGGCGCCCTGATCACCGACCTGGCCGCCACCGTGCTCTCGATGCCGACGAGCCTCTTCCCGCTCGTCAACGCCGAACGGTTCGGCGGCAGTCCGCGCACCCTCGGTCTGTTCCTGTCCGTGCTCGCCGTGGGCGGCATCGCGGCGTCCGCGCTGTCCGGGACCATCACACGGCTGGGGCGTCCCGGACCGGTGATGCTCTGCGGAGCGGGGCTGTGGGGCGGGGCGCTCGCCGCTTTCGGTCTGATGCGTGATCCGTGGGCCGGGCTCGCACTGCTGGCCCTCGCCGGGGCCGGGGACGCCGTCTCGGTGATCTCGCGCAGCACGATCGTCCAGACGCACACCCCGGACGCCCTGCTGGGCCGGGTGACGGCGGCCGAGCAGATCGTCGGCCAGGCGGGCCCCAACCTCGGCAATCTGCGCGGCGGTGTCGTCGCGGGCTGGACCTCGGGGGCGACCGCCCTGGTCAGCGGCGGTCTCCTCTGTCTGTTCGCCGTGCTCTGGGTCGGCGCGAAGACACCGGACCTGCGCGGCGGGTCCGTGCACGAGGTCGGCACCGGATCGGCGGTCCCTGTGCCCGTGGACGTCCCCGTACCGGACGGGTCATGACCGGCGGGGCCGCTTGTCGGCCGGCGGGAAGGCAAGACCGGTCGGTGTGTTGAGGCCGGAGGCCGGAAGCGTGACCTGACCGCCGCCGGCCTCGCCGACTCGTACCACCCGGTTGTTGAAACCGTCGGCCACGTACAGGCCGCCGCGGCCGTCCAGCGCGAGACCCAGCGGATCGCTCAGGCCGGTGACCGGCACCGTGCTCTGCGTACCGCCGCGCGCGGACACCTTGACGACGCGGTTGTTGCCGCTGTCCGAGATGTAGAGGTCGCCCGCGGCGTTAAGGACGAGGCCGGTCGGCTGGGACAGGCCGACCGCGGGAACCGTGGTCTGGCCGCTGCCGTCCGCCGCGACCTTGACCACGCGGTCGTTGACGAAGTCGGAGATGTACAGGTCGCCGCGGGCGCCCAGGGCGAGGCCCCAGGGGTGGAGCAGGCCCGTCGTGGGGACGGTGGTCTGACCGCTGCCGTCGGCGGGGACCTTCACGACACGGTCGTTGAAGCTGTCGGCGATGTAGAGCGTGCCCCGGGCGTCGACGGCGAGACCCAGCGGGCGGGAGAGGCCGACGGTCGGCACGGTGGACTGCGCGCCGCCCTTCTCCTCCAGCTTCAGCACCCTGTTGTTGCCCGTGTCGGAGACGTAGAGATCGCGGGCCGCGTCCCATGCCAGACCGGTCGGGCGTACGACACCGTCGACGGGCACCGTCGTCTGGCCGTCGCCCCGCGCCGCGAGTCTCACCACGCGGTTGTTGCCGTAGTCGGAGACGAACAGCGGGGGTCTGGCCGGTGAGGGCCCGTTGTCCTGCGCCGCTCCCGCCGGCCCTGTGGGCAGCGCGCACAGCACGAGGACTCCCGTGGCCGCCGCCAGCCGGCGGGCCCATCCCGCACGGCGGTCGGCCCGTGCGTACGTGCGTGTTCGTGCTTCCGTCGCCCTGTTCCCCACGATTCACCCCTCTGCTCTCGACGGCCGACGCGTCGGCCGGCCGTCCGTGGACACGTGATCGATGCCTTCCCCCGTCGCGCGACGCGTCCCACCGCCGTCGCCCGCTCGGCCGACCGCCGAGTGCGAAGAGCTACCGTGCGCCTGCGCGACGGACGCCGGGCGAGGCGCTTGAATACCGGAGCGTGACTACCGAATCTCAGCGTTTCACCGTCCTGCTGGTCCCCGAGTTCGTCGAGAACAAGGACGGCGTCTCCGCCCGGGACGCGGCCGTGCGATCGGCGACCGTCGAGGCGACCGGCGAGACAGGTGAGACGGGCTACCCGCGCTACGCGGGCGAGGGCATCGTGGCCGACATCGACCCCCGTTCGCGCACGGTCGAGGCGGTTCTGGTCGACGGCTCGGAACTGGACTACGGACTCAGCGCCCTCGTCGCCCCCTGACCGGCAACAAGGGCGCGTGGCCCGACACGACAACGGCCGCGGCGATGAGTTCCGGGCGGCCGACCGGTCCTTGTCAGGAAGAGGAAGGGAGTTCCGCCATGCCGACACAGGAACCCGCGAAGCAACCCGTCACCGAGCTCGACGCCCGCTACAGCTCCGCGCTCCAGCCCCGCCCGGGAGCCGCGGACGTCACGGCCACCGAATGGGCCGAGGCCCGGCGGACGATGGAGGCCGCCGAGATCTTCTGGGTGTCGACCGTTCGGGCGGACGGCCGGCTGCACGTCACCCCGGTGATCGCCGCCTGGTACGAGGGGGTGTTGTACTTCTCCACCGGTCCCGCGGAGCAGAAGGCGAAGAACCTCGCCCACAACAGCCACTGCGCGCTGACGACCGGCGGGAACTCGCTCACCGAAGGCCTCGACCTCGTCATCGAGGGCGAGGCCTCACGGGTCACCGATCCGGCCGTCCTGGAAGAGGTGATCACGGCGTACGAAACGAAGTACGGGGCGCACATCACCTCCCCGGAGGGCACCTTCCACAGAATCGGGAACGCGTTCCGCAAGGGCGACGCGGTGGTGTACGCGGTCGCGCCGGCCACGGCGTACGGCTTCGGTCGCGACGACGGGGTCTACACCCACACGCGGTGGACCTTCTGAGCGGCCGTCTCATCGGCTCCTCGACTCGGAGCGCTCAGGTCACGATCCATTCGTCGTCCCGGGACACGGCCCACCCGAGACGGACGGCGCCGTCACCGACCCCTTGGACCATGAGGTCGGTCGGACGGACTCCGTCCGGGACGGTCAGGTCCGGCAGACGAAGCCTGTGGAGCAGCTTTCCTGTGCGGGCGTCGAGGACGAGAAGGTCGGCCTGGAGGTCCCGTTCCTGGTCCTCGTACTCGTCGAGGACCGTCGAGTTCTCCACGACGTAGACCCGTCCGTCGGCGATCGCGGCCGAGCCGAACGAGAAGCCCTCGGCCGCTCGGCGCTCCCAGGCCCGTTCGCCGGCCTGTGTGTCGTACGCCGTCAGCAGGGTGCTGTGGAAGGTGCCCGGCGGTTCGTCGTCCCCTTCGCCGATGACGACACTGCCTTGTGCGTCCGGGGGAAACCAATCGTCGCTGGTGAATTCTGCCCGCGGCTCGGCGCCGTTCCTGTCGACGGCCAGGAGCTGGATGAGGGGCGCTCCACCCGCTTGTCCGGTGTCCGTCGGGGCGACCGCGACCAGCGTGTGGCCGTCGGCCCTGCGCACGTGCTGCCGGACTGGACGCCTCCACAGCTCGGCTCCGCTGCGACTGTCGACGCCGATCAGGATGCCGCTCTGCTCGTCCGAGGCATCGCAGTTCATGTTGACGACCGTCAGGTGCTCCGCCATGTCGTGGACGTCCCAGGGTGTCGGGTCCGTGCAGGACGGGGAAGCCTCCTTCATCCTCCACAACACGTCGCCGTCACGCTCGGAGAAGGCGGTCACCGCGCCCGAGGTCTCCACGAAGATCCGGCCCGCGCCGATGTCGAGGCCACGAAATCCTCGACTGGTGAGATGTGCGCGCCACCGTACGGTCCCGGTGCGCAGATCGATGGCCACCAGCTTCCCGTCGTCGAACCAGGCCGCCACCGTGTCGGCCGACACCTCGACCGACACCACGTCGGGGTCGCCGAAGGGTTCGTAGCGCCAATACTCCTTGCCCGTGCACGCGTTCAGGGCGACGAGGGCGAAGTCGGTCGTCTCGACGGCCAGTCCATGGACGATCGCCACGGGACGATGGGACCGGTGCACGACCTGCGTCGGTGCGGCCGGCGCCGCCGACCCCAACGGCTTGGGAAACGGCCCCTGGCTGCCTGTCACCCGGTCGTGTTTGCCGGGGCCCTCGATCAAGAGGCCGATGAACATGGCGACCAGCACGGCTCCGACGATCATCAAGGCGTATCGCCGCTCCGCCGGGTTCGGCTCTCCCGGCAGACGTGTCTCCCCCGTCACCCGCTCTCCCCCACCGTCAACCGGCAGCCCCCACGGTCCGTCGGTCCGGTGATCCTCCCGCTTCGCTTCCGGAGAACACAAGGGACGCGGCACGGGGACGTGCCCGGCTCAGCCCGCCCGGGCGACCTGCTCGTCCAGCGCGTCACGGAGCCAGTCGTGGATGGCGCCGGGGGTCGGTTCGGGCGAGGCCGTGATCTCGGCGGTGAGATCCCAGTAGTGGTCGATACGGGGGTCCGCGGCCAGTTGCCCGCTGAGTCCCCGGCGGAACGCGGGCGTGTCCCGCGTGTCACGGGAGCGGGCGTAGGCGGAGACGAAGCAGTCGAGCGCCTCGCCCGCTCGCGGTGACGGCTCCGCGCGCACCTGCGGCGACGCCAGCGCGTACGCCTCGACGAGACCGTCGTAGAGCACGGCCGGACGGCCTCCGCCGGGCCGGTGCGCCGCGGGCCGGCCATGGCCCGTGCCGGGGCAGGGGGCGGTGACGAAGGCGTGCAGCCGTGTGAAGGCCAGCACCTGGGCCGGTGTCGGACCATCGGGGAGCTGCGGAACGGAGTGGTCGACGATCGCGGAGACGAGCCGGGCCGGGAGCCGTGGTGGCAGCCAGCGCCGCCAGAAGCGGGCCAGCGGCGCGGTGCTGGGCGGGACGGACACGGAACCGATCAGCCGCAGGCGAGCGGCACGCTCCTCGGGGGCGCAGTCCTGGAGCAGTTGGAGGGCCGCCTCCTGCCAGCGCAGCGCGGTGAGTCGCGAGCCGATCTGCCGGAGCTGTCCCGCGACGACGTCCTCCAGCGTGTCGTCCTGGTCGAGGACCCGTTCGACTTCGGGAACCGGCAGGTCGAGGGTGCGCAGCGAGCGGATCATGTTCAGCCGGTCGAGCGCTTCCGGGCCGTAGCGGCGGTGGCCGCCGGAACTGCGCGCGCCTTCGGGCAGCAGGCCCCGGTCCGAGTAGAAGCGGACCGTCTTGACGGTGACTCCGGCGCGCTCGGCGAGCTCTCCGATGCTCCACATGGTGTCGGGGGACACGGACTTGAACCTCCCTCAGGGGGTTCCCACCGTACCGGCGAGCGGGGAGCGCCGGTACGCCCGGCCGGTGACCAGCGCGATGCGGGGCGACGCCGCCGAGCGGCGACCGGTTGCCCAGAGGTCAGCAGCCGAGAGGCGCATTCGCATGCGCGGTTTCAGCGCCGCGGCGTAATCCTCGCGTCGCCGGATGGAAAGATCCGCGTCCGTTCTTCCATCGCTGTCTCACCTTGGTGTCTGTGCCGAGAGGCCTCGGGTGAACGGGGTGACGGGGCGCTCCAGGGTTTCGCCGTCGACGGTGATGTCGGCCGCCTCGTTGTAGAAGCACAGGAGGTTCTTGACGGGGTGCACCGCCGGCAGGGGATCCGGGTAGCTCCAGACGATGTTGGCCGGGACGGCTGCCGCGTCCCGCAACGACCAGTAGTCGGCCGTGCCCTTGTAGGGGCAGCCGGTGTGGTGGTCGGTGGGGACGAGCAGTTCCGTGCGGACGTCCTCGCGCGGGATGTAGAAGCGGGTCGGCAGGGCCGTTTCGAAGAGCAGGACCGGGCGGACGGTGTCGGCGACGAGCGTGCCGTCGATCTCGACGCGCACGTGACGGCTGCTCGCCATGGCGTCCACCCGTTTGTGGGGGTCGCGGGGGTGGATGAAGATCTCTTCCTCCTCCTCGTACCAGTGGTCGAGGCCCCGGCCGACGCGGCCGAACCACTCGAAGGAGATGTGTCCGGCGAGGTCGGCGGCGGGGAACGTCCAGGCCGCGTTCTCCACGAGCTCGCCGTCGAGCTCGAGGTCGTAGAAGACCCGCGATCCGGTGTGGGTGCCCGTCGCGGGGTTCCTCGCGGGGCGGAGCAGGTCCCCGCGGACCTCCTCGCGCGGGAAGGCGTACAGCGGGACCGGCACTCCCGGCTCCCACACGAGGACGGGGTGCCTGCTGTCGACGACGGTCACCTCGCCGCGCCGGCCGCGTACCCAGCGTGCGCTGGGTTCCCACAGAAGTCCTTCCGGGGTGGTGCGGACGGCTCGCTCGGTGGGGAATGTGCTCATGGCCGGTTCTCCTTCGGGTCCATCCGCCGTGGCCGCCGGAGCCGTTCGGGCCGCGTCGGCGACGGCGGTATCCAGTCATCCGGCCCAGCACTCACGGGTCTGCTTTTATCGGACTTGTTCAGTATCAATAGCCCACCGCGATGTCGCCTTCGGATGGTTGCCCGTGCACGGCAAGCGCGGGTTTGGCATATTGCGTACGGAGGCTGACCGCGCCGAGGTCCCGGATCGGCATCGACCTGCACGGAGCGAAGAACGCTGACACGAAGCCGCAGGCTTCTCGCACTTCCTGGGGAGAACAGTGCGCAAGGTAAGGGTCATGCGTCGTCTCGTCGGCGAGTTGGTCGCCGGTGTCGGGCTGCCCGTGCCCGCGGAGCCGGACGCGCTGTTCGACGCCTTGATCCCCCTGATCGGCGCGAGGACGGGACGGGAACTCGTCGTCCTCCGCAAGGAGTTCCCGCACCGGACGGCCAGTGGCCTCTGGCTCGATCTGCCCGACCGCGACATCATCGTGATCGACGAGCGGGCGACCCCGCTCCATCAACTGGCGATCTTCTTCCACGAGGTCTGGCATCTGCTCGACGGTGCCTGCGGCAGCCACGCCGTCGGCCGGTCCCTGGCGACCCGGATGCTGGCCACCCGGCCGGACCTGCCCGAGCTGGACGAGACCGTGCGCAGGGTTGCCGCGCGCACCGAGTTCAAGCACAACGAGGAGAGGGCAGCCGAGATGTTCGGCCTGCTGGCGGCCACGCGGTTCCGCGTCTGGCTGGAGAGCGAGCCCGGCAGCATGCCGACGGAGCGCGGGGACATCGCCGGACGCATCAACGCGTCGCTGGGAAACCGCCGCCGGCAGGTCTGAGCCCGTGGACTCCTTCGGCTACTACGTACCCGCCGCCGCCCTGTGGATCTGCTTCGCCGTGAAGCTTCCGGATCTGCGGAGGGCCTGGCGTGACCCGCTCGTCCGCTCGGTCTGCGTGGTGATCGCCGTGGGAGGCGCGGGATTCTTCTTCGCCGCTCCCCCGACGATCGCCGCGGTGAACGACATCAGCGGGATCCCGAACGCCTCGAGTCTGCTGGTGTACATCATCATCAGCGGATTCAGCGCCGCCTGCCTGCTGCTGATCGTTCACTGGCGCGGTGGCTCCACCGAGCACGTGCGGCGGGTCTCGCGATGCTGGCTCCTTGGTTACACGCTGGTCGTCGCCGTGCTGGTCGTTCTGTTCGGCCTGGGTGACGCTCCGGTGGAACGCCGCACGGACTTCGACACGTACTACGCGTCAGCGCCGTACATCGGCGAGATGATCATGCTGTACCTGATGGCGCACATGACCGCGGCTCTCGTCACCACGGTGATGTGCTGGCGCTGGGCGCTCCAGGTCCACGGCTGGCTGCGTGCGGGCCTGTGGATCCTGTGCGTCGGCTGGCTGCTGAATCTCTCCTTCAGCGGCCTCAAGCTGGCGGCGGTGGCCGCCCACAGAGGCGGCCGGGACTGGGACGTGCTCAGCACCACCTTCTCTCCGCTCCTCTCGGCCATGGCCGCCCCCTTCGCCATCGTCGGATTCCTGCTGCCACTGGTGGGGCCCTGGGCGGTCGCCACCGGACGGACCCTTGCCACGTACGTACAGCTGGGGCCGCTGTGGAACGAGCTCCGTGGCGCAAGTCCCGGCACGTCGCTGGCCGCGCCCATCCGCTGGTACGCCTCGCCCCAGGTCCACCTCACCCGACGCGAGGCGGGCATCCAGGACGGGCTGAGTCTCGTACGTCCGCAGCTCGACGACGACGTCCGCGCGGGCGCGCAGTCGGCCGCCGAAGCCGCCGGCGTCACCTGCCCGGAAGCCGTCCTCATCGGTCAGGCGGCGATGATCCGCGCGGCCTCGCGGGCCACGCACGAGGGCCGCACCCGGGCACCCCGCGTTCCCGGGGAGTCCGCCGTTCCGACCGCGCGCGCAGCTCTCATCGGGGTGTCCCGCGCCCTGCGGAACTTACCGGTGGTGGCCACGGTCGGTACGGATCCGGCGGCGCCGTCCCGTCCTGCCGTCCGACACGTCGAGGATGGCGAGAAATCACCCACATGAGCTCTTCCGCCGCCCCAGCCCCCGCACGCGTCCGGGCCGCCGTGAGCCCGTGGTCGCGCCCTGCCCGGAAGGACCGTGAGCGGTGAACGGCGGCGGTCTGGTGTTCTACGTCCCGGGTGCGATCCTGCTGATCGCCGTCGCGGTCAAACTCCCCTCGATGAGGGGGAGATGGCGGGACCCCGTGATCATGCCCAGTGGAGCGATCCTGCTCATCGGGTCCGCCGTCTGCGTGCTCTCCGCACCCCCGACGATCACCGCCGTCAACGCTTTCACCGGGATATCCAACTTCTCCGGACCGCTGGTCTACTGCGGCATGTCCGCGCTGAGCGCCTCCTACCTCGTCCTGATGATCGCGTGGCGGGGCGGGCCCCTCCCCGGACTCAGGCGGCGGATGCTCCAGGTCATCGCCCTCTACGCGTTGGTGATCACCGGGATCGTGGTGCTCTTCGGGCTGGCCGAGGCGCCCGTCGAGCGCACGCGGGACCTGGACACCTACTACGCCAATACGCCGTACATGCGCGAGATGATCCTGCTGTATCTCGTGTTCCACACCCTCGCCACCGTCACCCTGACGTGCATGTGTCTCGGCTGGCTCCGGATGGTCACCGGAATCACGCGCACGGGCCTGGCCCTCATCGTCGTCGGCAGTTGCTTCGACCTTGCCTACCAGGCGGTGAAGTACACGGCCATGGCGGCCCGTTGGAGCGGACGCGACTGGGACTTCCTCAGCACCGACGTGTCGCCGCCGCTGGTCGCGCTCGCCGGCGTCCTTGTCGCCTCCGGCTTCGCGCTGCCCCGCCTCGGCCCTCCGCTCGCGGACAACGTGCGTGCCTGGAACCGCTACCGGCTCCAGAAACCGCTCTGGGCGGAGCTGCGCGAGCTGCGCGGTTCCGCGACGGCGGAGTTCCGCTGGTGGACCTCTCCCGTGGTGCGACTGACCCAGCAGGAGATCACGATCCTCGACGGCGTCCTGGCCTGCGGGCCCTACCTGGACATGGACATCCGTGACGCCGCCTACGCCGAGGCACTTCGCCAGTCGGCCGCTCCGGCCGGGTCCGGGCCCGCACGACAGACGGTGCTGGAGGACGCGAGGGTGGTGGCGGACGCCGCCATGCTCGCCGCCGCCCGCATTTATGTGACGGCACGTCACAACACCTACCTCGCAGCCGAGGCGGGTCTCCTCAAAACCGTGGAGCGACCCCACACGAGGGTGCGGCTCGCCCGCGCCATCGGGACCTCACCCATCGTCGCGGCAGCCCGCCGACGCGCGGCGCTGCAGGACGTGCGCCAGGAGTGATCCCAACAACCCTGCACGTGAAGGTACGTTGTCCCCCCACAGCTCGAACTTCTGTGCTTCTGGCGGCAACCGTCTGTCAGGAGCCCTCCCGGCCGGACGGCCGCCAGAAAGGGTGCTTCCGCCAATGCCCGAGAGAACGTCCGGTCGTCGGCCTGCCGCTCTCGTGATCGGAGGAGGTATGACCGGCATGCTCGCGGCGGCCGTACTCTCCGACCACGCGGATGTCACGGTCATCGAGTCCGACGTCCTGCCCAGGCTGCCCGCCCCGCGCAAGGGACTCCCCCAGGCCCGCCACGCGCACCTGCTGTGGTCGGGCGGGGTGCGGGCCCTGGAGGACCTGCTGCCCGGCATCACGGACCGGCTCGTCGCCCGCGGTGCCCGCCGCGTGCCGATCATGTCGGGCATGGTCAGCAAGGCACCCTCCGGGCAGTGGTTCCGGCGGTTCGAGAACGCCCACCACGTCAACCTCGTGTGCAGCCGCGACCTGCTCGACGCGACGATCCGCGCCGAGGTCCTCCGGCGGCCCCGCGTGAACCTGCGCGAGCGGACCGAACTCCTCGCCCTCGAGGGCAGCGCGGATGGCGTGACCGGGGTACGCCTGCGTGATGCCGAGGGAGCGGCGGCCCTCTCGGCCGACCTCGTCGTCGACGCCACCGGACGCGCGAGCCGCGCACCGGTGTGGCTGACCGACCTCGGCCTGCCGCCGGTTCAGGAGAAGGTCGTCGACGCCGGGGTCGGCTATGCGAGCCGGATCTACCGGGCCCCCGCGTCCACGGGCGAGGACTTCCCCATCGTCAACGTGCAGGCGGACCCCACACGGCCGCCGGGCAGGGGAGGCATCATCCTTCCCATCGAGGAGGGCAAGTGGCTCGTCACGCTCTCCGGCAGCCGAGGAGGCCGGCCCAGCCGCGACAACGCCGAGTTCGTGGCCTTCGCCCGCTCACTCCCCCATCCCGTCATCGGTGACCTCCTCGCCGGGGCGGAACCGCTCACCGACGTCGTCACCACCCGCAGCACGGCCAACAAGCGCCGCTACTACGAGAAGCTGCCCGGCTGGCCGGCCGGCTTCGCCGTGCTGGGGGACGCCATCGCCGGATACAACCCGGTGTACGGACACGGCCTGACGGCGGCCGCGCAGGGTGTCCTGGAACTCAGGAAGGTGCTCGCGCGGCATGCCATCGCCTCCCCGGAGACGGCCAGGCACATCCAGCGTCGCGCGGCACGCCCGGTGGGGCAGGCCTGGGACCTCGCCGTGGGCCAGGACGCCCTCTACCCGGGTGCCACGGACGAGGCGCCGAGCGGACTGGAACGAGCCGCCGCCAGATTCATCGACCGCGCCGTCGACGCCGGGGCGCGCGACCCCCAGGCCCTGCGGGTACTGCTGGACGTCATGAGCATGGAGCGGCCACCGGTCCGGCTCCTCGCGCCCGACATGCTCTTCCGTGTCTTCCTCGGCCGGAAGCTGCCCCTGCTGGACGGCCCCCCGCTGACCGAGGCCGAACGGAAGGCCGCGGGTCTCTGATCCCTCTCGGGCGCTAGTGTGATCATCATGGCTGAGTGGGATCTACGGCCGGCGTCGCTCCGAGACGTCGAGGCGGTGGTCGAGTTGCGTGCCGTGGTGATGCGGCCGGATCTGGAGCGGCTCGGGCGCTACGACCCGCACCGGGTGCGCCAGCGGCTGCGGGACGCGTTCGACCCGTCCCACACCTGGGTGATCGAGGTCGCCGGCGCGTTCGCCGGGTCCGTCGCCCTGCGCCCGGCGGAGGACGCCCGTTGGGTCGAGCACTTCTATCTGGCACCCGAGCTTCAGGGGTCCGGTATCGGCTCGGGCGTACTCGGCGAACTCCTGGAGCGGTGTGACCGCGCCGGTGTCCGGGTCCGGCTGAACGTACTGCAGGGCAGTCCGGCCCGGCGGCTGTACGAGCGCTGCGGGTTCACCGTCGAGTCGGAGGATCCGGTGGACGTGTTCATGGTGCGCGAGCCCGGGCCGGTGGGCGAGCCCGGGCCGGTGGGCGAGCCCGGGCCGGTGGGTGGGTCCGTGCCAGTGGGTGGGTCCGTGCCGGTGGGCGAGCCCGGCTGACCGAAGCGGCCACGTCGGGCCCGTATGCCCGTCCCGTCCCCGACCGGATCCCCGACCGGATCCCTGGCCGGGTCCCTGGCCGCATCCCTGGCCGGACAGGCGTCCGGCCTGTGCCGGGCCGTCCGGCACGGAGCAGGCCGTTCGGCTCCCCCTCGGTAGGGCCGACCGGCCCTACTCGGTCCCGTCCCGGGGAGGGACCATGGCTGGATGTCCCAGGAAGACACATTTCACGAACTCGACCGGCAGGAGTGCATCCGCCTCCTGGCGAAGGTTCCGGTCGGCCGCGTGGTGTACACCCGGCAGGCCCTGCCCGCGGTCCTTCCGGTCAATTTCTGTCTGGACACGGACGACTCCGTGCTGCTGCGCACCTCGTCGGAATCGGAGCTCGTCCGCGCGATCGACCGCGTCGTGGTCGCCTTCGAGGCGGACGAGTTCGACGCGGAGACCCGGTCCGGGTGGAGCGTGGTCGTCACCGGCCGCGCCACCGTGGTGACCGACCGCGCGGAGCAGGAGCGGTTGTCGCAGGCCGGCCCGGCCTCCTGGATGCCGCTGCGGAGCGCGGTGTTCGTCAGGATCGAATCCGAGATGGTCACCGGACGCGAACTCCGGGGACCGGCGTGACGCGCTGACCCCGGTCGGGCCCACACCTACGGCCACCCGCCTGTGGCCTCGCCACAGGCCAGCCCCCTCGTGTGCCACCTCATCGCTGCGACCAGTCAGCCCCCTGTGCCCTGTCACCACTGCGACCAGCCGACCCCGCCTGCGCCATCTCACCGCCGCAGCCGGGCCCCACCCGCCCCCTCGTCCCGCCCACCGCCGGCGCCAGGCCGGTCAGATCCTCGTTCCGCCTCGCCACCCACAGACCTAGCTCCCCCTCGACCCGCAGCCCCCGGAACCCGCCTCCGCATCCGGTACGGGCCCCGCGTCGGCGCGGGGTGTGTGGCCGCCGTCGGTGCCGTAGCCGAAGCGGATCAGTGCCTGCGGGCGGCACCGCCGCTTCTCCCCGGCCGTCGCAGCCCTGAGGTCCGGCCACTCCATCGCCTGGTGCAGTACCGAGGTCCGCACCCCGTGCCGGGTCGCCGTGAGCAGGACGCGCTCCAGTGCCTGCCCCGCCCTCAGCCAGTCCTCCCGCCAGTCGTACGCGGTCCACAGCAGGCCCACCTGGGCGTGGCGCTCGAAGCGCAGGGCGGGCAGTCCGGGCACGGGCAGCCCGGCGGTGAAGTCGCGGACCGGCATGCGGCCGGACGCGTCCCGCGCACCCAGGGCCGTGACCGGGATGCCGTACGAGCCGTCGCCGCCCGGCGCGGTGATCCAGGAGCGTTCCTCGTCCGCCCGGGCCGGGTCGGCGGCGTTGCGGGCCTCGGCGGCCTGCGTCAGGCGCAGCAGGCGCCGGGTCCCGATGATGTCCGGCACCTCCAGGTGCGCGCCCTCGGCCCGGGCCGAGCTGATCATCTCGTAGGCGATCGGTTCGGGCACGGGGCGGCCGGTGAAGGGCATCCTGCTCGTGTGGCGCCGCTGGACCTCGTCGTACAGGTCGCGCAGCGGCAGCCGCGCGTCCGCGGCCGGCGTCGTGAGCTCTACGGTGGCCAGCAGGTCCGGATCCTGCGGAACGGGGCAGAGCACGACGACCGGATCCCAGCCGAGGTGCTCGGCGGCCACGCGGAGGTTGAAGACGGCCGCCCCCACCGACAGGTGCTGGGCGCGCAGCCGGGGATCTGCCCTCGGCAGCCGTCGTGCACGGTCGAGACGGACCTTGATCACGCCGGTGTCCGGATCCAGGCCGAACCGCCAGGGTTGAGTGTTGTGGATCGATGGCGCCGCCACCGCCGCGGCCAGCAGGGTGCGCACCGTCGCGGCGTCGACTTTCCGGGTCTGCATCGAGACTCCTTCGCACGGTGGATCGGTCCCTGAAGGCATGGTGCCCGATGGGTCCGCCGACGCCAGCGTGCAACGGGAGCCGCACCTCATCCGTCGGCCGACCGGGTCCGGAACAGGGGCCGTTCGTCCCCGATCCTGCCGGACGCAGGGGCCCGAACGACGGTCAGGCAGGGACCGCCGGACCAGATACCCCGAGATCGGCGCCACCTAGTGTCACGGCCATGGAGAACGATCATCGAGTTGGCCGCTCGGCGGACAGCGCACCGGCCACGACCGTGACCCGCGCGTCGGGCACCCACCGGCGAACGGGCCTGGTGATGCTCCTGACCGGAGTCATCGGCTGGCTCGCCTCCTTCCGGCTGACGGTGGACGACTGGCGTCTGCTACGCGATCCGGCCTACGTGCCCCCGTGCAACATCAGTCCGGTCGTGAGCTGTGGCAGCGTCATGTCCAGCTCTCAGGGCAGCGTGTTCGGATTCCCAAACATGCTTATCGGGCTGGCCGCCTTCGCCGTGGTGGCCGCTCTGGGCGTCGCCGTCCTCACCGGCGCCCGGCTGCACCGCGGAGTCTGGCTGGCGCTGAACGCCGCGACCTTCGCCGGGGTGGTGTTCGTCCACTGGCTGATTACGCAGTCGCTGTACGAACTGAACAAGATCTGCCCCTACTGCGCCGTCGTATGGGTCGCCACGATCGCGCTCTTCCTGTACGTCACCTTGCACTGCCTGGAACAGGGCTTCCTGCCGGCGCCGAGCCGGGCGCCGGTCGTCCTCCGGGACACACACGGCATGCTGCTGGGCGCCTGGTACGGGGTGATCGCGCTGCTGGTTCTGACACGGTTCTGGCCGTACTGGAGCAGCCTGTCGTGACCGGCGACCGGGACACCGCGATCAGGCCTCAACCGCGGTGCCGACGTCCTAACGGCCGGTTCGTTCGGGGATCTCCGGAAGAACCTTCTCGGCGATGCCGAGGAGGGCACTGTCGTTCGGGAGGGCTCCCGACTCGCTCCACACGGTGATCTCGCAGTAGCCGCCTCGGTCGTCATGGTCCAGGGCCACGGACAACGTCCTGGCCAGGGGCCCCTGTTGGACCGGACCGCCGGATCCGCCGTCACCCCCGAGGTTGATCTCGAGCTTCATGGTGTGGTCCGAGGAGAGGACCGCGGACCGGCCGCGTACCTTGAGCGTCTTGACGTCGCTCTCGTTCCCGAACTTCATCAGCTTGACGTACTGGTCGATGGACAGGTCGTTGTACGTGGCCGAGACGTTCACCGTGTACGTGTCGAAGCCGACCTCGGTCTCCGGCACGGCGACCTTTCCATCCGTCAGAGGTCCGGTGTTGTTGCTGCTGGAAGCGGTGGTCGCCTTCTCACCAGGGGTTCCAAGAAGCTCGGCCAGGTAGGGCCTGTTGACCGCCTTGCACAGTTCGTCACCGGTCACGGGCTTGGGCTTCTTCTTGAAGGGCTTCGGCAGTTCCTCGTGGGTCTCTTCCGGACACGAGGCGGGCTGCGGGGTGTTGTCGCCGGACGGCGCGAAGCGTGGGGCCAGCCACAGCGCCGCCCCGAGCGCACCGAAGATGGCCAGGGCGGCGACGGCCTGGCCCCATGCGTTGTGGTCCTTCTTCGGAGCACCCGGACCGGGACGCGCCCCCGGCGCGGCCTGGACCTGTGTCTGTGTCTGTGTCTGTGTCTGTGTCTGAGACGTCGCCTGCGGCTGGGCCGGAGCCACACCGTCGGCCACCGCCCCGTCCCCCGAGGCTGCCGGACTCGGGTTCCGGCGCGCACGCAGGGCCCGGATCACCCCGTGGACACGTATCGCGGTGAAGACGAGGAACACCACACCGAGACCGGCCGCGACCAGATCATGATCGGTCACGGCGAGATACATGATGCGTATGCCGAGAACGGATCCGATCGCGATGAGCAGCGGCTCGCGGACCCAGAACGGCAGGAGACGGATGAGGAAACCGAGCATCCGGCGATCTCATCAGGCCAAGATCACATGCGCCATGACGGAGGCCACAATTCCGGGCATGTACAGGACGAATCAAGCGGGAGTCACCGAGAACGAGCAGCACGTGCGGCTCGTGGAGTCCGGCGGTGGGATGCTGGGATCATTACGGACGTGACAACGCCGCGGAACCCTCACGTCGGACTCGACGGCCTCGGCGCGGCGACCCGTACCCCCCGAAGGAGACACCACGCCGTGGACGGCAACGTCTGGGACACCATCGGTCAACTCGCCCGTCGCTTCGAGGAACACGACACCGCGCTCGGCCTGGCCCGGGAGGAGCAGTGGAGTCTGCAAGTGCTCAAGATCGCCGAGGAGACCGGGGAGGCGTCCCAGGCGGTCATCGGAGCGCGTGGCACCAACCCCCGCAAGGGGACCACGTCGTGGGAGGAGGCTCACGCGGAGGTCGCCGACGTGGCCATCACGGCCCTGGTCGCCCTCGCCCGCATGCGCCCGGACGACGCCGCGGAGTACCTCGACCGTCATCTTGCCGCCAAGTCGGAGAGGTTCCTCTCCCTCGGCCCCGCGGCGGTGCCGGCCTCGACGGAACTCTCCTGAGCAACCGCCGGGCGACGCCGGCATGAGCACCCGCCCCAGGTATCAGGAGGGCGTCAACCCGCGGCGGCGGTGAGGGCTCCGAGCGCGCTGGACTGAGTGCGCCAGTCGGTCTGGTTGGGGAGGGTGCCGGCCCAGCGTTCACCGAGCGCGTTGAAGGAGCTGCGGTCCTGGGCCCACAGTGTGTCCGCCTGCTGCTGGACGTAGCTCTGGTAGGTACTGGAACCGGTGGCCTTCGCCAGGTCGGCGAAGTTCCGCATGAAGATGCCCTTGAACTGTTTCTGGTTGTCGTCGCAGGACGCCGAGCCGACGTCGCAGGACTCGGTGAGCACGCCGCCCCGGGTGAGCGGCGGGCTGCCGATGGCGGCGTCGGCCAGGGTCCGGGCGGTGGTCAGCAGCGCACCGTCCCCGGTCGACTTCCACAGCTCGGTGAAAGCGCCGATCGCCAGTCCTTGGTTGTAACTCCACACGGTGCCGCCGTTGTTGGCGCAGGTGGAGGTGAGCCCGTCGTTCACCAGCCCGGAGGAGTTGATCATCCCGCTCGACCTGTACCAGGCCGCGGCGGTCCTGGCTCGCTGAAGCCATACCGTGTCGCCCGGGATGCGCTGATGGAGCGCGGTGGTCAGCCAGAGGTACTGGCCGTTCGTGACGGCGTTCTTGTAGGTGCGTTCCCGGTCCCACCACACGCCGCCCCCGCAGGTGCCGGGGTCCCAGTACTGCTGGACGTAGCCGGCGATGGTCACGGCCTCGCCGAGATAGCGGGAGTCGCCGGTGTAGTCGTACGCGTCGATCCAGGCGATGGCCCACCAGCCCGAGTCGTCGATGGAGCGGCTGATGAAGTGTCCCTCGATCGCGTCCGAGCTGCGGACGCCGGCGGCGAAGGCGCCCTTGTTCTGCTCGTAGGTGCGCGCGACGGCCCAGTCGTAGTCGTGCGTGCCGGTCGTCCTGGCGAAGTCGACGAGCGCGGTGAGGGTGGCGGCGGAGTTCCACCAACTGCTGGGCCACCAGCCGTTGTAGGGGTCGTACGAGGACATGAGCGCGTCCGCCGCGGCGCGTGCCCGGGTCGGCACGGGCCTGGCCCACGCGGTGCAGCTCCCCTCCTGGTGGCCGGCCTCGCGGCCGCACGCGCGGACCGCACCGCCGTAGAGCAGGCCGCGCGGATCGCGGGTGGCGTACATCGTCGTGCGGGTGCCTGCGGCTCCCTGCGGGACGGCGGTGCGGCCGAGGGAGGAGCCGTCCGGCCAGGTCGAGCCGCCGTTCCACGAACGGTCGAGCCAGACTTCGTCGCCGCCGGCACCGGACTCGACGCTCGCCCAGGCCATGGAGTTCTTCTGGTCGACGTGCAGGCGGATCGTACGGCCGTAGAGGGTGGTGGACGGCACGGGCTGGTCGTCGCCGGCCGCCTGACCCGCGTCGGTACGGTCGCAGAGCCTGTCGCAGACGGTGGGGTAGGCCCAGGCGGTGCAGCCGACGGCGGCGGCGTCGCCGCAGGCCCGGACCAGCCCGCGCCGGTGGTTGCGGGGATCGGTGATGTTGTACATCAGGGTCCGGGTGCCGGTCCAGGTTCCCGGAATGGCGGCCTTCCCGAGGAGTCCGTCCCAGGTGGCGCCGCCGTCCCAGGAACGGTCGAGCCACACCGAGTCGCCGGTCACACCGGCGTCGATGCTGGCCCACACCATGTCGTCCGCGTCGGAGACATGCAGTTCGAGGCGCCGGCCGTTGAGGTTCTTGGTCGGTACCGGGAAGCTCTCCTGCCTCGCCAGTGAGGGGTCGAGCGTGTCACAGGCGAGTGCGCACACCTGGGTGGCGGCGGCCGCGGGCGACGCGGCCGGGACGACTGCCGCGCAGGCGAGAACGGCCGCCATGAGGAACCCGATGAACCGTGAGCCGACAACGATGTCGGCGCTGCGCAAGGACACCGGAACTCGCCTCGATTTCACGATGGAGGATGCCGGGGACGGCGGGCGTTGTGCGGGGCCGACGACCCTGTGGCGAGCCGTGCGGGCGGCGGTCGGCGTGGTCCGTACCTTCCTCGGGGCAGTGAAGCGACATGGCGCGTCCCTGTCAATGCGGCCAACAAGGCTTTCCCGTGCGGCAGTTCAAGGTGGCGGCGACCGAGACCTGGACCCTGCACAGACCGCCCCCGTCACCGTTCGAGCGCGGGTCGCCCCGGCGAACCCGACCGTCGTCGAGCTGAACTGCGGGAACTCGGGGGAGCCTTGCCCGCGCCGAGGCCAGACGGTGCGCGCGCCGAGAACGCCTTACCATCACCTCCCATGCTCACCATGATCTCCACTGTCGGGCTGGCGTTCCTCGGCTACCTGGCGACGTACGCCAACGGCCTGCGCCTCACCCAGCGGCAGGCCCGACTCGACCGGGTCAACGCGCAGTTGAACCACTTCTACGGTCCCCTGTTCGCGCTGATGGAGTCCAACAGCCGGATCTACGACACCTTCTCGGCGACGTACGCCCGCGAGGACGGCCGGGACCCGTTCGACCACGACATACCACCGACCGAGGGGGAACTGGCCCAGTGGCGCACCTGGGCCACGAGCGTGTTCATCCCCAACATCCGGGCGATGCGGGACGTGGTGGTCACCAGGGCGGACCTCCTCATCGAGGAGGAGATGCCCGAGGCGCTGCTGCAGCTCTGTGCGCATGTCTCCGGCTATGAGATCACCGCCGCGCGCTGGGCGCAGGGGGACTTCGCGGAGCATCTGTCAGTGGTGCACTTCCCCGGCCGCGGGGTGCGGGAGTACACCACCGACCGGTTCACACGGCTGAAGAGTGAGCAGGCCAGGCTGTTGGGGAGCGGTTCCCGTCGGTCGCGCCGATGACGGCGGGCAACCCGCGGCCGATCGCACTAGGGTCGTGGGACATGACCGTGCTGCAAGGCGCCACCGTCACTCTCCGGCCCACCCTCCCGGACGACGTCCCCGCACTGGCCGCCATCCGGGCCACGCCCGAAGTACGCGCACGATGGCGGGGCGGGGACGATCTCGCGGCGGAGATCGCGGCCGATCTCCAGGACCCCGACACTCGATGCCTGACGGTGGAGGACGGCCGGCGGATCATCGGAATGATCCAGTGGCACGCCGAGGAGGATCCGGACTACCGGCACGCCGGCATCGACCTCTTCCTCGATCCCGCGGCGCACGGCAGGGGCCTGGGCACCGACGCGGTACGGACCTTGGCCTGCCATCTCATCGACGTCCACGGCCACCACCGCCTCACCATCGACCCGGCGGCCGACAACACCGCGGCGATCCGCTGCTACTCCAAGGTCGGCTTCCGTCCGGTCGGCATCATGCGGCGCTATGAGCGTGGCCTGGACGGCAGTTGGCACGACGGCCTCCTGATGGACCTTCTGGCCGACGAGGTGGTGCGCTGATCGCCGAGCGCCGACGACCGGACTGTACAGGCGCCCACGACCCAGGATAGCGTCGCACTGACGAGAATTCTCGTCAGTGCGACGCTATTTGTTGTTCAGGGGGAGCCATGACACAGGCACTGCTCGCCGGGCGATATCGGCTCAAGGACGTGCTGGGGCGCGGCGGCATGGGGGTCGTCTGGCGCGCGGAGGACGAGCGGATCGGCCGGCCGGTCGCGCTGAAGGTGCTGCCGTCCGCGTACGGTGTGCCGGCCGCGCAGGAACGGCTCGCCTCGGAGGCGAGAGCGCTCGGACGGATATGGGACCCGCGCGTGGTGGCCGTACTCGACTACGGGCAGGACACGGACGGGACCGTGTTCGTGGTCATGGAACTGGTCGCCGGACACACGCTGGACCGGGCCGCCGACGGTGCGTCGGTGCCCCTGATCCTGGACTGGGCCGGACAGATCTGCCGGGCGCTGGAGGTCACGCACGCGGCCGGGCTGCTGCACCGCGACATCAAGCCGGGCAACGTGATGGTCACCCCCACGGGGACCGTCAAGCTCCTGGACTTCGGCATCGCCCGGTTCGTCCGGGAGCCAGACACGGCACAGCCGCTCACCCTGGCGGGCCAGGCCGTCGGAACGCCCGCCTATATGGCGCCCGAACAGCTCGGCGCGCCCGGGACGACCGACGGCAGGGCCGATCTGTACGCCCTGGGCTGCGTGCTGTACGAGCTGCTGACCGGAGCCAGGCCCGAGTGCGGCGGCCTCTACGAGAGGAAGCTGCCGCCCCCGCCCTCCCTCCACTCCCGCGAGCCGCTGCCTCCCGAGGTCGACGGGCTCGTCCTCGCGCTGCTCGCGCCGGACCGGGCGGACCGGCCCGCCGACGCGGGAGCGGCACGTTCCCTGGTCGGGGCCGCGATGGACGCGTGGATCAGGACGAACGGTCCGGCCGGACCCGGGTCCGGCGCACCGGTGCGGTCCGAGGAGAACGGCGGTGGCGCCGGGGGCGTGCCTGGTGTCCCTTCCCCGTACGACCCGACCGTCCTCCTGGACGTGGAGGCGCCGTCACGCGGGCGAAGCTCCACGGCCCGGACCCGGGTCATGCCGATGCCCATGTCCGGTCTCGACCGCGTTCGCGAACTGGCCGACTGGCAGCGTGGACACCAGGAGGCCTGCCGCGACCCTCGCACGCCCGCCGTCAAGGAACTGCGCCGCCTCGTTGAGGAATTGGCCTACCTCCCCGGAGACCTGCTGGCCCGCGTCGACCTCTCCGACCTGAACCTCGACAGCGCCGTCCTCATCCGAGGGAGGCTGGCCGGAGCCCGGCTGGCGGGCACACAACTCTCCTTCGCCCTCATGCCGTTCGCCGATCTGCGGGAGGCACACCTCAGCGGCGCGGACCTCGCTGGCACCTACCTCGGCTCGGCGGACCTGTCGGGCGCGGACCTGTCGGGCGCCCAGCTCTACACGACCCACTTGACGGAGGCGAACCTGGCAGGGGCGCGCCTGACCGAGGCCAACCTCCTGTCCGCGATCCTCTCCGACGCCGACCTGTCCGGCGCCGATCTGCGCGGCGCGGTCCTGCACGGCGCCTCGCTCCGCGCGGCACGTCTGAGGGGCGCCGACCTCTCGGGCGCCGATTTGCGGGGCGCGGACATGGCGGGTGCCGACCTGAGCGGTGCGCACTGGTCCGTCGAGACGTGCTGGCCGTTCCCGTCCCCCGCCCTGCGAAAGCTGTCGTACACCTCCCAGGCACCGGGCGGCTTCGTCCTGCCCGACCCCTGCACGTCACCGAAGCTGCGCCGACTGCTGGACGGCGATGTCAGCAGGTCGGTCTAGCATCGGCGCATGGCTCTTCGGAAGCAGGCCCTACCGCCGAGACCGCTCAAGGCCGGCGATGTGGTGAGCGCTTATTCACGCCGTCTTGAGAATTGGACGGCGGCGCAGATCGTGCGACTCGACGCCGATTCACAGACGGCGGCCGTGCTCGAGCTGGACTGGTCGGGCCCCGAACCGTCGTCCGTGGCCGACCTCGGCGACGTCGCCCCGCTCCGGCTGACCCACCACTCGTGGAACGGGGCCCTGTCCTACTGCAACCACACATGGGTTCTGCCCCGCAGTCACAAGGTCATCGGAGTGCTGCCCCTGCTCCATGACGAACCGTCGAATTCCTGGGCCTTGACATGGTGTCTGGGTGACCAGCTCACCCGGCAACGACGTTGGGACAACGGCCTCCGCAACGAGGCGGTCGAAGCCTGGAAGTCGGAGTACACCGGGGAGGCGGTCAATGAGTTCCTCGACCGGGAGACAGCACCGCGGTCGGAGATCACGCACTTGACGATCAGGGACATCGACTCCCTCGACTGCACCCGGCTCGTCCGGCGCTTCCCCGAGGTGGTCACGCTCAACCTGCGCGGGCGCATGGGTCTCCTGTCCGCCGCGGGCGAGCTGAACAAGCTCTCCTCCCTCCAGGAGATCGCCGTCGCCGACCTGTTCGGGATGGCCGGGGAAGACCGTCTTCGTCCGCGGTGCGTGCCGAAGCTGGAATCGCTGGACGTCTACAGCATCCCCGCCGCGTACGCCTCGGCCACGCGCAAGGCCTGGCGGAAGGAAGTCGCGGCGGGCACCTATGTGTCCGTCCTCCGTGCACGTAAGCCGGAATGGGTCGAGGAGAATCGGAACAACCCGTTGCGCGACTGGGACGGGCGCGAACACATCGGCGCCGCTGTCTACAAGCGAGCCGTCACGCAGTACAAGTCGACACGGAAGGCGGTCCTCCAAGTGTTCGCCGAGGAATCCTCGGTCGTCCGCTCGACACGCATGGCGGAGATCGGGCGTGCCTACGGTGAGACGTTCAACCAGCTCGACCGCCGATCGGGCTGCATCGAGACGGTCGAGCGCGAGGAGCTCTTCGACGCCCTCGATCACCTCATGAACGAGGTCGAAAGACTCCACGGCGGCAGCTCCGACGGCGCCCGCGTCGACCTCGTCTCAGGAGTCGAGTCCGTCCGGGACTGGTAGCACGCAAGGGGCTCGGGCGCGCTCCTGACGGGCTTTGGGCCACCTGTGGCACCACGACCGCCGCATCCACGCGGACTCCGTCGGCTTCCGCAGGACATCCCCCGTCGATGCCGCTCAACGTGCCGAGTCCGAGGGAGCCAATCTATGCGTACCGCTCGAACAGGGCGGCGATGTAGTCCTCGAGTCTGCTGGTCAGAACGGTCGGGGTCAGATCTGTGCGGCCGAGTTCGTGCCAGGGGACGGCGACCTTTTCCGCGTCGGGGGCGAAGGCCAGGGCGTCGATGAGCCGCCAGTACAGGTGTGCCGCGCTCCGGTCGGCCAACTGCCCTCCCGCGGCGAGGTAGCGGTCCGCGAAGCTCATGCCCAGGGGGACACCGTGCAGCAGGGTCAGGGCTGTCGAGCAGTGGGCCACGTCGAGGTCGGCCGGTCCCCACGAGGTCTCCACCCAGTCGACGACACCGCTGACGCGTACGTCGTTCCCGTCGCCTTCGAAGAGAACATTGCCGGGGTGGAAGTCCCTGTGCAGGAAGCAGGGTCGGTGACGCGGAGGATCCTGCCGGATGACGTCGACGGCCCGGTGCCACAGCTCCGGCCGCGCCGTGGACTCGGGGAGCGTCACCCGCTCCGGTGAGGTCCAGGCCTGCCAAGTCCGCGGCCGTGCCGCCGCGGGGACCTCGATCCGATGAACGCGCAGCAACTGCGCGGCCAGCAGATCCGCCCGGCGCTCGGCACCTCGGTCGTCCAGACGCACGGACCCGGGGAGCAGTGACATCAGCAAGGACGGGTGGCCGCAGTGCGTGCCGGACGGGTCCACGTCCACGAGTCCGGCCGCGGGCACACCCGTGTCCGCGAGCAGACGCAGAACCGTCGCTTCGCGGGACAGCAGGCCGTCCGCGTGCCGCAGGTAGAAGGGCTTCTCGAAGGACCGCAGGACGAGGGCCCGTTGGCCGTCCGGACCGGAGATCCGGAGCCTGCGCATGTGCGAGGTCCAACCGCCTCTCAGACGCTCGGCGGCTACTATCCGCTCCCCCGGGGCGAGTCGCTTCTCCACCCACGACCGCGTCGCGCCCCATCCTCGCGCCTCGAGTCCGTCCCCGGCTCGACCGCTGCCCTCATCCTTGATCACAACGGGAAGGCTACCGACCTCACCGGCGGCGAACCCCGGCAAGCGCCCTTCGGCCTGGAGGTCGCGGAGGTCGGGCCGTGTGACATGAGGTCAGGCGTCGTGAGGGGCGTGCGGTTCATTGGAGAGCAGGTCGTCGGCGTGGCCGTCGAGTGCGTGCTGCATGTCGGCGGAGCGGGGCACCATGGTCTTCTCGTAGGCCCGTACGGCGTCGTCGACGGTCTCGTGGCGGGCGATGGCCAGGGCGAGTTCGCAGGCGTCGAGCATGGCGAGGTTGACGCCGACACCGAGCGGGGGCATGAGGTGGGCGGCGTCCCCGAGCAGGGTGACGGTGGGGTCGTGTTCCCAGGTGTGAGGGACGGGGAGTGCGTACAGCGGGCGGTCGACGTAGAGGCCGTCGTTGTCACTGAGCATCCGCCTCAGCCGGGGGGACCAGTCACGGTAGCGATCGAGGAGGACGTCCCGGATGCCGACCGTGTCCTCGACGCCGAGGCCGGCCGCGGCGATCCAGTCGGCGGGGGCGCGCTGGATGACGTAGACGCGGATGTGGTCGCCGCTGCTGCGCTGCGCGAACAGCCCGCGCTCGCCGTCGGCCGCGGCGGCACTGCCCTGGCCGACGAGTGCGGCGATGTCGGGGTGCCGGTGCTCGACATCGTGGAACCACGCCTCCAGGAAGCTGATCCCGGTGTACTGAGGGGTGGCGTCGGACACGGCGCGGCGCACCTTGGACCAGGCGCCGTCGGCGCCGATGACGAGATCGGCCTCGATGCTCGTGCCGTCGGTGAAACGCAGCAGGCGCGGCCCCTGGGAGGGACCGTCGACGGACCTCAGGGTCTGGCCCCAGCGCACGGTGCGGGGCCGGAGGGAGTTCAGGAGAAGGTCGCGCAGCTGTCCGCGGTCGATCTCGGGCTTGAAGCGCTCGCCCCGCTCCGGGAGGTGGTGGAAGCCGATCGTGCCCGCCGCGTGGTCGAGTTGGCGCATCTCCTGCCCTTCGGGGCGGGCGAGGCGGAAGAAGTCGTCCAGCAGTCCGGCCTCGCGCAGGGCGATCTGGCCGTTGTCCTCGTGCAGATCGAGCGTGCCGCCCTGGTTGCGCGCCTCGGGGCCGGTCTCGTGGTCGTGGACGGTGACGTCGATGCCGTGCCGCTGGAGGATGCGGGCGCAGGTCAGACCGCCTGGACCGGCTCCGATGACGGCGATTCGGGGGGTGCGTCGTTCGGTGTTCATGGTGGTGCTCCATTCGCGGGAAGGGGATCGACCGTTGGACACGGCGGATCGCTCCGTTCGGAGGGGAGAGGGTGCGCATGCCGGGCCGGGCAGTGCCTCGCGGCCACCACACCAGAAAAGCACACCGGATACATAAGTGCAACGACTCAACTTTTTAATCGAGTCAACTAGTGGTGTAGATTAGTTTCATGCCCGAAGCCAGTCGCCGGAGCGATGACGCCCCCGCCCCCGTCGGACGCCGCGAGCGCAAGAAGGCGGCCACCCGCCAGGCCATCGCCGACGCCGCCCTGCGCCTGTTCCTCGAGCGCGGCTACGACGACGTGGGCATCCGCGAGATCGCCGACGCGGCGGACGTGTCGACCACCACCCTGTTCAAGCACTTCCCCGTCAAGGAGGCACTGGTCTTCGACGAGGAGGCCGACATGGAGGCCGACCTGCTGGCCGCCGTACGCCGGCGGGCTCCGGGCCAGTCCATCCCGAACGCCCTGCGGGCACACGCGCTGCGCCACCGCAGAGCGGGTGCCGACAGTGATCCCCGCTTCACGACCTTCCTCGACCTGGTGAACAACACCCCGGCCCTGCGCGACTACCACCAGGCCATGTGGCTACGCCACACCTCCGCGCTCGCCGAGGTGATCGCGGAAGAGAGCGGGCTTCCCGCCGGCGATCCGGCCTGTACCGCCCTGGCCCACTTCGCCCTCGAAGCACCCCACGCCGCCCGCGGCCACGACGACCCTCACGAGGTCATGACGAGGGCTTTCGACCTGCTCGACCGCGGGTGGCGCGATCTCACCTGAGACGGGGGCGGCTGCATCAACCCGGGGCGAGCCTCATGGCTGCGCCTGCCCGGTGGCCCGGCGCTCCGGTTCGTTCAGCTTTCCGAAGGGGACGTGCACGCTGGGCGTGCTGCGGGCCGTGCCGGTCACATGGCCGACCTGGTCGTCGAAGAAGATGTGCGGCTTGAGAACCTCCATGATCGTGCTCTTGTTTATGCCGCCGAGGAAGAAGGCGTCGTTCACGGTCACGCCCCAGTTCTTCAGGCTGCGCACCGGGCGTTCGTGAGCGGGGGCGGCGCGGGCGGTGACGAGGGAGACGTGCACGCGCATCCTGTAGCCGGCGTCTTGCGCCCGTCGTTCTTCTTCGCGCCGCTGGAGCCGGTTGACGCCCGCGAGGAAGTCGCGCAGCGGGCCCGGATCGTGCGGGGTGGCGGCGTTCGCCGATTCATGGAAGCGGAAGTCCTCGATACCGCCCGCCTGGTAGATCTGCTCCGCGGCGTCGTCGGCGAGGACTCCGTCGAAGTCGAAGGCGATGCGCAGGTCCTGGTCGTCGCCCTCGTCGGCCGCGGACGGCCCGAGCACGCGGCCGGCAGGAAGACCGAGCGCGACGGCCTCGCGGACGTCGTCCTCGTTCGCGGAGAGGAACAGGGACATGTTCAGGGCGGGCATGAAGGGGTAGGGCGAGCGGCCCTGCATGAAGACGGCCCGGGAGATGGGCAGTTCGTAGGACTGAATGGACCTCATGACCCGCAATCCGGTGTCGGGGTCGTTGCGGGACAGGATGATGACCTCGACCAGGGGGTCATCGGGTGAGAGGTCGTTCAGTGACAACAGCCTGCGGATGAAGGGGAAGGCCACGCCTTTGCCGAGCCTGTCGTCCAGGTGCTCCTCCTGGTGGGCGCGGTAGACCTCCTCCCCCTGGTCACGGAAGACGGCATCCGCCTCCGCGAGGTCGAACAGTGCGCTGGAGGCGACACCCACGACCAAGCGGTTCTCGAGTCCGTAGACGGCCACGTCGTACCCCCCGGCACCGGTTCGCACACGCCCCGAAGATGCTAAATCACCGCGCTCCACGCGGCGAGGGCCGACGGCGAGCCCGGTGATGCGAGCCGACGCGCAGGCGTGCCGGCCGGCGCCATGGATCACGGCGTGAGCCAGGCGTCCCGGCCGGCACGATGGATCACGGCGTGAGGAGGCTGCCGGGGTGCGATGCCCGCCGACGCTGTGCGAGCCGGGTGAGCAGGCTTGTGCGCTGCTCCTCGTCCGTGGCCAGGGTGAGCGCCGTCCACGCCATGGCCAGACCGCCGTCGAGGACGGCCCTGTCCGCTCCCGCGCTGGTGCCGTAGCGGGTGAACTCGGGGTTGTGCATGATCGTGTCGCCGCAGTCGTAGCCGATGGAGGGGTGGATGGTGGGGACGACATGGGAGACGTTGCCCATGTCGGTGGACCCCGCTCGCAGCGAGCTCGGGGTGTCGTCGATCACGCGCCCGAGGCCGGCGGCGGCGGCCCGGTAGGCGGCGGAGAGGGCCAGGTCCTGTCGCAGGTCGGCGTAGTCGTTGCCGACGGCTTCCAGGGCGAGTTCGGCGCCGGTGGCGTGCGCGCCGGCCTCGAAGCAGGCACGTATGCGGGCCTGCAGTTCGGCCAGGTCTTCCGCGGTGGCCGCGCGGCAGTCGTAGTCGGCGGTGACGTGTGCCGGGATGACGTTGGGTGCGTCGCCCGCGTGGGTGACGACTCCGTGGACGACGCCGTCGGGGATCATCTGCTGGCGGTACGCGCTGATCGCCACCTGCGCGACCAGCATGGCGTCGGCGGCGTTGACGCCCCGGTGCGGCATGGCGGCGGCGTGGGCGGCACGGCCGGTGTAGCTCACCTTCCAGCTGCCGATGGCCAGGGACGTCATGCCGACCGCGTCCGCCGGTGCGGCGTGCACCATCATGGCGGCGGCCACGTCGTCGAAGGCTCCCGCCTTCAGGAGGTCGACCTTGCCTCCGCCGTACTCCTCGGCCGGTGTGCCCAGGAGCTTCACGGTGAGGCCGAGTGCGTCGGCGACCGGTGCCAGGGCGAGAGCGGCTGTGACGGCCGCGGCACCGTTGACGTTGTGTCCGCAGGCATGGCCGATGCCGGGGAGCGCGTCGTACTCGGCGGTGAGCGCGACGACGAGGTCTCCGGTGCCGGCGGTGGCCTCGAAGGCGGTCTCCAGGCCGTGGGCGCCGCGTCGCACCTCGAACCCGGAGGCTTCGACGAGGTCGGCGATCTTCCGGGCCGACTTGTGCTCCTCGTAGGCGAGTTCGGGTTCGGAGTGCAGGCTGTGGCTGAGGGCGATGACGTCGTCCCGGCGTCGGGTGACGACGGCGCGGGTGTGTTCGCGCAGGGTTTGCCGGCTCAACTGCGTGTCCTTTCTCGGGGATTGTCAGGCGGGGCGGGTGGCGGGCCGGTAGAGCAGGGAGGCCGCGGCACCGGCGAGGGACACCGCGATGCACACGCTCCAGCAGGTCGCGTAGGCGGAGTAGCGGGGCAGGGCGGCGCCCGCCGGTGTGGCGGCGGCCGTGACGGCGAGGACGCAGGCCGCTCCGAGCGAGCCGCCCACGTTGATGAGCAGTTCGTTGATGCCCGAGCCGACGGCGGTCTGCTCCTTGGGGACCGATTCGACGGCCAGGGTCCGTGTGGCCTGCTGGAGCACGCCCGCGCCGAGACCTGCCACCGTCTGGCAGATCAGGTAGGGGGTCAGGGAGTCGTGGAGGGCGAGAGTGGACAGATAGCCGGCGGCCATGAGCAGGGAGCCGGTGACGAGGGTGGCCCGGTCACCGATCCGGGCGGCCAGCGCCGGTGAAGCCGTCGCCGCGATGCCGGTCGCGGCCAGTGCGGGGATCATCGCGAAGGCGATCTGCAGAGGGGACAGTCCGAGACCGTAACCGGCCGTCTCCTCGGGCGTCCCCATGAAGATCGCCCCGGCCACCTGAAGGCCGATCATGCAGAACGAGAACGTCGTCGTCACGATGGCCACCACGGAGACGTTGCGGCGCCGGAACAGCCTGACGTCGATCATCGGGTCGGTGGTGCGGGTCTCCACCCGTGCCCATACGGCCGTCACCAGGGCGCCGCCGGCCAGGCAGCCCAGGGTGCGCGGGGAGGTCCACTCCCAGCCCGGCATACCGCCCTGTCCGAGGCCGAGCATGATCGCGACGAGACCCGTGCAGAGCAGGATCCCACCGCGCACGTCGAGGTGACCGCCGGGACGCTCGGTCGTCTCGGGCAGCAGGGGCCAGGTCACCAGAAACGCGATACCGACCGCGAACGTGGGCACCCACAGGGCCGCGGTCGGGGTGTCGACGGAGTGGGCGACCAGGCCGCTGGCCACCCCGCCGACGCAGATGCCGCCCACCAGTGCCGCCACCATCGTGCCGATGGCGCGCCGGCTCTCGGCGGCGCTGCGGCGATTGCGCAGGATGCCGACCAGCAGCGGGAAGAAGCCCGCGAAGGCGCCCTGGAGCACCTGGCCGATCATGAGGGTGCGGAAGGATCCGGCCAGCCCGACGACCACCGAGCCGGCGAGCACGACGGCGATGTTCCAGCGCAGCACCCGGCGGTGGCCGTGGAGGTCACCGAGCCGGGAGAGCAGCGGTGTGAAAGCGACGCTGGCCATCAGGTTGGCGATGCTGATCCAGTTCAGGTCGGCGGCGGTGACGTGCAGCACGTCGGTCAGGCTGCGCAGGACCGGCGACAGGAAGCCCTGCGTGATGCCGCTGGAGAGTTCGACGAGCACGATCGAGACCAGGACGGCCACGGTGGACACGGGTGCGTGCGGGGTCGTCGGTGTGGAACGGGGTGAAGGTCTGGTGACTGCCTCGGGCATGGGCCCTACCTCTGCGGACGGCCGGATGTCGGCTGGCGGATGCTGTCCGGTAATCTGCGGTTCCTCACCGGAACCAGGCAAGAAGCGGCCGGAAGAATGCGCGGATCGGGCATCGACGTCGTCTGGCCGGCGGATTCAGGCAAGGGAGGGAGCGGGATGGCGGAATCCGACCCCACCGGTCGATCGTTCTTCGACCGTCAGGACCTGGCGATCCTGCAGTTCCTGGCCCAGCGGCCCCGCGGTTCGTTCGCCGACGCGGGCGCGCAGGTCGGTCTGCACGAACGCACCGTGGCCCGGCGGCTGGAGCGCATGCTCAGGACGGGGCAGGTGCGGTTCATCGGCGGACTGCTGGGCGAGTATCTCGGTGAGGGACTGGTCGTCGAACTGGCCGTCCGCTGCGCTCCCGGTCACTTGGACGAGGTGGCCCGCGCCATCGCCGCGCGGCAGGACGCCCGGTCGGTGGAGGTGGCCACCGGTGATCTGGTGGTCCTCGCGGAAATGCTGGTCGCCGACGAGAACAGGCTGATCGAGCTGGTCGACCGGGTGATCGGCTCCATGCCGGGAGTCCTCGACATCCATTCCGCGCTGGTCGTACGGCTCCTGCTCACCGCGGTCGACTGGGCGCCGTACGAGTCGCGGCCCACGAGGATGCGCGAGCTGGCGATGGAGGGGCGACGCCCGCCCGCCCCGATCGACGTGGACGACGTGGACAGGGAACTGGCGGCCCTGCTGGCCGAGGACGCCCGGATGTCCACAGCCGGCCTGGCGACCCGGTTGAACCTCGGGGAGTCGACCGTCCGCCGACGGCTCAACCGGCTCCTCGCCTCGCACGTCTTCCACCTGCGGCTGTTCGCGGAACCGAGCGTGCTGGGCTACCCGGTCGAGGCGCGCTTCCGGCTCCGGGTCGACCACACCCACCTCGACGCCGCCCTGCGCCACCTCGCCGGCGACCCCTCGATCCGGCACCTCGTCGTCACCACCGGAAGCGCCAACGTCCTCGGCTACAGCAGCCACGCCACCGTCGCGGACATGGACGCCTTCCACGCCCGGGCGTTCTCCGCCCTCCACGGCGTGCGGGAGGTCCAGACGGCCTTGTTGATCCGCACCTACAAGCGAGCCGGACACCTCGTGACCAAGATCCCGGTGGCGTACGCGCCTTCACCGCCGCTCCGTTGAGAGCGACGGGGCGCGAGCGCGTGGCCTCCGGTGCTCACCCCTCGTACAGGCCGACACCCCCGCCGCTCGCCGCGCGCATCAGGACGTCCGCCAGCTCCATCGGGGCGGAGAGCATCGGGTAGTGGCCGGTGGCCAGTTCGAAGAACGTGACGCCGGGCTCGGCGAGCTTGGCGAACCGGGGCAGACCGGTGCCGTGCAGGGTGCGGGCGAACTCCACGCTGAGACCGTTCGCGAGGCAGAGGACGCCGGTGGTCGGGAGCTTGAGCCAGGCGCCGGTCAGCTCCAGCGGCTCCGTGATGGTGCGAACGGGCTGCGGGGTGGCCAGCCGGTGGTAGCGCTCCAGCTCCGCCGGGGGGACGGCGTGCAGCGCCGGGATCTCCTCGGGCACCGGGACGACGCCGTCGACGGCTCGGTCCAGCAGGTCGAGCTGTGGCATCTGCGCCATCAACGACTCACCCGGCTCCGGGAACCCGGTGTCCACGAACACCACCCGGGCGACCTGGCCCGGGCGCCGGTCGGCTGCCGCGAGGGCGGGGAAGATGCCGTAGCTGTGCGCCACCAGCACGATCCCCGGGCCTTCCGCATCGAGCAGCGCCGCCACGGCGCCGGTGTGCTCGGTCAGTCCGACGCCCGCGGGGTCCTCCCCCGCCCGCTCGGCCATGCCGGGCAAGGTCACCGGAAGCGCCCGGTGCCCTCGCCCGGTCAGCTCGGCGGCCACGGCACTCCAGGCCCAGCCACCCATGAATAGTCCCGGGACCAGCAGAAACGTCGCCATCACAGACCTCCTTCGAACCATCGCGTACGGTCGGTCAGGACCGTAGGACCTCCCCCTGGGGGAGATTCCAGCCGTTTGCGACGCGCGGGCCGGACGAGGCGAGGCCCGCCGGACCTCGCTCCGCGGAACGGGGTCCGGGAGCGATCTCCGGACGGGCGTTCCCGCGGACAGGGTCAAATCCGGTGGCGTCGGTGATGTCCTGTTGCTTGGATGCCCGACGTGACTTCTGCAGACTTCGAGGATCATCCTGAGCGGGCCCTGCTGGACCGGCTCGAGGAGTACTACGACGCGGTCCCGCGCCACGGCGCACGTGCCGAGGACGTCGGGCCGCTCACCCTGTTCGTGCGGGAAGGCCGGGGCTGGCCGTTCTACGCACGTCCCAGGCGGGGGTGGTCCGGACCGCTGGAGACCTCGGACGTGCAGAAGGTCCGTGCGCGTCAGCGGGAGTTGGGGATCCCGGAGAGTTTCGAATGGGTCGCCGAGACCACGCCCGCGCTGCGGCCGGCGGTCGAGGAATCCGGACTCGTGGTCCATGAGCATCCGCTGATGGCGCTCGATCCGCACACTCCGGCAACGCCGTCGGAGGCCTCCCCCGGCACCACCTCGGTGCGGA
This sequence comes from Streptomyces sp. NPDC001914, assembly GCF_042891215.1. NCBI lineage: Bacteria > Bacillati > Actinomycetota > Actinomycetes > Kitasatosporales > Streptomycetaceae > Streptomyces > Streptomyces sp. NPDC001914. The sequence goes on from NZ_JBIASW010000004.1 coordinate 352,088, forward strand.
TCATGGACGTGGACGATCCGCTGCTGACCAGCGCCCTGGCCGTTCCTCACCTCGCGTTCGCCGACCCCGGAACCGCCGTCGGTCTCGTGGGGACGCCGCAGTTGGCGGACGCGATCGCCGCCTGCGTCGCCGACGGATCGGTGGAGCGCGTGGTGGCGCGCATCCGGGCGGGTCTGACGGTGGTCGCCGCGGCCGTCGAGGACGGGGCGGCCCTGTCGTCCGGACAGCACCAGCCGCTCGCGGGCGTCAGCGAGATCGTCGGCGTCGGAACGCTTCCCTCGGCCCGCCGTTGCGGCCTCGCACTCGCGGTCACCAGAGCGCTGGTGACCGACGCCAGGTCGCGGGGAGCGGACACCGTCTTCCTTTCCGCGGGTGACGACGACGTCGCGCGGATCTACGCCCGGCTCGGCTTCCGCAGGATCGGTACGGCGCTGATCGCCGAACCGGCCGAATAGCTCCCCTCCGCCCGTCCCGCGAAGCCGCTACCCCTCGCCGGCGCTTCCGGGCTCCGTGCGCCGGAGCGTCGCCAGCCAGGTGGCGGTGGCGTCGGGGCGGGCGAAGCGCAGGGTTTCGAGCGGGGCGAAGCGGGGATCGCGGGTCAGGCTCTCGATCTCCTGGCGTCGGCCGGTGTACTGGGACCAGGACCACCGGACCGGATGCTCCGGGCTCAGCCACCCCCGCCAGGTCTCCCGGTTGCCGCCGAAGAGGACCTCGCGACGGGCGGAGCGGCGCAGCGAGCGGCGCACCACACGGGGTGCGACCACGTGCCTCGGGTAGTCCAGCCACACCACCGTGTCGGCCCTGCCCCACAGGAGGTCACGGACCTCCGGACGGCCGAGGGAGTCCACCACCCACCGGGGCCCGGCGACGAGGCGCGCCACGTCCTCGGCGAACGAGCCGTTCACGGCCCAGTCGGGGCCGTCGTAGTAGAGCGCGTCCATCTCGTGGTACGCCAGTCCCAGCCGTTCGCCGAGCGTGCGCGCGAGCGTGGACTTGCCCGCGCCCGTCACCCCCACCACCAAGATCCGCTCCACAGCGGCACAGCCTATCCGGGGAAGGCGATGCCCTGGACGACGCGTCGGCGGCCCCGTTCGGCCGACAGGCCGGCCGCGGCCCGGGCGGCGTGTTCGGCGAGGTGGGCCGCCCCCCAGGCCCGTGCCGTGCGCTCGGCCAGCGCATAGGCGTCCGCCGCTCGCTGGTGTTCGCCGAGGAACCGGTGGAGGTCGGCGAGTGCGTGCGCGAGGGGCCGGCTCGCGTAGGCCGCACCGGCCGCGCCCGCGAGCTGGTCGCGCAGCGGTTCCAGGTGCCCGGTCAGTCTCACCGCGCTCGCGTGGTCCCCGACGAGCACGGCGAGCTGGGCGCGGAAGTCCAGTTCGAGGCCGTAGAGATGGTCCCGCACCGGCTCCGGTGGCACGGGTACGGCTCGTGCCTCGTCGAGTCTGCCGAGGCGGGCCAGGACCAGCGCCCGGGCCACGGAGACCGAGTCGCCGGCCGACTCGTACACGGCGTGGACCATGGGCTCGATGTCGGCCGTACGGCCCTGGAGGAGCCGCATGCTGATCAGGCCGAGCGTGCGCAGCCCGGTGGCGTGGTGGGCGCCGACCCGCTGGAGCAGGCCGTCGGCCTCCGCGTACCCGGCCTCGGCCACGTCGAAGCGGCCGCTTACGGCGGCCAGCATGGCGGAGGTCGCCGCGCCCAGCCCCTGCGCCCACACCAGGCGGTAGCGGCGGGCGAGCACAAGCCCCTCGGCGGTGTGCCGGCGCACCGCGGCGGGGTCGTTGCGGGCCGCGGCGGTCATCGCGTCGAGGTGCTCGCACACCCAGCGGTAGGCGGGCAGGTCATGGGCGTGCGCGAGGCGGCGCAGCTCCTCGGTGAGCGGGGGCCGGACCTCGGCGTGGGCCTCGTGCGGAAGCAGCCTCGCCGATGTCATCAACGCGGCGGCCATCAAGCGGGGTTCGCCGTCCGCGCGGGCCAGGGCGAGCTGGTCGCGGGCGGCTTCCAGGGCACGGGGAGCGTCCTCGCCCGCGACCGCGTCGACCAGTACCTGGAGTACTCGGGCGCGCGTGGGTCCGTCCAACTCCCCTGCCGTCGAAAGGCGTTCGAGGCGGGCCAGGGTGATCCGGTCGTAGGGGCCGTCCAACCTGCTGCGCCAGGGTGTGGGTTCGGTCCAGGCGCCGTACACGGCCGCCACCAGGTCACCCCGGTCGGCCTGTTCGGCGAGTTCGACGGCCCGCCGCCGGGTGCGGCGGGCGGCATCCGTGGCACCGGTACGGACCTGGGCTCCGAGGAGGCGCACCAGCAGCTCGATCAGCCGGTCCGGCGGCGTGTCCTCACGCGCCGCGGCGGTGTGGGTGTCGATGGCCTGCTGGATCAGCGTGACGGCGACGTCGTGCGCGTACCGCCGCTCGGCGGCCTCGGCGGCGCGCAGCGCGTAGTCGACGGCGAGGGGGGCGTCGTCCGGGCTGCCCGAGCGCGCGAAGTGGTGTGCCAACGCGGCGAGTTCACCTGGCCGGTGCAGGCGCAGCAGCCGGGCGACCCGGGCGTGCAGCCGCGCACGTCGCACCCCGGACAGGTCCGCGTAGACGGTGTCCCGCACCAGGGCGTGTACGAACCGGACGCGGCCGGGGCCCGGTTCGGCCAGCAGTCCGGCGGCCAGCGCCGCGTCCAGCCCGTCCAGGACCTCCTCCTCCGCCCCGTCGGAGGCGTCGACGAGCAGACCGGCCTCGGCCTCCAGGCCCAGTACGGCGGCGAGTTGTACGACGGCCCGGGCGGCGGCGGGCAGCAGTGCGAGGCGCCTGCGCAGCACGTCACGTACGCCCTGCGGCACTTCGGAGATCGCGACCAGGGCACCCTCGTCGGCGAGGAGGCGCGCGCTCTCCCGGACGTAGAACGGGTTCCCGCCCGTGCGTTCGGCCAGCGCGGCCACCGTCGCCGGGTCGACCGGACCTCCGCAGACCGCTTCCACCAGGGTCGCGGTGTCCTGCGGAGCCAGACCGCCGAGCGTGATCCGGTGCGGGGCGAGCGGGGCCAACTGGGCGAGGGTCTTGAGGAGATGGTCGTCCACGTCCGAGGGCCGGTACGCGGCGACGGTGAGCAGCGGGACTCCCGTGACCGCGGCGGCCGCCTCGACGAGGGCCAGTGTCTCGGCGTCGGCGCGATGCACGTCCTCCAGCACGACGGCGAGCGGCGCCACCGCGGCCGCCGTGCGGAGCCAGGCGCTGAAGGCCCGGTGCATACGGAAGCGGCCGACGGCCGCCTCGGCCCCGGCGGGGACGGCGGCGCCGTCCGACTCCCGCAGCAGGACCGCCAGTTCGTCCGGGGCGGCCGGGGGCACCTCGCGGGCGAGCGCGCCGAGCGCCTCCACCCAGGCCCAGGCGGGCGGAGCGCCCTCGTACTCGGGACAGCGCCCGATCACCACCCGCCAGCCGGCCCGCGTCAGCCCGGCGGCCACCTGGCCGAGGAAGGCCGACTTGCCCGCACCCGCCTCGCCGGTGACCAGCACGAGACCCCCGCGCTGCCCGGCGGCCCGGGCCGCCGCCTCCAGGGCGCTCAACTCCGCACCCCGGCCGACGAACAGGCCGGACCCGGCGGACGGCGGCGCGACACGGGCGGGGGCCGCGGTGGGCCGCGCGGCGGGCGGCACGGCAGGTTGCACGGCGAGGCCCGCGGACGGCACGGCAGGCGCCACGGCCCGGCCCGCGGACGCTGCGGTTGGCGGCGCGGCCAGACTCGCAGGCGCTGCGGCAGGCGGCACCTCCAGGCCGGCAGGACGAGTGGCAGGCGGCACGATCAGGGCCGCGGGTGGTGCGCCAGGTGGCACGACCATGCCTGCGGGTGGTGCGCCAGGCGGCACGACCATGCCCGCGGGTGGTACGGCAGACGGCACGACCAGGCCAGCAGGTTGTGGGACAGGCGGCGCGCCCAGGGCCGCGGACGGTGTGGCAGGCGGCACGGCCAACGCCGCGGGCGCTGCGGCAGGCCACCGAGCGAGCGCGGCGGACGGTGCGGCGGACGGTTCCGGTGTCGCATCGCGCAGGACGTCGAGCCGTCCGGTGAGCACGGCCCGTTCCAAGTCCCGCAGTGCGGGGCCGGGATCGCAGCCGATCTCGTCGCGCAGTACGGCCGCGGCACGGCGCAGGGAGGCGAGCGCGTCGGCCTGCCTGCCACACGCCCATTGGGCCAGGGCCAGCAACCGCCAGCCCTCCTCCCGCAGCGGGCCGGCCTCGACGAGACCCTGTGCGTCGTGCACGGCCTGCGCGGCCCGGCCGGTGGCCAGATCCGCGGCGACGGCGCGCTCACGGGCCTCCGCGCGCAGCCCGTCGAGCCGGGCCACCTCGGTGGCGGCCCAGGGTTCGTCCGCGTGCCCCGCGAAGGCCGGCCCCCGCCACCAGCCGAGCGCCTCGGCCAGCAGCGCCCGCGCCTCCTCGGCCGGAGCACTGCGGGCCCGGCCGACCCAGGCCTCGAAGCGCCACGCGTCCACCGCGTCCCCGGGGAGCCTGAGGGCGTACCCGGGCGGGGCGGTGACCAGAGCGGCGGCCGGGGTGCGCGGCGGCCGCCCCGGCTCCAGACAGCGCCGCAGGTTCGACAGATAGGCGTGCAGGGACACCAGCGCCTTGGCCGGCGGTTCGCCCCGCCACAGCGCGTCCGTCATACGGTCCACGGGTACGACGCTGCCCCGGGCGGCGATCAGCAGCGACAGGACGGCGCGCTGACGCGGAGCGCCCAAGGCGACCGGTGTCCCGGCGACTTCGGCGCCCAGCGGACCCAGGACTCGCAAACGCAGCACGCCCGCGGAATTTACCCGAGACCTGCGCCCGTTCCGTCAACGGACGATAAACGCGCACCGCTCCGGGCTCCAGCCGCGCACGGCCCCGGGACGCATCCGTGCCCGCGGGTCTCCAGCCGGGGCACCAGCCGTTTGCGCCAAGCCGGGCGCCAAGTGAACGCCAAGCGGGACGCGTGACGCTGGGGCCGCCTTGACACCCATCTGATCGTTGGAGCAAGTGAGCATGTCCGTCAACAGCAGCCACGGCGTCTCTTCCACCGCCGAGCGTCCTCATACCCACGAAATGGTCGTGGTGCACCGGGTGTTCCGCCGCGAGTCGGCCACACTGCCCGTGCTGGTGCGGGCCGTTCCCGAAGGGGACACGGCCCGAGCGGCGCGGATCGCCGGGGCGTTGCGGGACTACGTCATGGGCCTGCACCACCATCATCACGCCGAGGACGAGCTGATCTGGCCGTTGTTGCGGAGGCGTGCCCCGCAGGACGACGAACGAACGGGCCGGATGCAGGCCCAGCACGCGGAGATCGACCGCACGCTGACGACCGTCACCGAATGGCTCCCCGTGTGGGAAAGGTCCGCCGACCCGATCTCCGGGGAGGAACTGGCCCTGGCCCTGGACGCGCACCGCGCGGCGCTGCTGGTCCATCTCGACGAGGAGGAGCGGTCGGTGCTGCCGCTCGTCGCGGAGCATCTGACCGTCCCCGAATGGGACTTGGTCGGCGAGCGGGGCATGGAGGGCATACCCAAGAGCAAGCGGATGCTGGCGCTCGGGGCGATCCTGGAGGAGGCGACGCCCGAGGAACAGGCCTACTTCCTGGGCCGGGTTCCGCTGATCGGACGGCTCCTGTGGCGGGCCCTCGGCCGACGCCAGTACGCCGCGTACCGTCGCGCCCTGCGTGCCCCGCTGGCCGGGGAGTAGCACGATGCCTCTCCTCGACTCCGCCCCGCTCGACGTCCTGGACGCCTACCGGACCTGCGAGTTCGCCACCCTGGGCCGGGACGGCACCCCGCTCGCCTGGCCGACGGCGGTGCGGCGCCGGCCGGACGGGACGCTGCTGCTGAGCACGTCCCTGGCGTTCGCCCAGAAGGCACTGAACATCCGCCGGGACGGCCGTGTCGGGCTGCTCTTCTCCGACCCCACGGGCAGCGGTCTGAAGGAGCCCCGGCAGATCTTCGTCGGCGGGCACGCCGAGTGCCCGGACGAGATCATGACGGGCCCTCAGGGCGCCGAGGACTACTGGCGGATGCTGTTCGAGCGGCAGCCGCACAGCAGGTCCTACGTCCTTCCCCCGCTGCGCCGGATGATGGACTGGTACTACCTGCGGCTGCTGATCACCGTGACCCCCGAACAGGTCGTGGTGCGGCCACCGTTGTCCGCTGTGACGCGGGCGGCGCCTCCGGGGGACGGACCGCTGCCCCACTCCGCCCTCCCCGGCGCCGCGCTGCTCGCGCGCTACCCCACGGCCGTGCTCGCCGCCCGTGACATCACGGGCGCGCCGGTGCTGGCGCGGACCCGCCCCGTGCCCGTCGACAGTGGCTTCGCCGTGGACGTGCCGGCCGACTGCGCGGCCGTTCCGGGCCCCGCCTCCCTCCTGGTGCACCGGCACGACGAGCGTCTCAACAACATGCACAACGCGCTCGTACGGGGCGAACTGCGGGTGACGGACGGCGCGTTGCTGCTGGTCCCGTCGAGCGTGGTGGAGCCGATGGGCTCGGGCCGCGCGAGCGAGGCGGTGTCCGTACTGCGCACGACCCGCCGGGCCACCGCCCGCTACCTGCGGCACCGCGGTCTCGACCGGCCCCAGGTGCGCTGGCAGGACTTCCGGTCCCTCGCCCGCCAGGCGCGCCGGGGCGAGGGAGGCTGACCCGCACGCCGCACGCGTCGGGGCGAGGGAGGCTGACCCGTACGTCTGCGCGGTAGGCACCGGTCCACGCCTGTCCCGGGCAGCACCTGAGAGGCGCACCTACGCACCTCCACGGCTGCCCGGGACGGGTACGCGGCCGGCCACGACCTCGCCTTCCCTCAGGCCCCTTCAGCAGCGGTCGCCGACGACGGCGTCGCGCTGTCCGTGACACGGCGGGCCCGCGTGATGCCCCATCCCACCAGCGTCGCGGTCACGGCGGTGAGCACCAGGCCGGCCCAGGTGACCGCCTCGCGGAACTGCGCGGTCTCGTGAGCACTCCAGTCCGCCGTGGTGAGGTCGCCGGTGTAGAGGGCGGCGAGGATGGTCCCGCCGACAGCGATGCCGATGCCGGTGGTGACTTCGCCCGCGGTGTCCACCAGCGCCGATCCGATGGTGGTGCGGTTGAGCGGGAGGCCCCGCATCACGTTGGTCCCGGCGACGACGCCGACGACGCGCATACCGGCGGCGACGAGCACGAGGGCGAGAGCGACCCATACGTAGCCGAGGCGGCCCAGAAGCCCGTAGACGGCGAGCCCGCATACGACGGCTCCCGCGCCGAGCCGGGCGGCCTGGTCGAGGCCGACGCGTGTGACCAGCGGACCGATGAGCGCACCGCCCGCGATGAGCACGGCGACCTGCGGCAGCAGGCCCAGAGCCGCCTGCGCGGGTGTCCAGCCCCAGTCGAGCTGGAGTTGGAGGGTCACGAGGTAGCCGAGGCCCGCGGTCGCGAGGCTCGCGGCGGCCTTGAACGCCAGCCCGCTCGACACGAGGGGGTGGGCGATGAGTTCGAGGTCGAGCAGCGGGTGGCGGGCCAGGCGCTGGCGGACGACGAACAGCACGGCCGACATGGCGGCCGCCGCGGTGGTCAGCCACGGGAGAAGCGACGCGGTACCCGCGTCGACGAACAGCGTGGGTGCGACGAGCGCCAGGGCGATCGTGGCCGTGCCGAGCAGGGCACCGGAAACGTCGACGGGGTCCCGGTGCAGTTCGTCCGCCCTGTCGGCGGGGATGCCGCGTCGAATGCCGGCGAACGCGAGCGCGGCGATGGGCACGTTCACCAGCAGCAGCATCTGCCACGGGGCGAACGCGAGCACGAGGCCGCCGGCCGTGGGCCCGATCGCGAGTCCGACCAGCCCGACGGTCGAGATCAGCGTTGTCGCACGGACGCGGAGCGCGTCCTCGTCGAACAGGCGGAACGCCAGGGCGAGGGAGCCCGGCGTCGTCATCGCGGCCGCGACGCCCATGGCGGCGCGGACCGCGATGAGTTGGTCCGCCGTCGTGACGAACGCCGTCGCCAGACTCGCCCCGCCCAGCAGCACCAGTCCGACTTGCATGACCTTGCGGCGGCCGACCCGGTCCGCCAGGGCGCCGAAGGCGAGCATCAGTCCGCCGAACACCACCGCGTACACGCCCGTGACCCACTGGAGCACGGTCGTCGATGCCGACAGCTCGCGGCCGATGGTGGGCAGCGCGACGTTGAGGATCGAGTTGTCGAGCATCTCGAAGAGGAACACCGCCGACAGCCCCGCGAGGGCTGCCCCCGCTTCGCGGAGGGAACGTGGCGGACGAGAGGCTTCCTCGATGGGGGGACCGGCCTTCTCGACGGCTCCAGGACGACGGACTGTCATTGCGCACTCCTTCGGTGTGAAGAAGTGGCGGCCCGTCCGGTACCGCGTGTGCGCGCCTGGTCTCCGGTCCGTCGACCTGCGTCGATGTGCTGCGGTGACCACGCGTTTCTACTTCCGGTGCTCCGACAGTACACCCCGCCCGGAGAGCACGTCACCGCGCGCTGCCGGCCGGCAGACTCACCGGCGGCCCCTTGTCACCCCCCGATTTCTGGGGGATTCACTCGGTTCTGCGAGCAGGGCATCGTCCTGGGTGTGCGCCGGACCACGGGGCACCCGCCCGGCAGCGCGTCGCCGGCGAACAACAGGGGGAAATGATGATGAAGAGGGTCCTGCCGCGTCGCGGCGCCGTCGTCGCGGCACTGAGCGCCGGTGTGCTGTTCCTGGGGGTCGGGAGCGCGTCCGCCGCGAACGCGCTGATCCCCGTCTCGGGAGACAGCGCCGGCGTCTTCAAATCTCCGCACACCCGGAGCGGCAAGGTGGGAGTGCCGGACCTGAGGTTCGGCGACGCCATCGTCGCCGACTGCTGGGACCGCGGTGACAACATCAGCAACCGCGGAAACGTCTGGTACCACACCGTGTCCGAGCGGTACACCGCCACCACCGGTCAGGAAATCTTCGTCACGGGGTGGACCTACGGGGCGTACGTGGACGGCAACGAGGCATTCCACGACGGAGCCGTCCCGGAATGCTGACGGAATGACCCAGGTCGCCCGGTCCGTGGCCACTCAGGACCGGGCGACCGCACGGAAGGGATGGGAACGGAAACTTCCAATTCCGATTCTCCGATTGCTGCCGCATACGCGCCAAGGAGTGTCACCTCTCGGCCAACGTATCGGGAATGCGTACTCGCCGAACGGCGCGGATCCACACTCCTTCCATGAATCCGGACGTGGAACGGACGGCCCGCTCTCTCGCGCCCGCGGTCGCGGAAGCCACGACAATCCCTGAACTGGGTGCGGTGATCTCACGGCAGATCGCGGAACTCGTACCGCACGACGGATACATGCTGAGAGGGGTGGACCCGATCACGGGCGCGGCATGCTTTCTTACCAAGGAACATGGTTATGCCGCTTCATTCTATCGTGAACTGGAATCCGCGGAAATCCTGGGGCACGGGCAACACACCTTGACCGCGCTGGCCGGACGGGGCCGGCCCGTCGCGGTCCTCGATTCCGACCCACCGCGGGGCCGGCGCGGTATCCGCCACCAGGAGTTCATGAAGGCGACCGACGTCGGCAGCGAGTTGCGGGCCGCTCTGACCCTGAGGGGTTTGACCTGGGGTTTGCTGGTCCTCCTGAGGGAAAGCGGCGGCATCCCCTTCTCGGCGGCCGACGGGGTGAACGCCGGCCGGCTGGCCGGACCCCTGGCGCAGGCGCTGAGGCATTACGTCGCCGGTCGTTTCCTGCGCCCTGTGCGCAGCGCTCCCCCGCCCGGAATTGTGGTGATCGACAGCAGCGACACGATAAGGGCGGTGACCCGGACGGGTCATGAATGGGTGAGCAAACTCGTCCAGGACGCCGAGACGGCGGACGAGAGCGAGATATTCGCCCATGTCTGGAACATAGCCCTCATGGCACGACAGCCCGGCCGTCAGGCGCTGAGCCGTATCCCCGGCCCTGACGGCTGGATCGTGCTGGAGGCCCAGCGGCTCGAGGAATCGGACCTCGGAGGCGTCGCGGTGACCATCCAGTCCGCCTCCTCCGACGTACTGCTGCCCGCCGCGGCCGTTCTGTACGGGATCACTTCACGCGAACAGGAGGTGATCCGGCGGGCTCTCGACGGGCTGGCCGTGAAACAGATCGCGCGCAGTCTGAATCTTTCCCAGCACACCGTCAACGACCATTTCAAAGCGATCTATCGAAAGACGGGTGTCAACAGCCGCGAGGAACTCCTGTCGAGCCTTTCCCGATGACCCCGCCGTCCCGCGTCGGCCTCGCTCGTCAACCGCGGGGCAGGAAGATCCGGGACAGTGCGGCGGTTGCCGCGAGGAGTGCGGCGACGGCGAGGAGACCGACGCGCATGCCCGGCAGGGAGAAGTCCCCGCCGGAGCCGGCGAGCAGGCCGCCGAAGAGGGCGACGGCGAGCGCCCCGCCCGTCTGGCGGAACGAGTTGAGCAGGCCCGACGCCGTCCCCGCGCGCTCTCCCGGCACGGCGTCCATCAGCAGCGCGGTCAGCGCCGGCACCACGAGCGCCCCTCCGATGCTCAGCGGCAGCAGCAGGATCAGCACCATCCGCACAGGGGTGTCCGCGGCCAGCGGCACCATGGCCAGCATCGCTCCGGTGAAGACCAGCTGACCGGCGACGATCACCGCCCGCCGCCCGATCCGTTCCGCAAGCCGCGGCGAGACGAGGTTGGTCGCCGTGACCACCGCGGACATCGGGACGAACATCAGCCCGGCCTCGATCGCCGACATTCCGCGCAACTGCTGGTAGTACAGGCCGAGAAGGAAGATCCCGCCGTAGAAGGCGGCGTTGACGGCGAAGCCGACCGCGAGCGGGACGGCCACCCGGCGATCCGTCAGCATGGTCAGCGGGACCATGGGCCGACGGTGCCGGGCCTCCACGACGACGAAGGCGCACCCGGAGGCCACGGCGAGCGCGGCGGCGGCCGCCACGGGACCGCTGGTCCAGCCCAGGTGGCCGCCCTCGATGACCGCGAAGGCCAGCCCGGCCAGGGCCAGTACGGCGGTGAGCTGGCCGCCGACGTCCACCGCGGCGGGGCGGCGCACGGAGCGCGGTACCCGGACCAGCAGGCCCAGGATCACCGCACCGACCGGGAGGTTGAGGAGGAAGACCGACCGCCAGCCGGCGGAGTCGGTGAGCAGGCCGCCCAGCACCGGACCCGCCGCCATCGCCACCGAACCACCGACGGTCCACAGCGCGATGGCGCGGGCACGTGCCCGGGCGTCGTCGTAGGCCTGCCGGATGAGGGCCAGCGAGGCCGGCATCACGATCGCGGCCGCGCCGCCCTGCGCCACGCGCGCGGCGACGAGCACGCCGATGCCGGGCGCCAGTGCGCAGCCGAGGGAGGCGAGGGTGAACAGTGCCACGCCCCAGGCGTAGGCGCGGCGGGCGCCCGCACGGTCGGCGAGGGCACCGGCGGAGATCATCAGGGCCGCGAACATCAGGGTGTACGCGTCCACCACCCATTGCAGTCCGGTCATCCCGCCGCTGAGGGACGTACCGATCGCGGGCAGGGCGATGTTGACGGCCGAGACGTCGATGGTGATCACCGTGAAGCCGAGGAGCGCGGCGATCAGGGCGGTGCCGCCGCTCCGCGGCGCGGTGGGTGCGCCGACGGGCAGCACGTCCGGTGGGGATCCGTGCCGCTGTCGTCGCCGGGGTGCGGCGGTCGACGACGGCAGCACCTGGTCGTGGGTCGTCGCGGTGGCCGCGGACGGGGCGGGGGTGCGCATGGGTGAACTCCTCGGCAGGCAAGGGGAATCGGCGGTGGATCGGGAGAGTCGGCGGGCGGCACCGGACCGTCGGGGCCGCGGTCCTGTGCCTCGCACACCCTGGGCCCCGGCGGTCGGGCCGCCCGCTTCGGGATCGACTCTCCGCCTTCGCGCGCCGGTTCGGGAGACCGGCCTGTTCCGGGGTACGGCGTTCCAGGGTCCGACAGGGCCCCCCACGTTTCCCGCCCACCTGCCAGAATGGGCCGAATGGCAGCGACAGACGCGCGGGGCACCGAACTCGGCAGATATCTGAAGGCCCGCAGGGCTCAGGTCCGCCCGGAGGACGTCGGCCTCCCTGCCGGCGCGGGGCTGCGCCGCACTCCCGGACTGCGCCGGGAGGAGTTGGCCGCGCTGGCGGGAGTGAGTGTCGACTACTACATCCGGCTGGAGCGTGGCCGGGAGGCCAATCCCTCGCCCGCCGTCGTGGACGGCATCGGGCGTGCCCTGCGGCTGCGCGGCGACGGTTACGAACGCCTCTACGAGCTGGTGGAGTTGGCGTCCGGACGGGTGGGTGAACTGCCCGCCTCCTCCGATCACACGGTTCGCGACTCGGTGCTGCACATGCTGGAGTCGATGAGTCCGCTCCCCGCCTACGTGGTGAGCCGCTTCAACCGTGTACTGGCCGCGAATCCGCCCGGCCGGCGGCTGCTGCCCGGCCTCTGGGACTGGCCCCGGGAGCAACGCAATCTCACCCGGTACCTCTTCCTCCACCCGGTCGGCCGGACGCTCTACGAGCCGTGGGAGGAGACGGTCGCGCTCTCGGTGGCCCATCTGCGGGCGGTGGCCGGAGCGGACCCGGACGACCCCGAGCTGACCACGCTCGTCGGTGAACTGGTCCTCAAATCAACCGAGTTCGCGCGACTCTGGGAGCGGTACGACGTCTGCGAACGCGGCGGCGGGCAGAAGTCCTTCCGGCATCCGAGAGTCGGTCCGATGACCCTCACCTACGAGGTCATGCGACTGGCCCGGACGGGCGGCCAGCGGATGGTGGTCTACCAGGCACCCCCCGGCACCCCGGACGAAACGGCCATGCTCCACCTGAACACCCCGGACGACCACCCACAACCGGTGCACCCACACCACCCGTAACCGACCGGCACCCCACGCCCGACCGGCACCCCCTCCCCGACCCATGTGCCGGGACCATGCGCCCTGGCCAACCCAGGGCCCCGGTTCTACGATGCGCTCGTGGACGGGGCCACCTTCTTGAATGTGCTGGCCATCTCGATCTCTGTGTTCGCCGTGCTCGCCTCGATGTGGTTCGGCGCACGGCAGGTGCAGATCGCCCGGCAGGCGAACTACATGCCCGCCCTGATGGACCTGCTCGCCGAGTTCCGGTCCGCCGAGCTTCACGATCAATACATCTACGTTCTCGGCGATCTGAACAGGGATCACACGCCGGACGGGGGCCTGCGAGGCCTGTCACCTCACGCGAAGTCGGCGGTGTACAGCGTCGCCTACTTCTTCCAGACGCTCGCCGGCCTGTACGCGCTCGGTGTCATCGACGAAACCGCCGCCAGCATGATGGCACGGGCCCGGATCACGAAGGTATGGGAAGCCATCGCACCGTTCGTGGAACGGGAACGACAGTTTCCCGATGTCGATCCGAACCTCCTCAGCCTCCTGCAGGCCTATGCAGCGGTCTCCCAGCGGTTCAACGCGCCCTCGAACGAGGAACTCGTCTGGGCACGGTGGCACGAGCGGCACTCCCGGTTCCGGCATCGCTTGTTCGGGCGTCGCCGCCGCTGACAGGGGGCGGAAAATTCCTGGTCAGGTCCGGTGGGATGGTCGATGCTCGGGGGATGATCTCTCGTGGGTTCGCTGTTCGGTTGGTCGGGGCTCAGCTGGGTCGTGACGAGCGGCGAGAGCTGGCGGTGCACGGGAGGGCCGTGCGGGCGGCCGTCTCGGGGGTGACGGAGCACGAGCTGGGGTGGATCGTCGCCTGGCAGTCCGAGGAATTCCTGCGTACGGGGGACTCACGGCACGCCCTGGTCGGCACCGGGCCCTACCTGGTGGACAAGGAGGACGGCAGTCTGCACCGGATCGCGGTGGTGGACGCGGTCACCGGAGCGTGGGAGCACGACTACCGCACGCGCGTGAAGGGTCAGCACATACCCGGGCCGGTCGACGAGCTGCACGACGAGTTGCGGGCCGTCGCCGGCACGCGAGGCCGGCTTCACGCCCTGCGCCTGCTGCGCCGGCACGTCCCGGCGTTCGGCATCGGCGACGCCGCGGCCTACGTGGACGCGTTGCAGGGTGGTCTGGAGCCACCGGCCGCTCTTCTCGCCCCGGTCGCGGCAGCCCTCCCCCTCGACACCCCGTCGGCCGCGTTCGGCGTGAGTACGGTCACCGGGCCCAACTCGCCCACGGACGAGCCGTTTCCGTCCCCGACGCTGCCGGGCGTCCCGCCGCACCGTCGCGGGCGGACCGCCCGGCGGTACGGGCGGCGGTTGCTCGGCACGTTTCGCGAGGTCTCCGCCGAGTACGAGGACGCGCTGAGCATCCATGAGTTCACCGCTCCTGAACCACGGCCGCATGAAGCGGAGTTGGTCGCCTACCTGCGCGGTGCCTCCGTTCTGACCGAGTCCGGGTCGATGGACTGTGACGTGCTGCTCGGCGACGGAACCACGATCGGCGACGTCTCGGTGCAGAGCGACGGAACGTGGTTCTGGTACTCCGGCCTGGCCCACTACGTGGAGACCTACCACCTGGCACTGGACGAGCGTTTCCTCGCCCATGCCGCCGCCCGGGCCTGGAAACCACCCCGGCTCGGCCTCGCGGAGCTTCTCCGCCTGGAGGAGGGGCACTTCGACGAAGTCTGCTCCGGTTCCGGTTCCGGCTCCGGCTCCGGCTCCGGCTCCGGCTCCGGCTCCGGCGGTTACGAACCGTCGGCGTGCACCGCGTACACGTAACGCTTGTTGACGTACTCGCCCACGTTCCAGATCACGGACTCGCTGAACGACCACTTGGACGCCCCGCTGCTGTGGTAGCTGAGGTCCTCGCACCCGATGACGAGGTCGCACACCGCGCTCGCCGTCGAGCCTCCGGAGGTGAAGGTGCGCAGTGTCCCCTTGCTGGAGGGGCCGTTGCTGGCGGAGAGGTAGTGCTTGGTCTGGCGGGACACCACGCCCTGGATCTTCTGCTGGCCGACGGTGACGGCCTCCGTCGCGGTGAGCGAGGCGAGCTGCCGGTCGGTGTAGTCCAGGTCCCAGCGGACCACCTTGGGCGTAGTGGTGGAGACACCGGTGCCGTTGAAGGTGCCGTCCGTGTAACTGACCGTGCCGGACAGCGAGTACTCGCTCACGACGAGGCTGTCGGGGGTGCTGGCGCGGTCGAGCCCGATGGCCGTGTAGCGCAAGTACTTGCCCGCGTTGTCGTAGGCACGGCTCTGCGGCAGGACGTACTGATACCCGTACCCGTAGTACTGCCCGTCGGTGTGCAGACCGCACACGTCCTTCTCGGTCAGCGGCACCTTGAAGAGCGTGTTCAGATCGAACACCCGCAACCCCTTGTAGGTGTCCACCACATAGAGCAGGTTGCCGTACCACATGATGCCGCCCGCGTGCTTGCGGATCGGGTTGAACGAGAACTCGCCCGCGGCGGTCTTGACGGGCTCGACCAGCAGGACGTGCCGGTACTTCGGCGCGGACTCGTTGTTGTAGTTCACGAACGTGAGCCGCAGGCCCTTGTCGAGCGCGTACTTGGGCTTCGGGGTTCCGTCGGGGTTGGTGTCACCGTCGGGGTTGTCCTCGAAGTACCAGGAGGCGAGGACGACGCGGTCGGTTCCGGCGTCGGGATAGGTGCCGTCGCCGTACGCGTCCGCGCTGGTGGTGACGCCCTGCGGAATCCAGTAGTCGACCTCCTGGTCGTCGGAGTCCCAGGCGAAGCCCGTCTGGAACGCCTCGGACGTGCTGGGGGCGCCGGTGAGATGGGTGGCGCTGCGGTTGACGTCGGCGATGACGGCGGTCGCGTCCACGGCGGGCAGCTTCGTCGCCAGTCCCGCGGTCAGATCGGCGAACTCGCCGTAGCCGTTGGAGGTCCGGGCGGTGAGGGAGAACTGACCGGCGTCGATGGTGGCCGCCTGTGCCGGAGAGGCGGAGAGAACGCTGCCCGCGGCTCCGACGAACGGGGCGGCGGCCATTCCCTTGATGATCGCTCTGCGTGTCATGGTCACAGCAAGGGAAACTATTGCTTTCTTGATCAACGGCGCAAGGCGTCCGCAGGGAGAACGTCCGGGGCCACCAAGCCGCCGGGTATCCGGCCCACCGGGCATCAGACCCGCGATCGGGGGTACTCCCGCAGAGAACCCCCGCACCGGAGGAGCATGATGTTCGAGGCAGGCGACATCCGAGAATGGCGTGGTCACGACGTGGTGGACCCCGACGGCCACAAGATCGGCACCCTGGAGTCCGTCTACGTCGACACGGCCACCGACGATCCCTCCTTCGCCACCGTGACCGTGGGCCTGCCCACGCGCCGTCGTCTGGTGTTCGTACCCCTGGACCGCGCGACCGTCGGCCCCGGCTACCTGAGGGTCGCCCACGACCGGAGTCTGGTGAAGAGCGCCCCCTCCATCGACACGGACGGCGTGCTGCCCGCGACGGACGAGCCGGAGGTCTTCGCACACTACGAGCTCAAGTACACGCCGGGCCTCCAGGGCGAGCGCCGTCTCGCCCGCCGCTGATCCGTCCCGAGAGCCGCCGGGAGAACCGATGAGCTTGTTCCTGTTCCTGATCCTCGTGGCCATCGTGCTGGGCCTCGTCGGAGTCGCCGCCCACGGGCTGTTCTACCTGCTGATCATCGGCGTCGTGGTCCTCGTCGCCGACCTCGTCTACGCCGGCATGCGGCTGCGCCGCGGCGGCCGGAAACAGCGCGTCGCGCGATGAACGCGGCACCCGTCCCGGCCGGCGCGGCCCGGTCATGGCGGCCCGGCGGTCACCCGCCCAGGTACGGGCTGTAGAGCGCGGACAGGAAGCGGGTGACGATCACCTCGCGGGTCGTCGCCGGGAGGGCGTCGAGCAGACGGTTGACCGGGGCCATCCGGGCCGCGTTCTCGCCGCTCAGGTCGACGCCCGCGGCCGGCAGCAGTGCCGCGAAGGACGCGTTGTCGAGTTCGGTCAGATCGACCTGCCCGAGCAGGTCGACGATGTCCGCGGGCGGCGTCGGGGGCCCGAGCGGACGGACGGCGTCGACGCACTCGCGCAGGACGGCGAGCAGGTCCTCGACCCCCCGCTCGCTGACCCCGGTGAGCGTCAGGTGCAGGTTGGCCGGCAGGCCGTCGAGGCTGAGCTGCGGCTGGAGGAAGAAGCCCCGGGCGCGGGTCTCGTCGGCGAGGGCGAAGAGGTCGAGCGGGGTCCCGGCCGCGGGGTCGGTGCCGATCGCGACGAGGGTGGCCTCCGGGGTGCCGAGGACGGTGAGACCGTCGATCTCCTCCACACCACTGATCAGCCGGCGGGTCGCGGACAGGGCGGCGCGGCCCAGTTCGCGGTAGCCGTCGGCGCCGAGGGCCTGGAGCGTGGCCCAGGCCCCGGCGAGCGGTCCGGCTCCCTTGCTGCTCTGGATCGTGGAGTTGACGACGCTGTAGCCGGGCCAGGTGGCGCAGGCGTAGTAGGCGTCGAGGCGCAGCGCCTCGTCCCGGAACAGCAGGACGGAGGCGCCCTTGGGGGCGTAGCCGAACTTGTGCAGGTCGCAGGAGAGGGAGGTGACCCCGGGGACGGAGAGGTCGAAGGGCGGCACGGGCGCGCCGGCCTCGGCGAGCCAGGGCAGCAGCCAGCCCCCGACGCACGCGTCGACGTGGCAGGGGATGCCGCGGGCGGCTGCGTCGGCGGCTATCTCGGCGACGGGGTCGATGACGCCGTGCGCGTAGGACGGGGCGGAGGCGACGACCAGGACCGTGTTCTCGTTGCAGAGTTCGGCGATCGCGGCCGGGTCGGCGCGGTAGGTCTCGGGGTCGACCGGCGCGCTGCGCACGGTGACCCGGAGATATCTGCCCGCCTTGTGGAAGGCCGCGTGGGCGGTGACGGGGACGACGATCTCCGGGGCGAGGACGTCCGGGCGGGCGTCCCGGGCGGCCTTCACGGCAAGGATGATCGACTCGGTGCCGCCGCTGGTGAAGATGCCCGGGGTGGTGTCGTCGCCGCCGAGGCGGGCGGCGGTCGCGCCGACGACCTGGCGCTCCAGCGTGACGATGCTGGGGAAGGCGGTCGGGTCCAGGCCGTTGACCTCCATCATCGTCAGGTAGGCCTGTTCGGCGGCCTCGCGCACTTCGGGACGGCCGCTGTCGTAGACGTAGGCGGTGGTGCTGCCGCCCCGGGTGGGCAGGTCGGCGGCGGTGAGGACGGCGAGTTCGGCGAGGAGGTCGGCGCCGGAGCGGCCCGTCTCGGGCAGGCCCGGGTGGGCGGCCGGGGCACCGGTGGCGGTCTGCTGGGGAGTCGTCATGAGGGGGTTTCCGTTTCTCGCACGGCGCGGCGGCGGCCGTAGGCGCGCAGGGCGGGCAGGGAGAGCAGCATGAGCAGGGCGGGTACGAGGCTGAAGCCGAGGAGGATGCCGGTTCGGGCGGTGGCGGTCTGGGCGACCGGGTGGTCCAGGGTCGAGGAGACGAAGCCGGTGGCGGCCAGGGCGATCGAGTAGGCGCCCGGTCCGGCCGCGAGGCCGACGGTCTCCCCCGCCGTCCACAGTCCGGTGAACGCGCCCGACTGGACCTGTCCGGTCCTGGCCGTGTCGGCGTGCACCGTGTCGGGCAGCAGGGCGAGCGGCAGGACCTGCAGGGCGGCGTAGCAGATGCCGAGCAGCCCGCAGAGCGCGAGGGTCGCGGCGACCGCGACGGTTCCGCTGCCGCTGCCGGCGGCCGGGAGCAGGGCCGCCGCGCCGAGGGCGTATCCGCAGGTGGCGACGGTGAGGCAGCGCAGCCGTCCCCAGCGTCCGGCGGCCCTGGCCCAGAGCGGGACCGCGACGGCGCTGGGTGCGACCAGGCAGACGAAGAGCATCGAGGTCAGTCCGTACCCGCCGAGGCGGTAGGTGGCGACGTACGGCGCGGCGGCGAGCATGATCGCGACGGCGGCGGCCTGGAGCACGAAGGAGAGCAGCAGCGCGAAGAAGGCGCGGTTGCCGCGTGCGGTACGGAAGGCGGCGACCAGGCCGAGGGGTTCGGGTCCGGGCCGTGAGCGCACCCAGCGGGTACCGAACGCGGGCACCAGCAGGACCGCCGCGATGACGAGGCCCACGGTCAGGCCCATCGTTCCGTACCCCGTGCGGCCTCCGCCCGCGGCGTCGACCACGAGTGGTGCGGCTCCGCCTGCGACGAGGATACCCAGGGTCAGGAAGACGATCCGCCAGACCATGATCCGGGTGCGGACGGACGGTACGGAGGACATCTCGGCGGGCAGGGCGACGTAGGGCACCTGGAACAGTGAGAAGGCGCTGGCCGCCAGGACGAAGGTGACCGTCACCCAGACCGCCGCGCCCGTGCCGGTCATCGGGGACAGGAACATGGCCGCGAACGAGGCGGGCAGCGCGAGCCCGCCGGCGACGAGCAGCCGGGTCCGCCGGCCGGTGCGGACGGCCTCACGGTCGCTCGCGGCCCCGACCACCGGGTTGAACACGGCGTCCCAGGCCTTGGGCAGGGCGACGACGAGTCCGGCGATGCCGGCGGGGACGCCGAGGGCGTCGGTCATGAAGTAGAGGAGCAGCAGGCCGGGGACGGTGGAGAAGACGCCGGTGCCGACCGAGCCGAGTCCGTAGACGAACAGGCGTCGCCGGGTGATCTCGCCGACGGTGTCCGGGGGGACGAGGGCGGTCGTCATCCGCGCTCCTGGTCGCGCGGCTGCGGGGCCCCGAGCCCGAGGTCACGCAGGACGAGGGAGCGCAGGTGGGCGCGGAAGCGCGGGACCTGGGCGCGGATGCCCGAGCGGCAGAAGCCGTGGGTGCTCCAGAGCACCGTCCAGACGGTCATCTCGACGTCGGCGGGCTCGGCGGACTTCACGGAGGGGACGGCCTCGCGCACGGTGTCGGTGACCGACTCGATGAGCGGCCGCGCGTAGGCGGCCTCCAGGTCGGCGAACTCGGCGGCGTCCGACAGCCAGCGGCGCATCCACAGGGCCGGGATGTGCGGCTGGTCGAGACAGAAGTCGAGGTAGTGGTCGACGAGACCGGTGACGGCCGCGGCCGGGTCGGTGGGCGCGAGCTCCCGGAACGCGGCCAGCGCGTCCGTGAGCACGCGCTGCTCGGCGAGGTGGGCGCGGAGCATGACCTCGCGGTAGAGGTCGGGCTTCCCGCCGACGTGGTAGGCGACGGTGGCCATGTTCAGCCCTGCCTCGGCGGCGATCCGCCGGGTGCTCGTGCCGTCGTAGCCGTGGTCGGCGAAGAGGGTGGTGGCGGCCGCGATGATGCGTTCGCGGCTGGCGTCGGAGGGCGGTGGGGCGGGGGCCGGTGAGGCGGGTGGCGAGTCGGGCATGGCGGGGAGGATATGCCGTCGCGACTCATCGATCAATCGATTGATGGAGACGATTTCGTATGCGTCGCGAAGACCGATCCCTCGGGGGCGTGAGCCACTCGACCTGCGCACCGCCTGTGACGCACTGCACAGAGAAGAGGCCAGATTTTACCCAGCAGAATGATCAAAGGGGCCGCGGCGTCCGTACCCCCTGTGAAATCTGATCGATACGTCAGGAGCATCATGCCGGTCTCACGCAACGTGGCAGGAACGGTCTTCGTGGGCGGCGCGGTGGCCCTGACTCTCACCGCCCTGGCCTACCCGACCATGCTCGGGTACCAGACGACGTCCAGCGCGCAGACCCGCGTCATCGCCGACACCCAGTGGGGCCCGCTCACCGAGGCCGACCGTGACTTCGTCGTCAAGGTGCGCGCGGCCGGACTGTGGGAGTACCCCTTGGGCGAGATCGCGCTGAAGAAGGGTTCCACCGCGGCGATGCGGGAGGCCGGCAAGCATCTGATCGTGGGTCACGCCCGCCTCGACGAGCTGGACCGCAAGGTGGCCATCCAGCTCAACATCACACTGCCCAACCAGGCGTCTCCGCAGCAGCAGCAGTTCGTGGCGACCTCCTCGGCCCTGAGCGGCAAGGAGTTCGACAAGGTCACCGCCAACATCCTGCGCGTCACGCACGGTTCGATCTTCTCGGTGATCGCCAAGGTGCGCGCCACCACCAACAACTCCCTCGTACGGGAGCTCGCGAACCTCGCCAACGACACGGTCCTCGACCACATCACCATGATGGAGAAGACCGGCACCATCGACTTCCCGCAGGTCCTCGCCCAGCAGACGGCCCCGCCCACCCTCCCCAAGGACCAGCTCACGCCGCCCCCGCCGCAGCCCGGCGCCCCGATCGTCATCCTCACCCCGCGCCCCGACCTCAAGGTGAACACCAACAGCCCGACGCCCAGCCCGACGATCGGCTGACCTACGCGGCGGACCCGGTGCGCGGGCGCGCGGTCCGGCCGGTCACCTGTCGTGGACCTCGGCGTCCGCCGCCAGGCGCAGTCCGGCCGCGGCCAGGAAGTCCGCGAGCCCGATCCGGCCCCCGTCGGTCCCGTCGTCCCAGCGCGTCCGGAGTCTCGACTCCGGACCGTCCCAGCTGTCCGTGTCCGCGTCCGGATGCTCCTCGACGCTCCCTTCGCCGTGGCGGTACCGCAGATACAGGTACGTACTGACCCCCGGTCGTCCAGGCGTCCCACTGCGACGGAAAGCCCCCGCAGGTCCGCACGACCCGTGCGACGGTCACGTCTTGTGCGGCGAGAAGTTCCCTCGATTCGGTCACCTGTCGATGCTCGCCGGCCGCCGTGGCCGGGGCAACCGGATTCGCGCGTGACCGGCGGGGCGTGCCGGACCGCGAGGGTCAGCCCGGGCGGACGGACCGCCAGGCGTTGTGGTGCAGGACCTGGTCCAGGGGGCGCCTCGGGCCCGGGCGGAAGGCGGTGCGCAGGGGGTGGGCCGTGGGCAGCAGGGCGCCCTGGCGGACCGTCGGCGGCAGGCCCAAGAGGTCGGCGACCTCCTGTTCCCGGTCCAGGTGGACCGTCGTCCAGGCGGTGACCAGGCCGCGGCTGCGGGCGGCCAGCGCGAAGCTCCACGCGGCCGGCAGCAGCGAGCCCCACAGACCTGCCTGG
This sequence comes from Streptomyces sp. NPDC001914, assembly GCF_042891215.1. Lineage (NCBI taxonomy): Bacteria > Bacillati > Actinomycetota > Actinomycetes > Kitasatosporales > Streptomycetaceae > Streptomyces > Streptomyces sp. NPDC001914. The sequence goes on from NZ_JBIASW010000004.1 coordinate 373,977, forward strand.
TTGCCCGGGGGCAGCCGTCCGCCGGGCACTTCGAGACACGGGATGACGAGGACCGGCACCCGGTGCAGCCGGTCGGCCAGCGCCCGGGCGCCGGTGAGGACCGAACGCGGGGCCTCGGGCAGTCGCGCCAACCGGTCGAGACCGGCCGCGTTGCGCTCGTAGAACGCGGTCCGGTACACCTCGGCGACCTTCGCCCGGACACGCGGGTCGGTGAGCACGATCCAGTGCCAGTTCTGCCGGTTGTTGCCGTTCGGCGCCTGCAGGGCGATGCGCAGACAGTCCTCGACCAGGGCCGGTTCCACCGCCCGGTCCAGGTCGAGTCCGTAGCGCACGGACCGCGTGGTGGTCAGCAACTCGTCGCAGGTCAGGGAGAGTTCGCTGGTCACGGCAACAGCACCGCCCGGACGGCCAGCACCAGATGGGTGGTCACGACGAAGGCGATCGCCGCGGGCATCGGCCACCCGCCACGCCCGGCGGCCAGGAACCGCCGGGTACCGTGGGCGGGCAGGACGGCCGCCAGGCAGGGCAGCAGCGCCGGCGGACCGTGCGGAGCGAAGAGCACGACCTCGCAGACGACGGCACCGGCCGCGAAGCCGGCCGTCACCGCCGCGGCCCGCCTCGCACCGAGTCCGGTCGAGTACAGCCGGGCTCCGGCCGGCGCCTCCCAGGCGGTCTTCCGGGCGAACTCGAAGTGCAGGAAGACGCAGGCGCACAGGACCAGCAGCACGGCACCGCGCCAGTCGGCGGTGACGGCCCCGGCGGCGACGAGCGACCCGTAGACGTAGACGCCGAGGAGCAGTTGGACCGGGTAGGTGACCGCCAGGCCGAGCAGCGGACGGTCGCCCAACGCGGGGGACAGTCGTTCCAGCAGGGCGAGGAGCAGCCCGTATCCGAGGGCCGCGAGGATCAGAAGTGCGGCGGCCGCAGAACGGGCCGCGTTCAGACCGGTCACCACCAGGGTGATCACCGCCATCGCGACGCGCAGTTCGGCCGCGGTGACCGCTCCGGTGACGAGGGGCCGGTCCGGGTGGTGGACACGGTCGTGGGCCAGGTCCTTCTGTTCGTCCAGCATCCGCAGGAACAGCAGGGCCAGTACGACGCTGACGACCCGGATCGCGGTCCCGCCGGAGGGACGCCAGGCCGTGCCGGTCCCGGCAACTGCCGTGCCCTCCAGGGCGAGAACCCACAGCAGTCCGTACGTGACGTAGATCTGCGGCCGGAACCTGCGCAGCACGAACCGGCCCAGTCGGGCAAGGACGTGCGGGGCGACGGCGGTTGTCGCTCCGGAGGCCTTCGGGTCGCCTCCGTCCCGGTTCGCCGCGGCCGAACTCATGCGGCCCTGTGGGCGGTCGGCGCGGCGAAGCCACGCGCGGGTCCGGTGTCCGCGTCCGCGAGTCTGATACGGGCCTCGGCGGCCAGGGCGCCGGGCTGGCGCAGGGTGCACTCGACGTCCGCGCCCGGCAGGGCCGGAGCGGTCCGGCACTCCAGCGGCAGATCCATCTCGGCGAACCGGCGGAACCGCGCGGTCAGGGCGACCGGCAGCGGGCTGGGTGTGCGGACGGTCCCGGCGGACACACAGGCGCGCAGGGCGAGTTGACGGAACGCCTCCAGCTCCAGCATGCCGGGCACGTGGTCCACCCAGTGGTCGTAGAGGGTGGGGTGATCGGTCTCGGCGATCAGATGTGCCGTGTGGGTGCCGTCGGACTCGGTGCGCGGCGGTGAGATGACCGTGTTGGCCGGGGTGCGGCGGCCGACGAGCGCGGGCTCGGCGTGAGGTCCGCGCAGTGCGACGGGCACGGCGGGCAGACCGAGCGCTCGGCGCTGTCCGGCCCGCAGCCTCTTCCAGTCCCCCGGCGGCATCCAGGAATAGTCGATGCGGGCCAGCAGGGCCCGGCGGCCCCCGATGGTGAGAGCGAAGCGGAGCCGCAGGCCCCGCACCGTGGCCCTGGTCCGGAACCGCCTCTCGATCCGGGTGGCGAGGACGGCCTCGGTGGGCCGGTCGCCCCGGGTGAGGGCGCCGGGGTCCGGCACCTCGAACTCGACTTCCCGGAGGAGGAACTTGTGGCCCGGCCGTACACCGAGGTGACGGTGGGCCACCACGAAGATGCCCTGACGGCAGGCTTCGAGGAGCAGGAAGGGGTCGAGGCGGTCGCCGGGGCCGAGGGTGTCGTCGTAGAAGGCGTGACGGCTCGGGAAGCGCGCGGCCAGCAGCATCTCGTCCTCGCCCCGGCTCTCGGCATCGGTCAGGAAGACCTCCGCGACCGCCGAGCGGTGCACCAGTTCCTTGGGGAGTGTCCGGGTGAACTGCATGGGCCGCTCCTCACTTGGCGGTGGCGCGGACGGTTTCCAGGTGGCGGCGCCAGGTGTCGGCGTCGGCTCCGTCCAGAACGGGAGCCCGGCCGGGCTCCCGCATGGGAAGCACCTTCGAGCCGACGATGACGGTGTCCCAGCGATCGAGGTCGATGCCCAGGCGCCAGGCGCTCTCCAGCAGCGTGCGCGGGTCGTCCGTGGGATCGGCGCCTCGATCCCGGGCCACTGCCTCGCGCAGCCGGGCGACGGCGGGGCCGAAGTCGAGGTCGCGGGGCTCGGCGGCGGCGTACAGCAGACCGGCCAACTCCCGTGCGTGCGCCGTGCGGTCCTCGTCGGCGAGAGCGGAGCGGAACAGGCGGTCGCGCTCGGACTCGTCGAAGTGGACGGCCAACTCGCGGAGCACGTCGGCGGGTTCGTCGGGGGTGTGCACCAGGTTCAGCAAGTAGCTGTAGCGGCCGAGGAGATGACGGAGCTGGCCGGGCCTGCGGGCGTCCGGGTCCGTGGGGCCCTTGAGCCGGGTGAGTTCGACGGAGGCGGGCACGTCCAGGTCGTGGACGGGGCGGACGAGGAGCACGAGGGCGTCGGCGTCCTCCAGGAAGAGAGCGGCCAGCCTCCTGCGGTAGGGGGTGGCGAGGTTCCACTGGAAGTACCAGAGAGAGCGGATCATGGTGCGGGTCAGCCGGGTCACGGCCGCGCCGACGATCCTGAAGCCCTGTCCGGCCAGCCAGTCCACGGCAGTCTCCAGCCGCCGGGCCACGACGGCGTCGGGCTTGAGGAGCAGCAGCGCGTGCCGGTGCGCGAATCCGGTGATGTCAGCGGTGTGAGCGGCGAGTTGACCGTGGCTCTCCTGGTAGTAGGTGTCGGCGCCGTACAGCCGCTGCTTGTCGGGGTGGCACGTCAGCAGCGGCGGTACGGGTATGCCGTACGAGGTTCGTGTGCGCTGGGCGGTGGTCATCGGTGGGTGCTCCCGTCGGGTCGGGACTGCGGCCGGCTCCCTGGGCGGGGGCGGACCGAGATAGCCGGTCGCGAGGCAGTGGTCGAGGAGGCGGCGCAGGTACGCGTGCGCGCCTGTCGGGGGCGGGCGGTGGCCGAAGGCTTCGGCGTGGGTGGCGTCGAAGCGGACGCGGCGCCGGAAGTAGGGGGCGTACAGGGAGACGACCCGGTCGTAGTAGGGCCGTTCGCGGCCGGGCAGGGCCGTGGCGGAGAACGCGGACGGGGGGACGAAGCGCGGCACGTGGAGGGACGGGTACTCGGCGAGGACGTCGGACATGTCCCGCAGGGTCAGTTCATGGCCGACCGCGTGCAGCGTGCGGCCCTCGGCGTCCTGGAAGCGGGTGGCGGCCTCGGTCACCAGATCGGCGACCCGGTCGACCGGGACCAGGTCGAGGACGGCGTCCAGGTGGCCGGGGACCGTGCGCACCAGGCCCCTGGTCAGCACCCTGAGCACGGGGTAGATGGTCTTGAGGTCGCGGACCCGGCCGGTGCGACTGGCGCCCGTGACGATGCTCGGGCGGACCACGGTGACGGGCAGTCCGTCCGCGGCCGCCTTGCGGACCAGGGTCTCGGCGGCCAGCTTGCTCTTCTCGTAGTCGTTGCCGGGGCGTTGACCGAGGTCGAGTTCGTCCTCGTACGCGATGCCGTCGCGTTCGCCGCACACGTAGGCGGTGCCGACGTGGACCAGCGGGGTGCGGGCCGCCAGAGCGACGCCCAGGACGTGCCGGGTGCCCTCGACGTTGACGCGCTCGTAGCGGCCCGGCGGCAGTCCGAAGTCGGTGACGGCGGCGCAGTGCACGATCCGGTCGGCGGTGGCGGCGAGCCGCCGGTCGGCGCCGCTCAGCCCCAGGCCGGGGCGGGTGATGTCGCCGGTCGTCCGGATGAGCGTGCCCGGGCCCGGGGTGAGCTTTCTGCCGTTGTTGCGGACGAGGTCGGCGTTGCGGTGCAGCACGGCCAGGACGGTGTGGCCCGCGGCGGTGAGCCGGGCGGTCACCTCGGCGCCCACGAAACCGCTGGCGCCGGTCACCAGCACGGTCATCGGAGCGGACACCGGTGTGCCGGACGCCCTCGGGTGCGATGCGGCGAGGCCGGGTGCCGTGAGGTCGGCGGCCTTCGGACGGGAACCCTCGGGCTCGGCGGCCTTCGGGCGGGACGCCTCGGGTTCGGGGTTCATCGGATCGGACATCGGTGGATCCTCCGCACGGAACGTCGGGTGGGATGCTCGGGCGCCCGGCGCCGTCACCGGGCCTGATGGGGCTGGGCCCCGTTGCCGGCCAGCAGGTCGCGGGCCTCCTCGATGGGCAGCTCCGCGCCGAGGTGGGCGCCCATGCGCAGCCAGTCGTGGCCGAGCTGCAGCGTGGCCCGCCAGGTGTACGCGGACTCGAACGAGAGCGGGAAGGAGTCGGCGCCCACGGCACCGCGTACCCGGGCGATGAAGCGGCGCAACTCCGCGCGGAGGGCGTCACCGTCCTCGGCCGACTCCACGTCCCGCCCCAGCAGTTCCGCGGCCTGCGCTCCGATCGGCCCGGTGGCGGCGGGAAGCAGGTCCATACGGCGTACGAGGTCGGCGTCGGCGGGCAGCGGATTGACCCCGTGGGCGCTGAACAGGCCCCGCAGCGCGGCGTGCACGGCGCGGCGCGCGGTGAGTTCGGCCACCCGGCGCTGGCCGCGCTGCAACGCTCCGGTCAGGTCCTCGACGGCGTTCTCGACGACGACGTTGGACCACACCAGGGCCATGGCGGCGGCCGCGAACCGGTCGGCGGGCAGGGGCATCAGGTCGACCGAGCGGGATCCGCCGACGGCCGCGCCGCGCACCGTCAGCAGCGGCTGGACGGTGGAGGGCGGCGGGGTCAGGGGACCGGGCGGGGCGGCGAGTGGGAGCGCGGGGGTGACGGCTCCGCCGCCCTTCCAGGCGAGGCGGACCAGTCCGTACCGCAGGAAAGCGGCGAGCAGCGGGCCGGGGTCGGTGACGCCGGTGGCGGCGCTGTCGCTCAGCACGCGGGGCAGCGGCCTGCCCAGGACGAGGGAGCGCCAGACGGCTCCGGCGTCGGTCCCGAGGGCGAACACGTCGCGGCGGCCCCGCACGACGTGGATCCGTTCGCCGGTCTGCCAGGTGGTCACCTGGGCGACGCGTTCGACGGTGAGCCGCTCGGGCCGCCGGGGGACCATGGTGAGTCCCAGGTCCTCGGCGAAGTCGACGCAGGCGGTCAGATGGGCCCGGGCCGCTTCGGTGTCGCCGGGCGGGACGGCGGCCGATTCCAGCTCCCAGTAGCGGTCGCGCACGTCCGTGCGACCCGCCCGGTCGAGCTGCATGGACAGCCACTTGGGTTCGAGATAGGTCTCGCCCAGAGTGGCCGCCCAGGACTTGACGCTCTGCACGAGCGCGGCACGGGTCCAGTCGACCGCCTCGTCGCTCTCGCCGAGGCACTGGAGGGCCGTCGCGTGCCGCAGGGACTGCCGCGCCCGGTGCGCCCACCAGTCGGCGGTGATCCGGCGGAACCGCTCGACGGGCATCAGCGCCTTCACCTCCTCGATGAGGGCGTGGCCGCGCAAAGGGTGGCTGTGCAGGACCCGCTGGCAGCGGTTGAGGAGGTCCTCGGAGAGCCGGCCGGGCCGTCCGGCTGCTTGCTCCACCGCCGCGAACTGGTCGGCGAGTCGGCGCACCGAGCGGGTGCGGATCTCGACCCGCCTGCCGTCCACGAACAGCAGGGACGGCATGGTCGGCAGCTCGTCGTCGAAGCGGCTCACGAGCAGGAAGTCGATGTCGGAGGAGGGGTTGCCGAACCCCTCGGCTATGGACCCTTCCAGGGTCACGGCCCATTCGGTGTCCGGGGGGAGTTCGGCGAGGGACTTGTCGAGCAGGTCCTGCAGCCGTTCCTCGGTGAGAATCACGGGTGCGTCTCCGTTCGGGGGCTGTCCGGGTCGGTGGCCGGACCGCCGTGCGGCGGGTCCGCGAGTCCGGCGGCGGGGCCGGCGGTGGGCGGGTCGGCAAGTCCGGCGGCGGGATCGGCGGTGGGCAGGTCCGCGGGTCCGGCGGCGGGATCGGCGGTGGGCGGGGCGGCGAGGACGGTGACCGTGCCGGCGGCGCCGTCGACGCGCAGTCGCGTGCCGGTGCGGATCTCGGTGGTGGCCCCCTTGACCTGGACCACGGTCGGAATGCCCAACTCCCTTGCCACGACTGCCACATGGGTCAGCGGACTGCCTCGTTCGATGACGAGGGCAGCGGCCGAGGGCAGCGCGGTCACCCATCCCGGGTCGGTGCGGTAGGTGAGCAGGACGCCACCGGTGAAGTCGCGCGGGGTGTCGGTGACCACGGCGGGCCCTTCGGCGACGCCGGGGCAGCAGGGGACGCCGCTCAGTTCGCGGGCACCGCTGGGGGCGGCCGGGCCGCCGCTCCAGCCTGCCCGTTCGAGGTTGCCCGACCAGTACGGCGCGCCGCGGGTGGTGAAGCGGGACGGGGCGTGCAAGGCGGCGTCGGCCGTCTGCTGCCGGCGGCGCAGCACGACGAGGTCCCGCAGCTCGGTGTGGGAGATCATCCCCTCGTAGGCGCCCTGGATCTCTTCCAGACGCAGGAAGAAGACGTCCTCCCAGTCGTCGATGGCGCCGGCGCGCGCGAGATCGCGGCCGAGGGCGCGCAGCATGCGCTTGGCCGCTCCGAAGGCGCGGGTGCGGCAGAACCTGAGCCGTTCCCGGTCGGCGAGCGCGGTGCGGGCCTTGCCGCGCACCCGTTCGTACACCAGGCGCCGCGGGCGGCTCAGGTGCTGATCGAGGTAGCTGTCGGCCTCGGCGCCACGGTCCGGTGGGCCGCCGCCGTCGCCGGTGTGCGGCAGGAACTCGCGCAGCAGGGTGAAGACGCCCGCCGGGTTCTCCCGCAGGTCGGGGACCTCCAGCTTGAGTTCGTCGGGGCTGCGGTAGCCGTAGTCGGCGATGTACGCGTCGACGGACCGCACGAAGCCCGTGCACCCGGCGTCGAGCAGTGCCTGGCGGGCCTCGGGGTCGGGAGTGCGTTCCAGCAGGGCGAGGATCCCGGCGTCGGCTCGCGCCTCGGCCGCCAGCTCGCGCAGGGCCCAGACCGGTTCGGCGGACTCGACCGCGCCGCCCGGGGCCGCCGCGGCCCAGGTGAACCATTCGGGCGCCTCCGGCAGCCATCGGCGGGTGAGGAGGGCCAGGAGTCCGACGGAGAGCAGGATCGTGGCGTCGAGGGTCTGCATCGGGCCCCATTTCTCGATGAGTTCCCGTTGCAGCCGCCGGAATCGGCGGTAGGTCTCGTCCCCCGGCAGTGCGTCGTAGTCGACGTTGTTGAATACCGTGTACGCGCGATAGAAATCTCGATGAAACGTGTCGACGGATTTTCGGATGGTGAGAAATCTTCCGGCAAAGATGACCGTACGTGTCAGGCGTGCCGCGCGGTCGCGCAGCCCGGGCCGGGGCGTGAACGGGTGAAGCGTGTCGGCGAGTTCGTCGGAAATACTCTCGGCGACACCCAGGGATTTCTCCAGGACGCGCCGGTTGAGCGGGTACAGCGGCGCTAGGCGCACCATCCGGTACCAGTGGAAGAGGTTGTAGTAGACCCGCCCGTGAATATGGCCGAGGAGGTACGGGGTCCACTCCCGCACCTCGCGCAGCCGTTTCCCCCGGACGCCCAGGGCCCGGGCGTAGCTGTCGTATACCTTCGCGTAGGTGTCGGCGGCGAAGCTGAAGGTGAGCGGGGACACGACGCCGCTGAAGCTCTCGATGATGTTGGAGTTGTCCCAGAGCCGCAGGGCCTGTTCGGGCTCCGCCGAGGGGCCGGCCGCCGGGGCGAGGGTCGTGACGGGCCGGCTCTGCAGGATCCACAGGGCGTCGCCGTCGATGGCCCACTCGATGTCCTGGGGGGTGCCGTACCGGGCGGTGACGCGGACCCCGGCGGCGTGCAGCCGGGCCAGGTGGTCGGCCGTCAGCGCCGGTCGGGCACGGTCCTCGTCGGCGACGGGCGACACCTGGCAGCCGGGGCCGGATCCGGCGTCGTAACGCTCCTCCTTGTCGCCGATCACCGTGGTCAGCGGCTTGCCGGTGACCACGTCCAGGACCACGGTGTCGGCGTCGACGGCGCCCGAGACCAGCCCCTCCCCCAGCCCGTGGACGGCGCTGACGACATGCCGGTCGGTGCGTCCGCTCGCCGGGTCGGCGGTGAACAGCACACCGCTGAGCTCGGCGGCCACCATGCGCTGCACGACGACGGCGACGCCGCCGGTGTCGATCGCCAGCCCGTGCCGCGCGCGGTAGCGCAGGGAGCGTTCACAGAAGGCGGAGGCCCAGCAGCGGCGGACGTGGGCGACGACCTCGTCGAGACCGCGGACGTTGAGGAAACTGTCGAACTGACCGGCGAACGAGTGGCGCTCTCCGTCCTCCTGCGCGCCGGACGACCGCACGGCGACCGCGCCGCCGCCGGCCAGCCCGTAGGCCAGTCCGATGGCGTCGGTGAGGCGGTCGTCGAGGGGCGCCGCCTCGATCAGGCCGGCGATCTCGGCGGCGATCCGGCCCGCCTTCGGCTCCCAGCCGTCGGCGAGCAGCCGTTTCAGGTGCCCGTCAAGACCGCTGTCGCGGCTGAATTCCGCGAATACGTCCAGGCCGATGACCGACCAGCGCGGTACTTGAAATCCGGACGCGGTCAGGGTGTGCAGGTTCTTCCCTTTTCCGCCGGCCCATTCGGTGACAAGGGATTCGTCGCTGGACGCTGTGAGGACGTGCGGGGACCGGTGTTCGGGTCCCGTGGTGGGCGACAATGCGTTTCCCCTCCGAGGCTGTTGCTCGACCTCGCTCGAATGTTGCACAGCAGGGCCGGTCGAAAAAACTCCGGCGGTCCACGACAGGCGCTTTTCGGTCGTCGTATCGCTTTCATCTTCCGATCACGCACCGCCGTCCAGGAACGAACACCTGAGACGGGCCGGGAAACGGGATGATCCAGCCGAAGCGCGTCAAGAACGCCTCCGACGGCGAGCCGGCGCGCGACGGCGGCGGGCGTCCGTACCACCGCGTACGCGCCCGCCACCCCCGTCCCGGCCACCCTGGAAAACCGCGTCCGGAGCAGACCACCCCAGGAAGCGGCGGGTACCACAAAGCCACACGTTCGGACACTGATCCAGGGTCAAGCAGAAAGGAAAGCAACAAATATTGACGCAATCGACCAGCGCTTGTAGCTTCCGTCCCAGTCGCCAGGCAGCCTGAACTCGGCTGTTCCGAGGGCGAGTTGTAGCTCCACCCTCCACTCCGGGAGCACACATGCGCAGAAGAAGATCTGCCTCCTCGCGTCTCTTCCCCTCCCCCACGGCCGGGCTCTCCCCCACCGCAGGACCCCTGCCCCGGCTGCGCCGCGTCCTGCTGTCCGTCGCCGCCGTCCTCGGCCTCCTGGTGACCGTCCTCGTCGGCATGCCCGGCATCGCCCGGGCCGCGGGCTCCCAGCCCTGCGACATCTACGCCGCCGCGGGAACGCCCTGCGTCGCCGCCCACAGCTCGACGCGCGCGCTGTTCTCGGCGTACAACGGCCCGCTGTATCAGGTCACCCGCGTCTCCGACGGCGCGACCGCCGACATCGGGCTGCTGACGGCCGGCGGCTACGCGAACGCCGCCCAGCAGGACGGCTTCTGCGCGAACACCACGTGCAGCATCTCGAAGGTGTACGACCAGACGTCCCGCCACAACGACCTGTTCCCCGGCCCCGCGGGCACGGCCGGCATGGGAGCCGACCGGGGCGCGGACGCCGGTGAGCTGTCCGTCACGGCGGGCGGCCACAAGGTGTACGGCATCTGGATCTCGCCGGGGGTCGGCTACCGCTCGCACGGCGCCGCGTCCGGCACCGCGGTCAACGGCCAGGCGGAAGGCGCCTACATGGTCGCGAGCGGCACCCACGTCGGCTCCGCCTGCTGCTTCGACTACGGCAACGCCGAGGCCACGCCGGCCGACACCGGCAACGGCCACATGGACGCCGTGTCCATCGCCACCACCTGCTACTTCGCCCCCTGCAGCGGATCCGGACCCTGGGTCGAGGCCGACCTGGAGAACGGCATGTTCCAGGGCGACAACGGCTCCAACACCGCCAACAAGGGCAACAACAGCACGTACGTGACGGCCGTCCTCAAGAACAACGGCCAGACCACCTACGCGCTCAAGGGGGGCAACTCGCAGTCGGGGGGCCTGACCACCTGGTGGGACGGGGCCCTGCCCTCGCGGGGCGGCTACCGGCCCATGCAGCAGGAGGGCGGCATCATCCTCGGCACGGGCGGCGACAACAGCAACTGGAACATGGGCACGTTCTTCGAGGGTGTCATGGTGTCCGGCTATCCGACCGACGCGGCCGAGAACGCCGTCCAGGCGAACATCGTCTCCGTGGGCTACTCGGGCCAGACCAACGTCCCGAACGGTCCCCAGGGCACCGTCGGCGGCCCCGGCGGCCAGTGCGTCGACGTGGCGGCGGACGACACCGGCGTGAACGGTGCCGCCGTACAGCTCTGGAACTGCCAGTCGTACGCCGAGGACCAGTTCTGGACGCACAACGCGGGCGGCTCGCTCGGCACCATCGGCCGCTGCCTGGACATCATCGGCAACGGCACCGCGAACGGCACCCAGGTCGAACTGTGGGACTGCAACGGGGTCGGGGGCCAGAAGTGGGTGCAGCGCGCCGACGGTTCGCTGTTCAACCCCCAGTCGGGCCGCTGCCTCGACTCCCCCAACGGCGCCACGGCCAACGGCACCCGCCTGCGGATCTGGGACTGCAACGGCTCCGCCGCCCAGAGGTTCGCGGTCAACGCGGGCGCGCCCGTCATCGGACCCGCCGGTACGTGTGCCGACGTGGCCGGTGACGACAACGGCTCCAACGCGACCGCCGTACAGCTCTGGAGCTGCCAGTCGTACGCGGTCGACCAGCACTGGTTCCACAGCTCGGACGGCCGGCTGCACACGCTGGGCCGCTGCCTCGACATCATCGGCAACGGCACCGCGAACGGCACCCAGGTCGAACTGTGGGACTGCAACGGGGCCGGGGGCCAGGTCTGGCAGCAGCAGGCCGACGGCTCGCTGCTCAACCCGCAGTCCGGCCGCTGCCTCGACTCCCCCGACGGCGCCACCGCGAACGGCACCCGCCTGCGGATCTGGGACTGCAACGGCTCGGCCGCCCAGAAGTACGCACTGGGCTGACCCCGCGTCACCACCCGTCGGCCCGGCCGGACTCGCCGTCCGGCCGGGCCCTCCCGTTCCGGGTCACCGGAGACCGGGGGTCCCGCGGCCGTGGCCCCTGGCATCCGGCCGCGACCGACCGTGTGTCGCCCGACCTCGACGCTGTCGACGCCGCCGCCGTATGTGGTAATCGATCTGCATGCCGAAAAAGGCTCCACCGGACGCCGACGACCAGGACCGGCCCACCGCGCGGTCACGGCTGCGCGCGGCCCTGCACGACTCCCCGGCGGGCCGGGGATGGCGGCACAGCAAGGCCATCGAACTGGGGCAGAGGTCGCTGGGCTTCGCGGCCCTCGGCTTCCTCACGCTGGTGCCGCTCCTGATCGTCGTCTCCGCCGCCGATCCCGCGCACGGGCGGGGCTTCGCGGAGTGGCTGGGGGACGGTCTCGGCGTCTCCAGTGCCGCCCGGGACGAGGTCGCGCGCCTGTTCGCCGGGCCCGCCCAGGTGCGGCAGACCACGACGGCCTTCGGCCTCGCCGCACTCGCCGTCTTCGGCCTGAGCTTCGGCGCGGCGGTGCAGACCGGCTACGAGAAGGTCTGGGACCTCCCCGCGGCCCGCTGGTACGCGCGCTGGCGCCAGGTCCTCTGGCTGGCCGTGCTCATCGGATCCATCTACGTGACCGCCACGACCACGCTGTGGCGGCACTCGGCCGCCGGAACGGTGGCCGCGGCGCTGAGCGCCGTCCTGTTCTTCTGGTGGTCGCAATGGGTGCTGCTCGGCGGCAGGGTCCCGGGGAAGGCACTCCTGCCCGGCGCCGCGCTGACGGCTCTCGGCCTGCTCGGTCTACGGGTCTTCTCCCGTCTGGTCTTCTCGCCCCTGATCGCCTCCAGCACCGTCAACTACGGCCCATTCGGCACCGTCCTCGTCGTCCAGTCCTGGCTGGTCGGTGTCGGAGTCGTCGTCTTCGGCGGCGCGCTGCTCGGCCGGCTGGCGCACGAGGAGATCACCACCGCGACGGAGACCCTCCTGCGACGGGCCCGGCAGCGCAGGCGGTGAGTCCGCCGGTGTGGACGGTGAACACCGCCTTGACCGAGTGCGGGGCGGGAAGGCCCTGTGGCCAGGCCGTCGGCGTGGGCGTGTAATGGAGGGTGGGGGATGGGGGCCGAGGCACGACGGCCGCACCACACTCCGAGGCGATCGCAGCCGGAGGACTTCTCATGAAGTACCGCACCCGAGCATTCATCGCAGCCACCGGAACAGCACTCTTCCTGTCCTCGGCCACCGTGGCGTACGCCGGTGGCACCGGGCACGACGGGGCAGGCAGCGCGCAGACGGCGCGATCGGCGGTGAGCACCTCGTCCTCGCCGACGGTGTCCACCAAGTCCGGTCCGCTCGGCAAGATCCTCGTCAACAGCAAGGGGCACACCCTCTACCTCTTCCAGGCCGACAAGACCGACAAGTCCACGTGTGACGGAGACTGCGCCAAGGCCTGGCCACCGCTGAAGGCGCACGGGAAGCCGACCGCCGGGGGCGGCGTCAACAGCAAGCTGCTCTCGACCATCACGCGCAGCGACGGCTCGAAGCAGGTCACGTACAAGGGACACCCCCTCTACACGTTCATCGACGACACCAAGGCCGGGCAGACCAACGGGCAGGGAAGCGACGCCTTCGGCGCCAAGTGGTACGTGCTGGGCACCGACGGCAAGGCCATCACCAAGACCTCGTCGTCGTCACCGGGCGGCTACTGACCGGCCCGCACGGCACCGTCCGAACCCGGCCGCAGTCCCGGCGTGAACCCGCACAAGGGTGCACTTTCAGCCAAGCCGTTCCGGGCGGGGGTCGAAGGGGTGCCGGTCCATGATCAACAAGCACTCTCCGGTATGCCGTCGGTGCCGGATATCCGGTACCGACAGCGCGGCATGATGACCACATGTCGCGGTGCCCCCGTGCCAGTAGGGGGAGTCGGGAGCTTCTGATGTGCACGAAGCACCGGCATCGACGGCGCTTTTCCGTGCCGTCAATGTTCCTACCGTCATGTTCCTCGTCCACTTCCCTCTCGGAGTGCTGGTGCCCGCACTCCGGCCCTGGGCCGCCGCCATGTCGATCAGCTTCCACGTCGCCATCGGGCTGTGCATGGGCCTGACCGACTTCGCTTTGACGATGATCGTCTGCGACCTCGTCTTTCTCGACAAGGAACTGGCCAAATCCGTTTCCACCGTGGCGAATCTGGCGGACCGGCTGAGGCGGAGGGGCCGGTGCAGCCTTCCGGGCGCATTCTGCCGGAAGGCATATGTTCGATACCGGACGGCGTGCGAGCTCGCGGATGCGGCGTTTCACCAAGGAGAGAAAGACAGGCTATGGAAGCAAACCCGCCCCTCCGGTCCGACGACGGCATCACGGTGGGACTGTTCTGGGTCTCGGCGGACGGCGTGTACGTGGGTGCCCCGGCGACGGAACCGGCTCCTCGCGTGGTGCTGGAGGCCTCAGGTCCCCGCGTCACCGGTCCGCACGGACGTGAGTGGGCGTGGTCCGACCTGGCGGGCCTGGAGGTCACCGAAGTCCCGGTCCGCTCCACCGTGCAGCGCTGGACGACCCACGCCGTGACCTTCGTCGCCGCGGCCCTGGACGCATGGGTGCCGAGCAGTCCCACCGAGATGACCGTGTCCATCACCGCGCCCGACGGCACGGTCCTGACGCCCGCCTACTCCAGCGCCGCCGTCGCCTACTCCGGGCGCGAGGTCGATCTCTCCCGTCGGCTGATCGGCCGCTTCGTACAGGGCACCGCCACTCCCGCCGTCATGACCGAATGGTGGGTACGGACCCGGCCGACCGGAATTCTCCGGTCGCGCGAACGGGAGGCTCTCCTCGAACTCTGGCTCGCGTCGGCCTGAATCGACCTGTCCAGGAAAGGCGATCACCAGGAGACCGCTCGCCACGGCCATCGCCGGACAGCCACCCACCCGCATCGCAGACCCGTCGGCACGGCGGCACGCGCGCTGCCCCGGACACACGACGGAAGATCATCATGCTCCGCGTTCCCACCTGCATACTCAGCAGCTTTCAGGCACCCCAGGTCTCTCACGGCCACAACCCCGACCTGTTCGTGCAGATCGGCTCGTTGACCAAGCCGCTCACCGCCACCGTCCTGACCGCCTTGGCCGACGACGGAGTCCTCAGCCTCGACGACCCGCTGGAGCGGTTCCTGCCGGCGCCCAGGGGCACGGAAATCACCCTGCGCCACCTCACCGAGCACACCTCGGGCCTTCCCCGGCTGCCTCCCGGCATCGGCGGGCGCGATCCCTACGTGACGTTCGACGCCGGCACACTGGACTCGTGCGTACGGGGCCTCGACACCCTCGTCACGGCTCCCCCGGGGACCACCGAGGAGTATTCCAACCTCGGATACGCGCTCCTGGGTGCCGCCCTGGTCGCGGCGACCGGCACCCCGTACGAGGAACTGCTGCACCGTCACGTTCTCGGCCCGCTCGGAATCGTCGACGTCGCGGTCGATCCGCCGGCAGGCAGACGACTGTGCCGCCCAGGGCTGTTCGGCCGCCCTCGCCGGCCCTGGAGCATGGACGGCGCGGTTCTTCCCGCCGGCGGGCTGTGGGCCACTCCCCGGGCCGCCGGCGACCTCGTCACCGGTCTGCTCGTCGACCGCAGGCTGGGTGAACCGGCACCGGCCTGGCAGAAGGCGGGAGGCCTTCTGTGGCACAACGGCGCGACGGGCGACGCGTCCGTTTTCGCGGGAGCCGCACCGCAGGGCTGGATTCTCGTCCACCGTCTGTCCGGTCGAGGTACCGCGACGGACAGGATGGCCCTGGACACGCTCAGACGCTTCGTCAAGTCCGGAGCCTGACGCCGGGACGGGCGACAAGGAGCACTCCTGGACGGCGTCGCGGTCAGCCGATCAGTTCCGGCTCGAGCCGGTGATTGTGCGCGAGGAGCACGTTGAGCGCCGCGATGATCAGGACCGCGGCGGCGATGGCGAGCAGCGCGCGGCCCGTTCCCCAGGGCGTGATGAGGGTGCCGAGGGCGCCGCCCGCGAAGATGCCGACGACGGTGGCGACGAGCCGGGGACGGATCGTGTGCCGTTCCGGGGTCGCGGGGACGGCTCCGGTGAGACCGTGGATGAGGCGGACCAGCGACACCTGGACGAGCAGGGTGGGCATGCCGGGAACAGCCGCGCGCAGGGCGGTGTCCGCGCGCAGGCCCATGGCGAAGCCGACGATGGCGATGACGAGGTTGTCCGGGTGATCGGTGAGCGAACCGGAACCGTGCCGCCACAAGGCCGTCGCGCCCGCGAGCGCCAGCAGTACCCCCTCAACGGCCAACGCGGCCGCGAACCAGTGCCGGTGGCGTGCGACGAGGCCCTTGGTCGTCAGGGCACCGGCCAGGGCGCCGAGGACGAAAGCGGCCAGGGCGATCGCGGGGCGGGCCACCGGCACCTGTCCCTCACCGGCGACGGCGAAGGACAGGAAGAGGACGTTGCCCGTCGCCAGGGCGGTGAAGACGTGACCCATGGTCAGGAAGCTGACCGCGTCGGCCGCGCCCGCCAGGACGGTGAGGGTCGCCATGACGACGGTCCGTTGGCGTTCGCGGCGATCGGCGGACGACGGCGGTACGGATTCTTCACGCATACGGACAGTCTCGGCAAACGCGCCCGCGCAGCCGCGGTGTCCGGGCCGACACGCGCCGGCCGTGCCGCCAATGGACGGCGCGCCGAAGCCCGCGGTCGGCGTGCGCGCACCTGCGACGGCCCGGCTGTCCATACCCGCTCCCACGCTGCCCGGCTGTTGGGGAGTCACCTCGGACCAGGCTCGGTCCGGGGGACCCCTTCGTACACGTACCAGCGGTTTGTCACTGGCAAGTCCTTGCCATGGCGAGGACTTGCCGTCGTTTCGTCTTCTCGTCGGCGGGAGGCGGCCGATAGACCCAGGGGCATGGTCTCTTCCTCCCAGTCCTCCGCCTCCCGGCGCGGGCGGCGGCATCTGATATCGGCCGCCGCCGTGGCGTCGTTGCTGGCGTCGGGGCTCGCGGTTCTGCACGAGCCCGCGCAAGCCGCCCCCCGCAAGCCCGCCGGTCCCGCCAGGTCCACGGCGACCCACCAGGTCACCCTCGTCACCGGCGACGTCGTCACGGTCACCACGACGGCCGACGGCAGGCAGACCGCCGATGTCGACCGGCCGGACGGCGCCGTCGGCGGCGTGAAGATGCAGACGGTCCACGGTGATCTGTTCGTCGTCCCGGACGAGGCGGTGACCCTGCTGGGCACCGGCAAGCTCGACCGACGGCTGTTCAACGTCACCGACCTGATCGAGATGGGGTACGACGACGCGAAGACGTCCGCGGTGCCACTGATCGCTGCCTACGCCAAGCTGAAGTCCCGCTCGGCCGTTGAGCCGACGGTACCCCGGGGCAGCAAGCTGACCCGCACGCTCAAGGGCATTCGCGGTGCCGTGCTCAGCACCCAGAAGAGGCAGGTCCGCACCTTCTGGAACGCCCTCGCGCCGAAGGACGGCAAGGTGCTGGGTGCGGGGGTGACGAAGCTGTGGCTCGACGGGCGGGTGAAGGTCGACCTGAAGGAGAGCGTGCCGCTGATCGGGGCGCCCGAGGCCTGGGCGGCCGGCTACACAGGAAAGGGCGTCAAGGTCGCGGTGCTCGACACCGGCATCGACGTCAACCATCCCGACTTCGCCGGCCTGATCGACGGCACGGCCAGCTTCGTACCGGGGGAGGCCGTCACCGACCTCAACGGGCACGGCACGCACGTGGCCTCCACCATCGTCGGTTCCGGCGCCGCCTCCGACGGTGACTACAAGGGCGTCGCTCCCGGCGCCGACCTGTACGTCGGCAAGGTGCTCGGCGGCTCGGACGGCCATGGCCAGGACTCCTGGGTCATGGCCGGCATGCAGTGGGCAGCCGAGTCCGGTGCGGACGTCGTCAACATGAGCCTCGGCGATTCCTACCCGACCGACGGCAGCGACCCGATGTCACAGACGGTCGACGCGCTGACGGCGAAGTACGGCACGTTGTTCGTCATCGCGGCCGGCAACGCGGGCCCGGAAAGCATTTCCGCCCCGGGCGCCGCCGCGTCGGCACTGACCGTGGCCGCCACGGACAAGCAGGATCGGCTCGCGTCCTTCTCCAGCACCGGTCCGCTGGTCTCCTCCGGCGCGATGAAGCCGGACATCGCGGCGCCCGGCGTGGACATCACCGCGGCCCGATCGCAGGAGATGACCGACGGCGGGACGGGCCTGTACCGCACGCTCAGCGGTACCTCCATGGCCACTCCGCACGTGGTCGGTGCGGCGGCGATCCTCGCCCAGCGGCACCCGGACTGGACCGGCGCGCAGCTCAAGGAGCAGCTGATGAGTACGGCGAAGGGCCTGGACCCTGGGTACTCGCCGTACGAGGTCGGCACCGGCCGCATCGACGTGGCCGCCGCGGTGCGCACCACGGTCCGCGGTACCGGATCGCTGTTCTTCGGAAACCACACGTGGCCGCACGAGCCGAGCGACGTCGCCGTCACGAAAGACCTGACCTTCACCAACACCGGGCCCGCCGATGTCGCCCTGAAGCTGGCGCTGACCGACGACGGCGGACCGTTCACGCTCGGAGCCGCCGAGGTGACCGTCCCGGCGGGCGGCACCGCCTCCGTCCCGGTGACCGGTGACCCGCAAGCCGCCCCGGCAGGCCGGCATGTCGGCTACGTGACGGCCACCGACGCGGCCACCGGGAAGCCGGTGACCCGCACCTCCGTGGCACTGCTCAAGGAGGAGGAGCGCTACGACCTGAACATCAAGCTGGTCGGCCGGGACGGTGAACCCGCCTCCGGCTGGGTCGGGATCAATCAGGCCGGCGACGTCTGGCCGTGGAACGTCTACGTCGACGGCTCGACGACCCTGCGCACGGCACCCGGCACGTACACCGTCGCGGGGTACGTCGACGTGGCCGGCGAGAAGACGGACCGCTCGGGTCTGGCGGTGCTGGTCGCCCCGGAGACCGTGCTGAAGGACGGCCCCATGGATGTGGTGCTGGACGCGAGCAAGGCCCGCTTGCTGCGGACCCGGGCGCCGCAGCGTAGCGAGGACCGCCAGCGCAAGGTCGACTTCAACGTCCACTACAAGGGCTTCGACCCGTACACGGACTACCGCAGCGCGTATGTGCTGCCGCCGACGTACGACGACGTCTACGTCTCGCCGACGGAGCCGATGAAGCACGGTGAGTTCGTCCTGACCACCCGCTGGCGCATGGGTGAGCCGCGACTCGCCCTGAGCACGTCCGGCGGCCGCCTTCGCTTCGACGCACTGGTGCAGGCGGGCAGCGCCCTGGGCACCGTCACGCAGACGCTGGGCGCGGTCTACGCGGGCAACGGCTCGGCGGCCGAGTACGCGAAGGTCAGGGCCAAGGGCAAGGTCGTCGTCGTCGAACGCGGTGACGGGGTCTCGCCGCAGGAGCGCGCCGAAGCCGCGGCGGCGGCCGGCGCGAAGGCGCTGATCGTGGTCAACGACGGCGTCGGTCCCCTGATGGAATACGTCGGCGAGTCGGCCGTCCCGGTCGCCACCGTTCACCGCGACGCGGGCAGGGCCCTCGTCTCGATGGCCAAGGCCGGGCTCTTCAAGCTGACCGTGAAACAGACCGAGTACACGCCGTTCGTCTACGACCTGACCCGGAACTACCCCGGCCGCGTGCCGGACCGCGCCCTGGTCTACGAGCCGACCAAGCGGGACCTGGCCCGGATCGACGCCCGCTACTACTCGGCCACGGACAGCACGGCGGCGGAAGGGTACCGGTCCGACTTCACCCTCAGCCCGTCGTTCAACCTCCCCGAGAGCGAGTGGCACCCGGGCACCCGCACCGAGTGGGTGACCCCTGGCCAGGTCTGGAGGGAGTTCCACGCGCAGGGCGTCGACGGACCCCTGCCGTGGGTGATGGTGTCGGGCGACAACAGGTATGCCAAGGGCAGCGCCACCCGTCTGGACTGGTTCGCTCCGGCGACCCGCCCCGGCCAGAGCGAGTCCTTCGGCGTGTACAACTCCCGCTGGCAGAACTACATGACCTGGAACGTGCAGGCGTGGGCCTCCGCCAGCGAGAACATGCGGCTGGGCGGCTTCCTGCCGTGGGGTGAGACGCCATCCCATCTGCAGGTCTTCCAAGGCGGCACGCGGATCTACGACAACCCCGTCAGCGGGGACATGCAGTGGCAGGAGGTACCGGCGGGCGACCTGCCCTACCGCGCCGTCCTCGACGCGGAGCGGCCCGGCGACGTCTTCCGGCTGTCGACACGCACCCACACGGAGTGGACGTTCATGTCCGACACCGTCGACTCGGACTCCTTCGAGCCGTTCTCGGTGCTGAACCTGGACTACAGGCTGGAGTCGGACCTGCACGGTGACGTGAAGGCCGACGCGACCCAGCGAATCGCTCTCAGGCCGGTGTCGATGGACCTCGGCACCGTACCGGGCAAGGTCACCACGGTGAAGCTGGACGTCTCCTACGACGACGGTGCCACCTGGCGGAAGGTGACGCTGGCGAAGGGCGCCGACGGCTACTGGAAGGGCTCGTTCAAGACGGCCAGGAAGCCCGGCGGCTTCCTCTCGGTCCGCGCGAGCGCCCGGACGAGCGGCGGCTTCGGTGTCGAGAACGACATCATCCGGGCGTACGGCCTGCGATGAACCGCGCTGTTGGGCCCCGGGGAGGCGACTCTCCGGGGCCTCGCGTGCCACACGCACTTCCACCAGGGACTATTCGGAGTCTGCCGCCATGGCGCATACTCTCCCCGCTGCGACAAGCGGAAGAGAGTCGGTCGCCGATGCTGGACGTTCTGGGCCTCGAACCGGATGACGAGCGCGTCTACCGGGCACTCCTCGGACGACCGAGCTCGACCTCCGGGACACTGTCCGACCTGCTCTCCCTGACACGGGCTCAGGCTGACAACGCCCTGTCCCGCCTGGTCACATGGGGACTGGTGACCGGATCGGCGGACGATCGCTTCACCGCCGCACCGCCCGCCATGGCGCTCGGCGCCCTCATCAGCCAACGCCGGGACGGGCTGCGCGCCGCCGAGCACGCGCTGGTCACCCTGGCCGAGGAACACCGGGCGGCCACGACCGCGAGCGGCATCGGCGATCTGATCGAGGTCGTCACGGGCGTCGACGCCATCCGTCATCGCTATCTCCAGGTGCAACAGGCGGCCCGCACGCAGATCCGTACCTTCATCACCGCGCCCTTCGTCGCCCTGCCTCCCGACGAGAACACGGCCGAACCCGTGGCTCTCGGGCGTGGGGTGAGCTTCCGGGCGGTACTGGACCGGTCCGTCCTGGAGGAGCCGGGCATCATCCACGACGCGATCGATTCCCTGCGCAACGGTGTGCAGTTGCGTGTCGCCGACCAACTGCCCATGAAGCTCATGCTGGCCGACACCGAACTCGGCCTCGTCCCGCTCGCGACCACGCCGGACGGAGAACCCGGAGCAGTGCTGCTGCACCGTAGCGGCCTGCTCGACGCCATGGACACACTGTTCGAGACGGTGTGGCGCACCTCCCACCCGCTGGCGCTGACCGCCGACGAGGAAGCCGAACCCACCGTCGAGCAGGAGGCGGAGGGCCCGACGGCCCTCGATCGAAGGATCCTCGCGCTCCTGCTGGCCGGCGCCACCGACTTGACCGCGGCGACACAGCTCGGCCTCTCACCGCGCACGATGCACCGGCGATTGCGCCGCCTCATGGACATGGCCGGAGTACGGACCCGGATGCAGCTCGGCGGCCACGCCGTCCGACACGGCTGGGTCGAGACGCCGCCGACGAGGCGGACCTGAGGACGCCGGCCGCAACGCCGGCAGCGGCCGGCCGCACACGCCACGGCCACGTCGGCCGTCCGCCGTACCGGCCGGCGCTCCGCGCGGAGCGCCGGTCACCCGTCGCCGAGGGCAGCTTCGGCTGCCCGGACGTGGTGCTCGACCGGCCCGAACGAGACCAGACCGCTCCCGGCACCGGCCCGCTCTCCTACGGCTGCGGAGAGTTCGTCGCGGGCCCGGCGCAGGACCGGCCGGTGCCCGACGACCGCCGCCGCGCGGGCCAGTACGCACCACAGCGCTTCCTGCAGGAGGTCGTGCGGAGGCCGGGGTACGGCCGTGAGTGCCTGCCGCGCCCGTTCCGCGGCACCGGACTCCGCCAGCAGCAGCGGGTCGAGCCACGGCCGGTAGGGACCGGCGTCGAGGCGGGCGAAGTCCTCGGGGTCGAGCGGGGCTTCACCTCGCATGACCGGGACCAGCGCCACGAGGACGGCCGCGCCCTGGACGAGGCCGGGCATACCGCAGTCGGCGGTCTCCGTCAGGACATGTGCGTACAGGGGGTGGGCGGCAGGCCGGCCGTCGGTCTCGCAGGTCCGCAGGGCCCGGTACCAGGCGGTGAACACCGTCGCGAGCGGCCGTTCGTGGCGGTGCGCGAGCCGGTCGATCTCCTCGGCCTCGGTGTCCGCCGCCGCGAACTCACCGAGGCCGGCGAGGGCCTGGAGGCGGACGATGCGGCCGAGGACCTCGTGGCCGGGCATCTGGTGCTCGACGGCCATCCATCCCGGCGTCATCGCCACCCCGTTCATCACCGAGCCCGCCGTCGGGAGCGATGCCCCGATCTCCGACTTCTACTCGGCCGAGCCGTTCGCGATCCCCCGCCTGGGCGAGCCCGCCGACATCACCCGGGCCCTGCTGTACCTCACCTCGGACGACGCCTCCTTCGCCACCGGCTCGGAGTTCGTCATCGACGACGGCCTCCTGCTCGGACCCGCCCTCAAGCACGAAGCCGCCTGACCGCGGCCGTCATCCGACAACCGGAACGAAGAGCCAAGCTGCTGTGTCGCCCGGTTCGCGGGTGAGCAGACGTCCCCTGAGCAGATCGCCGCGTCGGTGCGGACGGTCTCGATCCGTGACCGCCGAACACCCGCCTCTCCGCTCCCAGTCCCTTCGTGCAGCCGCATCTCAGGCATGTCCTGAGCCCGGCGATGTCACTGCCAATGCCGCCACCGCCGCCGCGATGGTGCGCGAGGCCGGCGACGCGGGCGCTCGCGTGGTCGTCTTTCCGGAGAAGTTCCTCACCGGCTACGCACCGGACCTGATCCGTGCCGATCCGTCCGCAACGTGACCGCCCGGCCCCGGCAGCCACTCACCTTGAACGGACGGCCCGCGTAGCCGATTCGGGGGCCGTCCGCTCACCATAGGCGGCTGCACGGGCGTGATCGGCGACGCCGCAAGACCGCTGCCCGATGCGCTGCCGCTGACGCGGGGCGCGGCGTCGCCGGTCGCGCGAAGTCCGTCGGTCCTCAGATCGCCGTGCCGGACCCTGTTGGGCGCGAGGCCTTCCTCCGCCGTACGTCAGGCCGAGCGGACGGCGCTCTCCTCGATGGCTTCTCGGGCGGCGGCCTCGGCGGCCGAGCGGTCCTGCGGGATCAGGCCGATGCGGGTGCGGCGGTCGAGGAGGTCCGCCTCGTCCAGGGCGCCCTCGTGCAGCACGGCCCATCGCAGCGCGGCCCGGGTGACGGGGTGTCCGGGCAGCACGGGCTCGCCGAGCCGGGGGTCCCGGGCGGCGAGGGCGTGGACGGCCGGGGCTTCCGTGCCGTAGCGGCGGATCAGGTGGGCGGGGGCGGCCAGGGCCCCGAGCCGGTGCGGGGCCGCCGCGCCGACCAGCGGCAGGGAGGCCGTCGTGGAGGGACCCGTGCGCAGCCCCCGGGCCACGACCGCCGCGTCGACGGCGTCCTGAGCCATGCGCCGGTACGTGGTGAGCTTGCCGCCGACCACGGTGATCACCCCGTCGTCGGAGGTGAGGACGGCGTGCCGGCGCGAGATGTCGGAGGTCCGCGCGGCCTCTCCCGAGCGTCCCGGCGCGGTGTCGAGCAGGGGGCGGAGCCCCGCGAAGGCGCCGACGACGTCGTCGCGCCGCACGGGGGTGTCCATGGCGGAGCCGACGACGTCGAGCAGGAAGCCGATGTCCGACTCCGGTGCCTCGGGCACGTCCGGGAGGTCCCCGTCGACGGGTTCGTCGGTCAGGCCGACGTACACACGGCCGTCGTCCTGCGGCAGGACGAGGACGAACCGGTTGCTCTCACCGGGGATCGGGATGTGCAGCCCGGCGGGCAGCGGTCCGAACAGGTCGGCGCGCAGCACCAGATGGGTTCCGCGCGAGGGGCGGATACGGATGCCGTCGACGAGGTCGCCCGCCCAGACGCCGGACGCGTTGACGACCGCCCGGGCCCTGATCTCGCCCTCCTCCCCCGTCAGTTCGTCGCGGACGCGGGCGACGGTCCCGCCGGTGCCGAGGACCCTGACCCGGGTGAGGATCTTCGCTCCGTGGGCGGCGGCGGTGCGGGCGAGCGCCGTGACGAGCCGCGCGTCGTCGGTCACCTTGCCGTCCCAGGACAGCAGGCCTCCGCGCAGGCCCGCGGGGCGCACCGACGGGGCGAGGTGACGGGCCTCCACGGCGGAGAGCCGACGCGGCGCGGGCAGGGTGGCGCGGGAGGTGCGGGCCGCCAGGCGCAGGGTGTCCCCGGCCCGGAATCCGGCCCAGGCGAGGGAGGCCTGACCGCGTGACACGAGCGGCGTCAGCGGCAGGACGAAGGGCTGGGCGCGTACGAGGTGGGGGGCGGTGCGCTCCATGAGGACACCGCGTTCGACCGCGCTCTCGTGGGCGACGTCGAGCTGGCCCGAGGCCAGGTAGCGCAGTCCGCCGTGGATGAGCTTGGAGCTCCAGCGCGAGGTGCCGAAGGCGAGGTCGTGGGCGTCGACGGCGACGACGCTCAGACCGCGCGCGGCGGCGTCCAGGGCGACTCCGGCGCCGGTGGCGCCGAGTCCGACCACCAGGACGTCCACGACGCCGCCGCCCACGGCCTCGGCCAGTTCACGGCGGCGGCGGGCGGCGGAGAGCGACGATCCGGGCACCGGGGCGGCCGGGCCGGACGGACTGCTTGCGGGACTCATGGCGTGAGGGTCCTCTCCAGAAGGGTGCGCAGTTCGTCGAGAAAGGCCGTGCTGGTCAGTTCGGGGTCGTCCTCGTCGGTCATGGTCCGCAGCGACAGGGTGAAGGACTGGACGACGAGCAGCACGGAACGGGCCTGTCTTCTCGTGGGGGCGAGCCGCACCGAGCCGTCGGCGTGCCCCTCCGCCAGGGCGTCGGCGAGGAGTTCCAGGAGGGCTTCCTGGCTGGCTCCGCGGCGGTCCAGCACATAGGGGAGCAGGAGTTCGGGGTCGACGTCGACGATCTTGCGGAAGAGCGGGTGGGCCCGGAATCCCTCCACACCGGCGACCAGACCGTCCACGATCTGGGTCCGCGTCGGCTTGTCGGGGTGGGGCTCGGGCATGGCGCGGGTCGCCACGTCGATCCACTCACGGGTCATCAGGTCGCCGACCAGCGAGCGCACGTCGGGCCAGCGCCGGTAGAGCGTCATGCGGGAGACACCGGCGCGGCGGGCCACGTCGGTGAGGGTCGTACGCCGGACTCCGACCGCCAGGACGCAGTCGCGTACGGCGTCGAGGACGGGGTCGCCGTCCGAGTGCTTGTGACGAATAGGCGCCATGTGTAACAGTGTAACGCCCTGTGCGGCCGTCCGGGAGACGGCACGTCCCGCCCGACCGATGAGGACTAGTTCATGGACATGCTGTGGAGCGGCTGGGGCGACCCGGCCAAGGCGGCACCTCTGCCCGACTCGGTGACCGGCCTGCTGCGGGACCTGCTCGGCGTCAAGCCGCGGGACACCGCCCCGCACGCCCTCGAGGAGATCTCCGTTCCCGGGCCCCCGCCGGCCCCGGCCCTCGACGCGCTGGCGGACGCCGTCGGCGGCGCGGAGCACGTGCGCACCGACGCGGAGACCCGGATCAGGCACACCCGCGGCAAGTCGACGCCCGATCTGCTGAAGCTCCGCGCGGGCGACGCCGGGGACGCCCCCGCCGCCGTCGTCCTGCCCGCCACCCACGACGAGGTTCTCGCCGTCCTGGGCGTCTGCGCCGAACACGGCCTCGCCGTCGTCCCGTTCGGCGGGGGCACCTCCGTCGTCGGCGGCCTCGCCCCGGAACGGAGCGCCTTCGTCGCACTCGACCTGCGCCGCATGAACGCGCTGCTCGGCATCGACCCCGTGTCGCGGACCGCCACGCTCCAGCCGGGCCTGCGCGCTCCCGACGCGGAGGCGCTCCTGGCCGAACACGGCTTCACGCTCGGGCACTTCCCGCAGTCCTACGAGTGGGCGACGATCGGCGGATTCGCCGCGGCCCGGTCCAGCGGCCAGGCCTCCGCCGGGTACGGCCGCTTCGACGAGATGGTCCTCGGTCTCACCCTCGCCACCCCGGAAGGCACCCTGGACACGGGCCGCGCCCCCCGCTCGGCGGCCGGCCCCGATCTGCGCCAGCTCGTCCTCGGCTCCGAGGGCGCCTTCGGCGTCATCACCTCCGTCACCGTACGCATCAGGCCGCTGCCGCGGACACGTGTGTACGAGGGGTGGCGGTTCGCGTCGTTCGAGGAGGGCGCCACCGCCCTGCGCCGGCTCGCGCAGGACGGACCGCGTCCCACGGTGCTGCGGCTGTCCGACGAGACCGAGACCTTCGTCGGGCTCGCC
Organism: Streptomyces sp. NPDC001914; assembly: GCF_042891215.1. Classification (NCBI taxonomy): domain Bacteria; kingdom Bacillati; phylum Actinomycetota; class Actinomycetes; order Kitasatosporales; family Streptomycetaceae; genus Streptomyces; species Streptomyces sp. NPDC001914. The sequence goes on from NZ_JBIASW010000004.1 coordinate 400,030, forward strand.
CAGCCCGACGCCATCGGTTCGTCCGACGCCCCCGCGAACCCGGGCTGCACGGCGATCGCCGGGTACGAGGGGACCGAGGAGGAGACCGCGCGCCGTCGTGAGGAGGCCGCGGCGGTCCTGCGCGCCGCCGGAGGCACCTACCTCGGCGCCGAGCCCGGCGAACGCTGGGCGCACGGCCGCTACTCGGCACCGTATCTGCGCGACGCGCTGCTCGACGCCGGGGCGTTCGCCGAGACCCTGGAGACCGCCACCTTCTGGTCGCGCGTCCCCGAGCTCTACGCCGCCGTCCGCACCGCCCTCACGGAGACGCTGACCGCCGCGGGCACCCCGCCCCTGGTCATGTGCCACATCTCGCACGTGTACGAGAACGGGGCCTCGCTCTACTTCACGGTGGTCTCCGCGCAGGGCGAGGACGCCGTGACCCACTGGGCACCGGCCAAGGAAGCCGCCAACGAGGCCGTGCTGAGCGCGGGCGGAACCATCAGCCACCACCACGGGGTGGGAACGGACCACCGCGACTGGTACCTCCGGGAGGCGGGACCGCTGGGCGTCGAGGCGCTGCGGGCCGTCAAGGACCGGCTGGACCCCGACGGCGTGCTCAACCCCGGGATCCTGCTGCCCGTCGACTGACGCCCACCGCGAGCGACGATCCGGCGGCGGCCGAGGGCGACCGCCGGATCGTCCGCTCCCCCCGGCCGTCGCGCCGTCCCCGCGACCTGGCGTCACGGCGTCACGGCGTCCCGCACAGCTTCCTCCCTGCCCGCTCCGTCCCCACCCGTCACTGCCCGGAGGCACACCGATGCGACAGTTCACGGCCGTCGTCAATCCCACCGCGGGCGGCTCCACCGGGGCGGCCGCGCTGCTCCCGGTAGCCCGCCTGCTGCGGGAGGCCGGAGCCGGTCTGGAGACCGAGTACAGCCGCAGCCTGGCCCACGCGCAGGAGCTCGCGCTCCGGGCCGGGGAGCGGGGCCGGGTCGTGCTCGCCGTGGGCGGTGACGGGATCGCGGGCGGGATCGGCGGCGCCCTCAGCGGCACGGACATCGTGCTGGGTCTGGTCCCGGCCGGGCGCGGCAACGACTTCGCCCGCGCGCTGCGCCTGCCCACGGCCGCCGAGGACCTGGCCCGCGTCCTGCTGCACCATGAGCCCCGGCGCGTCGACACCATAGAGGTGGAATCCGCGGTGCACGCGCGGACCGTGGTCCTCGGCAGCGTGTACGCGGGCGTCGACGCGCTCGCCAATCAGCACGCCAACCACGCGCGCGTGCTGCGCGGGGCCGCCTCGTACTACGCCGGCGGTCTGCGCGCGGTCACCGGGTGGCGTCCGGTGTCGTACCGCGTCACCGTCGACGGGGAGGAACACTTCCACCGCGGCTACACCGTCGTGGCCGCCAACTCCGCCTACTACGGCTCCGGACGCATCATCGCCCCGCTGGCGCTGACGGACGACGGTCTGCTGGACGTCGTGATGATCCGCCACGCACCGCGCCGGCTGTTCTTCACCCTCATGAACGAACTCAAGACGGGCGCGCACACCGCGCGCCCGGAAGTGGTGATCCTGCGGGGCCGGGAGATCCGTATCGAGGCCGACCGGCCCGTGCCCTACGGCGCGGACGGGGAGGTCGAGGCCACCCTCCCCGTCACGGCCCGGGTGCGGCCGGGTGATCTGGCCATGCTCTTCTGATCACCCGGCCCGGGCACGCCGTCCGGCGTCAGCCAGCGGTGGCCTCGCCGGCCGCGCTGCCCGCGAGCCACTGGTCCCAGCTCAGGTTGAACGACGCGTAGCCGTTGTCGGCCGGGGCCTTGGCGCGCGGGGAGCCGGTGACGGACACCGGGTCGCCCTGCTTGACCTGGTTGTAGAACCACTCGGCGTCGGACATCGACAGGTGGACACAGCCGTGCGAGCCCCGGGCGCTGCCGCTGCCCGGGTTCGGGTCACCGGTCGAGTAGTGGACGTACGTCCCGGACTGCGTCAGGTGGACGTCCCAGGGGAGCGTCAGGTCGTAGTAGTTCGCGTCGCCCTTGTTGCAGCTGATGCCGACGGAGCACGAGGTCATGTGGACCTCCTTCTGCTTGTCGATCACCGCCATCACGCCGTTCCACGTGGGGTATTCGGCGCTGCCCGCGTTGATCGAGAGGGTCCGGACCGGCGCGCCGTTCTTGGTGACCTTCATGGTGTGACCGGTGACGGACACGTCCGCGCGGACGTCGTCGCCGACGGTGAAGTCGTGGATGTAGGAGCGCGTGCCGTAGCGGCCGTTGCCGTTGGCGACACCCTTCAGATCGGCCGTGATCTTCACCTTCGTACCGGTCGCCCAGTACGACTTGGGCCGCCAGTCGGCGCGCCGGTCCCCGAACCAGTGCCACGCGCCCGTCATGGGCTGGGAGCTGGTGACCTTCATGTGCTTCTCGATGCCGGCGCGGGCCTTCTGTGCCACCGGGTTGGTGAAGATGACCGAGATCGGCATCGCGACGCCGACCGTGGTACCGGTCTGGGGCGTGATCGTCTCCAGCAGCATCGGCGGCCCGGCGGGCTTCGATGGTGACGGCTTCGCACTGGCCGTCGGCTTCTTCGCCCCGGCCTTCCCGTCGTCTGAACTCGCCTTCGGCGTACCCCCGCCACAGGCACTGGCCCCCGCCAGCACCGCAACCATGACGAGTGCCGTCGTTATCCCGCTACGTCGCTTCACTTTTACCCCGGCTCACAATCGTGCCTGCCTCAATGCTCTTTTGGACTGCGAGCGCGGGTCCGCGGTTGCAGCGGATGTGTAAAGCGCGATTCAAAACCCGACTCGGGAGGCTCCTGCCTGCGCGAATCGGCGGGGGCGCGGAGACGGTGCCGCCGCCCGGCCGCCGCGGGCGCCGTCCTGGAGCATGCCCGCGCGGACTCGCCCACCCGGCGACGCCCGGCACGCACTAGCGCGTTCGCGGGGCCGCGTCCACGCCCTCCCGCGCCGCGGTGGGCTCTTCACCGGGTGTCCCGGTGCCGGAGCGGACGAGCGGGACCAGCACCAGGGCACCGGCCACCGAGAGCAGGGCGACCACACGCAGCACGCCGTCGATGGCCGAGCCGTCGGAAGCGGCGCCGCCGGCGGATCCGCTGACCTCCTCCAGTACGGTCGCGGCGACCGTCACGGCCACCGCGCCCCACAGCACCAGCGAGGTGAGCACCACTCCCGAAGCGGCCGCCAGGCGTCCGGCGGACACGTACGACTGGGTCGCCACGTTGGTGAGCGCCCAGCCGAGTCCGACACCCGCGCCGACCACCACGAACACGGCTGCGTAGAGCGCGAGCGGACGCGCCCAGGTCAGCGCGGCGAGCGCCACCCCGCTCAGCAGCAGCCCCACCGCCATCAGCACCTCGGCCCGCCACCGGCGTGCCAGGTGCCCGGACCAGTAGCTCGCCGCGCCGACTCCCGCGGACAGTGCCAGGAAGACGACGCCCGACTCCAGCGGTGACAGTCCCCGTGCCTGCTGGAGGTACAGCGCCGCCAGCACCGCGACGAGGCAGTACACGATGTTCGACACCGTCCCGGCCGCCGTCACGGTCACGAAGGGCCGATTGCGCAGCAGGGACAGGTCGATCAGCGGTTCGGCGGTCCGCCGCTCCACCGTCACGAACAGGGTCAGCAGCACCGCGCCCGCGGCGAAGCACACCAGAGTGACCGCCGAGCCCCAGCCCCAGCGCGATCCCTGGTCGACGCCGAGCATGGCGGCCGTCAGACCGCCGGCCAGCGTGACGGCTCCCGGCAGGTCCATCCCCCGCGCGGCTCCCTCGTCCCGCGACTCCGTCACATAGCGCAGCATCAGCAGCACCGCCAGCGCGCAGAACGGCACATTCAGCAGGAAGACCGCGCGCCAGCTCACGAGCTCGGCGAAGGAACCGCCGACGAAGGGTCCGAGCGCGGTGCCGACGGCGCTGAACGCGAGAACGGTCCCGACGGCCCGGCCCTGACGGCCGTCACGGAAGTGCGCCGTCACCACCGCCACCGCGATGGGCAGGACCAGCGCCGCCGCCATCCCCTGGACCACGCGTCCGGCGGTCAGCCAGGCCGCGTTCTGCGCGGCGCTGCACACCACCGACATCACGGCGAAGCCGGTCAGCCCGATGACGATGATCCTTCTGCGGCCGTAGAGGTCGGCCGCCCGCCCGCCGACGATCATCAGTGCCCCGAGCGTCAGCATGTAGCCGCTCACCAGCCACTGCAGATTCGTGGTGGGTGTCCCGAAGTCGCGGGCGATCACGGGCAGCATCAGGTTCAGCGCGAACCAGTCCAGCTCCACCAGCAGCATCGCGATCGAGGCGGCGGCGATGACGGCGCGGTCCCGGCGCGAGAACAGCCTCGTCGTCCGGCCTGCGGCTCCGCTCACGACGACCATCCCCTGGCGCGGGTCACCCCTCCAGCCAGCGTGCGGGCGCTAGCGGAGCCCCGCAACCGGAGCCCGGCCCGGCCGGCCACACCGCGCCGGCCGGACCGGACCCTCGCGGCCCCCTCATCCCCCGCTCAACTCCCGTACCGTGCCGATGACATGGCCGGTCCGAGTAGGATGATCGAACACTTGGCCTGCCCGCGTTCGCGTGGTGCGATGGGAGCTAGCATGACGATCGACCGACAGTCGTTTCCGCCGCTCGACACCAGCAAGGCGCATCCGGCGCGGGTCTACGACTGGCTGCTGGGCGGCAAGGACAACTACCCGGTCGACGAGGCCGTGGGAGAGAAGCTGCCGCCCGAGGCGAGGGACGCGGCCCGGCAGAACCGCGAGTTCATGCAGCGGGCGTCCGCCTGGCTCGCCGAGCAGGGTGTCGACCAGTTCCTGGACATCGGCACCGGCATTCCCACCCAGCCGAACCTGCACCAGATCGTCCAGAACATCACGCCGTCGGCGAAGGTCGTCTACACCGACAACGACCCGATCGTGCTGCGTCACGCCGAGGCGCTTCTCGTCAGCCGGCCCGAGGGCGTCACCGACTACATCCAGGCCGATGTGCGGCGGCCCGAGGACATCGTCCAACACGCCCGCCACGTCCTGGACTTCAGCCGTCCGATCGCGCTGTCGCTGATCGCGCTGATGCACTTCATCCCCGACGAGCAGGACGCCCACTCCATCGTGCGCAACCTGGTCGACACGCTGCCGTCGGGCAGTTACCTGGTGTTGTCGCACGCCTCCTCCGACGTGTTCCCCGAGCTCTCCGCGCAGGTCACGGCCGAGTACGCGAAGGGCGGCATCCAGCTCGGCTTCCGTACCCGGGCCGAGGTGGAGCGCTTCTTCGAGGGCCTCGACCTCGTCTCGCCGGGCCTGGTGACGGCGACGCAGTGGGTCCAGTCGGCCGCGGTCCCGGCGCCCGCGCCGGAGGACAGCGGCATCTACACGGCGGTGGCCCGCGTTCGCTGAACGGCACGGGCGACGGCGGATCGCCGAAGAGTACGGGGGCCGGCGGACGTGCCGCGCCCCCGGTGATCCGCACGGGACGACCCGGGTTCGCGTCCATGCGGGTGGCGTATGGGGCGGCGGCGAGCCCCCGACGGCATGACCGGCGTTGTGCAGGGTGCCAACTCACGCTCCGTCAGAGAGGACGTCCCGTGCGTCGAACCATGCTGTTTTCTGTCTGTGCTCTTGTCGCCGCCGCCGCCACCGGGTTCTTCACCACCAGCGCCATCCGCAACCGCTGACGACGAGACGCCCCGCGCGGCTCCGCACGGCGGGCGATCGGACAGCGCGCGACCCGGCGGCCGCCGGGTGGGACGGCCGAGGAGGCCGTCCCACCCGGGGCTTGTGCCGGGAGCCGGCTTCAGTCCGCCTCGCGCTCGTCCCCGTCGGAGCTCCCGGGCCCGTGGCGCCCGAGACGCATCCGCAGAACCGTGGGGATGACGAGCCACCACAGGATGTACAGCCCCGCCACGCCCGCGACGATCCAGGGCACGTACCCGTCGTCGTGCGTGGCCGTGCGCAGCACCAGCAGAAGGGCTGCGGTCATGGTGAGCAGCAGGAGCAGCAGGCCGAGCAGGGTCAGCCTGGACGCCCACGCGACGGCCTCCGGCTTGATGAAGCGGCCCGTCACGATCCGGTGGAACGCCACCGGGGCGACCAGTGCGCCCACGGCCGTGGCGCCGAGGACGATCGTCACCATGTACAGCGCCTGGTCCGCGTCCGACAACCGCCGGTAGGACGGCTGGAACACCACGGTCAGCAGGAACCCGAACAGGATCTGCACGCCGGTCTGCGCCACACGGATCTCCTGGAGCAGATCGACCCACTTCCGGTCGGCCCGCTCCTCGGGAGTCTCGTCCCGCCCGCTCTCCTGTACGTCACCCTGCATGGGCGGTCCCTCTCCTCTTCGCTCGTCTGCCCGGGCCCCGGTGCCGGACCGGTCGAACGGGGTCCGTCCGTGCCGTGGGGCCGGGCGCTGGAAAGCGCGAGTCCCCGCGCCGTGAGGGCCCGGGGACTCGTCGGCGGACGGGAGCACCGCGCCTCACGCCGCACGGTGTCCCGCGTGGTGGGCCGTTCACCCCTTCCGGTGGCGGACGGTCAGCCATACGACGACGACGGCGCCCGCGGCGGCCAGGATCAGCGTCCGGTGCTCGCGTGCCAGCCGCGCTCCCTGGGCCGACCGCTCCCGCAGCGGTTCGGGTGCCTTCTCCTGCCATACGGCGCCGGCCCGCGCGGCCGTGTCCCGCGCCTGGTCCGCGGCGTGGGCCGCCCGGTCCCTGACCGGGTCGGGCACCTTGTCCTGGACCGTGTGCGCGGCCTTGGCCGCCCTCGCCTTCAGCTCGCCCGCCCTGGCCGCGGCCTGCCCTGCGACCTCGGCCGTCTTCTCCCTGGCCTGCCCTGCCGCCTCCACGGTCCTCTCCTTGACCTCCGCGCCCTTGTCCTTCGCACGGGCCTTGACGTCGGCCTTGTCGGCCAGCGCCTGGACCGTCTCTCCCAGCTCGGCGCGGGTCCGCTCGACCTGTTCACGCACCTCCGCGGGTGTCGTGCCCGTCTGCTTGCCGTCGGACTGTTCGCTCATCGGTGGGCACTCCTCTTGATCTCGGCGACGTCGGCCTTCACGTTCTCGATCGCCTGCTCCGGCTTGGGCGGTGCCGCCGGGTCGGCCTGCTTCTTGCCCGTCAGCGCCATGGCCGCGGCGACGACGGCCAGCACGGCGGTGACGATCAGCGCCGCCGCCCATACCGGAAGCGGTACGGCCAGCCCGGCGATCGCGGTGGCGACGAGCGCCTGAAGGGTCAGGAAGCCGACCACTCCAGCGCCGCCGAACAGACCGCCGCTCCTCCCGTAGCGCCTGCCCTTCTCCTTCATCTCCGCCTGAGCCAGCCGGAGTTCTCCCCGCACCAGTTCGGTGAGCTGCTGCGAGGCCCGCTGGACCAGCTCACCCACCGGTTCCGATCCGTTCCCGCCTGTCCGCTCGGCCGGCACGTCGGCCCGCGCCCGTACATCCGACACGGTGATCACCTCCTGTCCGTCCGCGACCCGGGCCGGGGGCACCGCGGCGTGCTCCGGCCGTCGCTCGTGAACCGGGTACCCCGAACCCGGCCGTCCAGGGCCCCGAGACTCAGGTCGACCTCCTTCTCCCGGTCTCCCGACGCGGTGCCCCGCTCCTGCACGGCGAACGCGCCGCGCAGGGCCTCGCGCAGAAGGTCCACGGCCAGACAGCCGCCCTGCAGCGTCGCGCTGACCGGGCCTTCCAGCGGGGCCGGGCCGGTCGGTATGCGGTCGTCGGCGAGCGCGATGTCCGCGGTCCAGACCTCGGGACGGGATCCCGGTGGATCCTCGGGCACGTCGTCGAAGGGCGGGTCGGTGGGGAACGCCGTGCGCAGCACGTCGAAGACGGTGACGGCATCCTCCCTGGACGTTCCGGTGAGGGACACGGTGACCACAGGTCACTCTCCTATCCGCTGAGGCACGACGGGGGTACTCGGGGTCCTGGCGGCGCTCCCGGGGCGCGAGGGTGTGGGTTTGACGTCTGGCGCAAGTACCCCTCTCGCCCGTGATGATGCAGGTGATCGCGGGACGTCCCGGCGCTACTGCAGCGCGCGGACGGCGGCGGTGAAGACCAGGGGGAGCCGGGACGCCGTGGGGACGACCAGACGGGCGGTACCGGGGCGGCGGCTCGCGGCCAGCAGGGCGCCGGTCAGCAGCCGGTGCCGCCGGGTCAGCATGGCCCACGCCCGCTCGTACTCCCCTGCCCGCCCCGCGGCGATGCAGCGGACGGCGGCACCGGCCGTCGCGAGGCCGAGGGCGATCCCCTCTCCGGTGAGCGCGTCGACGTAGCCGGCCGCGTCACCGACCAGCAGGACGCGTCCGGCCACCCTGCGGCGTACCCGTTGGAGCAGCGGCCCGGCGCCCCGTACGTCCGTGGCCTCGGCTCCGGCCCCGCGCAGCGACGCGGTGAGGGCCGGGAAGTCACCCAGGTGCTCGTCGTATCCACGCCGGACCCGGCTGAGGACCGCGACGCCGACCAGGTCGTCGGCGACCGGGGTCACGTAGGCCTCGCCCCGGCCGGACCAGTGGACCTCGACGAAGTCGGTCCAGGGCTCGACGCGGTAGTGCCGGCGCAGCCCGTAGCGCCGGTGCGCGCCGCCGGGCAGTTCCAGCCCGAGGCCGCGGCGGACGGCGGAGTGCAGTCCGTCGGCGGCGATCAGCCAGCGGGCCGTGAGACCCGCGGCGCCGACCGAGTCCGCGTTCTGGCGCACCTCCCCCACCCTGCCCGGCACGATCCGGACGCCGAGACCGAGTGCGCGCTCGTGCAGCGCGCGGTGCAGCTCGGTACGCCGGATGCCCAGGCCGCCGGAACCGCGGAAGGACGCCTCGGCGCGAGCGGCGCCGTCCACGTACCGGATCCCGCGCAGTTCCTTGCCCGCCGGTTCGACGCCCAGCGCCCGCAGCCCGACCACGCCGCGCGGCATGACACCTTCTCCGCACGCCTTGTCCACGGGCGCGGTCCGCGGCTCGACGACCACCGCCTCCAGGCCGGCCAGGGCGCTGTGGATCGCGGCGGCCAGTCCGGCCGGGCCGCCACCGGCCACCAGGACGTCGATCACGCCGGAACGGACCCGAACGAGGGAGCCACACCGGCCAGGGCCCGGTTCTCGCACCGGATGCGTACGGTGAGCACGGCGGCGTTGGCCAGCGTGAAGGCGACGGCCGTGACCCAGGCGGTGTGCACCAGCGGGAGGGCCACTCCCTCCGCGACGACCGCCACGTAGTTCGGATGCCGCAGCACCCGGTAGGGGCCACGGGCCACCAGTGGCAGACCGGGCACGACGATCACCCGGGTGTTCCACCGGAACCCCAGCGTGGCGATGCACCACCAGCGCAACGCCTGGGCGCCCGCGAGCACGGCCAGCATGGACCAGCCGAGTGCCGGGACGAAGGGCCGGTCGGCCAGCCACACCTCGGCCGGGCAGCCGAGCAGCAGGGCGGTGTGCAGGGCGACCATCGCCGGGTAGTGGCCCCGGCCCGCCTCGATCGCGCCGCGCGCTCTGCTCCGGCGCTCGTTGCGACGGGCGACGACGAGTTCGCCGACGCGTTCGGCGGCGACGGCGGCCACCAGCAGTGCGTACCAGTCCATGTGTCCCTGTCCCACCGTTCCATGTCGTGCGCCGGGCGGCCTACCAGCGCAGCAGCACCATCTCGCAGGCGAAGCCCGGTCCCATCGCGAGCAGCAGCCCCGGGGTGCCGGCGGGCGGGCGGCAGGCGGCCAGGGTGTCGCGCAGGACGTGCAGCACGGACGACGAGGAGAGGTTGCCCACGTCGGCCAGATGACGCCACGTCACATCCAGTGCGTTGTCCGGAAGTTCGAGCGCCTCGCCGACGGCCTCGATGATCTGGGGTCCGCCGGGGTGGCACACCCACGCGCTCACGTCCTTCGTCTTCAGACCGTGTTCGCCGAGGAACCCCTGGACGTCGTCCGCGAGATGACGGCGCAGCACGTCGGGGATCTCCGGGTCCAGAACGACCTGGAATCCAGAGTCCCTGACGTCCCAGCCCAGGATGCGGCTGGTCTCGGGATACAGCCGGCTGCGCGTGTCCACGATCGTGGGGCCGGCGGTCCCGCCGGTCCGACGGGATCCACAGGCCACGACCGCGGCGGCGCCGTCACCGAACAGACCGGTGGCCACCAGGTTGGCCAGGGAGGCGTCGTCGCGCTGGAAGGTCAGCGAGCACAGCTCCACCGACAGCAGCACCGCCACCTGCTCGGGCCGGCCCAGCAGACAGTCGTGCATGCGGGACAAGCCCGCGGCACCGCCTGCGCACCCCAGGCCGAACATCGGCAGACGTCTGACGTCCGGCCGCATGCCGAGGCGGCCCGCCACCCGGGCGTCGACGGACGGCGCGGCGATGCCCGTGACGGAGGTGAACACCAGGAGGTCCACGTCGGCCGCCGACAGACCCGCCAGACGCAGTGCCTCCCGGACCGCCCTGGCGCCCATGTCCGTCGCCGCCTGGATGAACACGTCGTTCGCGGCGCCGAATCCGTCCAGCGTCTCGTACTCCTCGAGCGGGAGTGTCATGTGGCGGCCGCGGACCTTCGCGGCGCGGTGCAGCCGGTCGAGCGCGTGGCGGTCGGCGCCGTCGCGCAGACACCGCCGGGCCACCATGTCCGTGATCTCGGACTGGTCGTAGCGGTGCGGCGCGAGGGTTCCGTGAACAGCGGCGATCCGCGTCATAGGGCTCCCGTCCGAACCGGCTGGGGTGGGCTGCCCAACAGGCCTTCCCCGGACCGGCGCACCACCACCAGGGATCGCCCGTCCGGCCGTTCGTCCCGTGGCGCGCCCGGGCCCCGAGGACGCGGGCTCCTACCATCGCCGGATGGGTACTCCCGAGCGCGTGACGGCCGGTGACAGCGCGGGGCGCGGGAGCGGCCCGGTGGCCGGTCTGGCCCGGGCGTGCCACCCCGGGGCCGTCGTGGCCGTCACCACGCTGACGGCGGCGCTGGCCGTGAGCAGCGGTCGCGGACCCGGGGGTTGTGTCCTGGTGGGGAGCGCCGTGCTCGCGGGGCAGTTGTCCGTCGGCTGGTGCAACGACGCGTTCGACGCCCGGCGGGACATCGCGGCCGGCCGCCGGGGCAAGCCGGTCGTGGAGGGCGCGATCGGAGCGCGCCGGGTGTGGGCCGCCGCGTGGGCGGCGCTCGCCCTGTGCGTACCCCTCTCGCTCCTCTGCGGCCTCTGGGCGGGCGCCGTGCACCTGGCCGCGGTCGGCGCGGCGTGGACGTACAACCTGCGGCTCAAGGCCACCGGCTGGTCCTGGGCCCCGTACGCACTGGGGTTCGCCGCGCTGCCCGCCTTCGTGACCCTCGGCCTGCCCGGCCGTCCCTGGCCGGCCTGGTGGGTTCTCGGCGCCGGGGCACTGCTGGGCATCGGGGCGCATCTGGGCGATGTGCTTCCGGACATCCGCGGCGACCTGGCGACCGGGGTACGGGGGTGGCCGCAACGGCTCGGACCGGACCGTGCCCGGCTGCTGCTTCCTGTGCCGCTGGTGATCGCGTCGGCGCTGCTCGCTCTGGGACCCGCGGGACCGCCGGACCGACGCGAGGTGACGGCCCTGGCCCTGGCCCTCCTGGTGGCGGTGACGGGGACGGTGCTGGGACGGCGCCGGGAGCGGCTCGCGTTCGCGACGGCGGTCCTCGTGGCGACGGTGGACGTGGGCCTGCTGCTCGGCGGCACCGGGATGGGCCCCGTCTGAACGCCGTTCGGCGCGGCACCAGGACGGGCCCGCCTGCGGGTCGCTCGGCACGGCACCGGAATGGCCCCTGGAAGACCGCCTGAGACACCACCGGAAACCCCGGACACGCGGAGGACCCGCACTGTGGGGTGCGGGTCCTCCTCAGCGAAGCCGTCCGGCGAGCCGAGTGATCACGGGGTCTGGCGGCGTCCGGCCGTCGGCCGGTCATCCGCCATCATCCGGCCCTGAACGGGCGTGCCGTCAGGGGTTGTTCAGCGACCGTCGTGGCCACGGTGGTCGTCACGCCCGTGACCGCGGTGGTCGTCACGGCCGTGGCCCCAGCGGTCGTCGTGGTGCCGGCCCCAGGAGACGCTGTCGACGAAGCGGCCGCGCTCGGTGCGCAGCGTGGCGGCGTCGGAACGGTTGTCCCAGACCTCGTTGCGGCGGTCCTGGTACAGGTCACGGCTGGTGTCGCGGCCGTAGCCGGTGTGGACGCGGACCGTGGAACGACCGGCCAGACGGTAGTGGTTGAAGGTGTAGCGGTTGCCGTCACGGTCCGACAGCGTCCAGCCGTCCAGGTTGATGCCACGGCGACCGGAGTTGGTGATTTCCACCCACTCCGCGTTCAGGGAACGGGCGGAGCGGTCGTCAAAGCCCGGCGCGTCGCTCTGCACCCTGCTGATGGCGATGTGCGAGCGGTCGGCGTGCGGGGCGGCCGAGGCCGACACGGACGCCGAGCCGACCAGAGCGCCGGCCGCCAGAGCGGCGGCCACCATACGGCGGGCAGTGACAGACGTGGAAACGGACATGAAAGCTCCTAAGGTTCGAGAGCCGGCCCACCCCGTGCGGGCGCCCCTTTCGGGGAACCCGCACGGTGCGACCCTGTGCGAGTCCCGGCCCGGTGGCCGAGGACTCATAACTTGCTGCACATCACGGCCCAGGACGGGCGACACCCGGCACCTGTTACGAATTACGGACATGTCGGTTACAGATGCTTGTATCAGCCCTTTAACTGCCGAAAGCCGATGAGTAATGGCTCGTCATCGCCAACTCCCTTACTCCTGCTGCTTTTAGGCCATAGCCGGGCATCCTCCGCGTCAGCGCAGCACACAGGGCCGTCACCCGAAAGTGAGTAACGCCGTTCCGCTCCGGCCGGGCCGTGTCACGGCCTCAACAGCACGCCTGGGGAAGGGAACCCGAGTGGCGGGAGGCGGGGACCTGGCGGACAGGAATCCGGGAGGCGGGAAGCGTTGATGAAGCGGGGATCCAGGACGACAGACACACCGTCAAGCCGTCGGGGACATCACGCCCGTGGGGAAATCATCCTCGCGACGAACGGGCATCGGTGGGACCGTCGTCGACGGCCGGGCCGGGAGATCTCGGCGCCTCGGCACGACCTGTGTCAGGTGGTGGGGCGCTGACGAGGGAGGACGGCGACACGAGGGCCGTCGGAGCATCGGCGCAGATGGCGCCGGAAAGGGCGGAGACCCGCCCGCCCGCGGGCGTGTCGCAGGCTGCCGCGGTTGTGCCGGTACGCGGCCCGGCCGCCTCTCTCGGGGAGGCCCGGGCCCGGCCGCCCTCCAAAGGGGGCGGCGAGTTCTTCGTCGTCAGCCGTCCGCACGGCGCCTCGATCGTGGATGACGACCGAGACGCCGTGCCGGCGTGACGCGGGATCAGGCGGGGGTGATGTTCTCCGCCTGGGGGCCCTTCTGGCCCTGGGTGATGTCGAACGTCACGGCCTGGCCTTCCTGGAGCTCACGGAAGCCAGTGGCGTTGATGTTGGAGTAGTGGGCGAAGACGTCGGGGCCGCCGCCGTCCTGCGCGATGAAGCCGAAGCCCTTTTCGGCGTTGAACCACTTGACAGTTCCGCTGGCCATGCCAGTGCCTCTCATTCGTTGACGGGTTCGCACCGCGCGAACCCGGAGGTAGTCGTCCTGGTCCTCGGGCACTGCACAGCAAAACGCCCGCACCACGGCGCGGGCAGGTACTGCGAACCACGACATCTGCCGGCGACGTTACACGGCGAAAGCGCCTCTCACCAGAGAGCGAGGGCCGTCAGGTGGAGCGGCACTGCAGCCACACACGCCCCACCGCGGCCCGATCTCCGCGCGCGGCCGGGGCCGTCCGGCGACGTCGCAACGCAGCCGGCCCATGGCCCAGGGTCACGAACCACCCGTCAGGTCGGCGCCGAAAAGGAGCATCCGCCGGTTCGGTCCCACGTGACAGAGAACACGGTGAGGAGACCCGGCCCCGGGACCGCGGTCGGCGGCGCCGGCCCGGTGAGCGCCAGACGGCCGACGCGGGAGGCGTCTGTCGGCGAGTGTGACCGGTGGGGCGCGGAGGCTCGACGCGGGCCCTGTCGCCGGTCGCTGACTGTCCGTACGCTGACAAGTCAGGTAAGTTCAGGCGTGATCGACGGGGGGAACCGTCATGTCCTGGGATCATCAAGGTGCTCGTGACGGCTTTGTCGTGCCGCCGATGCCGACCGCGCCACCGCCCGCTCCCGCCCACCCTTGGCGTGCGCTCGCGGTGGCGTTGCTGAACCTCAGCGGGCTGGGGCTCGGTTACGCCGTCGTGCGCCGCTGGGTGCTCATGGCCCTCTGCTGGGTCGCGACCGGGATCCTGCTGATCGTGGCCCTGCCCGCGGACCCCGACGGAGTGCCCGGTACCGCGGTCGTGCTCTATCTGGTCTTCCTGGCACTGGCCGCCGCGCACGGCGCGTCCGTGGGCCTGCGAAGCCGGCTGGCGCTGCTGCCGAGCGCCCTGATCGCGGCCGTGCTCGGCGTCGTCCTGCTGGCCGTGCCCGCCACGGGCGTCGTCCTGTACGACGGGGCGCGCGACGAGGCGACGGAGCAGATGCTCCTCGACCGGCTCGACCGGGCCGACGAGCTCGTCGAGCGGTCCGGGAAGTCGGACTTCGCGAGCGGCGAGGCCGGTTACCGCCGCGCCCTGGCGGCCTACGGCGCGCTGCGCGAGGACCACCCGGACTCCCGGGCGGCCCGGCGTGTGCCCGACCGGCTCAAGACCTACTACACCACCGTCGGCGCCCCCTTCGCGCGCGAGGACTACTGCGCCGCCGTACAGCCCTTGAAGTACCTCCGCACGGTGCCGAACAGCATGGACAAGAAGGCACTGGGAAGTCTCACCCGCTGGCCCGACGACCGGCTGGCCACCTCGCTCTACGAGTGCGCGGCGGCGTCCCTGAGCGGCGGGGAGGCGGGCTGGACCGCGCAGTTCGGCGAGCTGCTGTCGGCCTTCCCCGATTCCGCGCAGGCCGGGAAGGTCGAGCCCGCCGTGAAGGGCGCGGTCGACAAGGCGGTCAAGTCCGTGGGCGGCGACGACCCCTGTGCCGCCGTGCAGCACCTCGACGGGCTCGCCACCCAGGTCCGGGGACTGCCCGGAGAGGAGGCCGGTCTGGCCGACTCCCTCGGCAAGGACGCCGACCGGGCCTCGCGCAGCGCGCGTTCGGGTGCTTACGCCTGCGGTGTGGACCAGTACAAGGACGGAAGCTTCAGCGAGGCCGTCACCACCATGAACGACTTCGTCAAGGAGAACCCGCACCACAAGAACCGGGCGCGCGCCCAGAAGATCGCCATCGCGGCGGAGGTCGCGCAGACCGTGCCCGCGGCCGGCAAGCGCCTGCCGACCACCGCGTCGGGCGGAAGCATCGCCGTCACGGTCAAGAACGACAGCCCGGACGAGATCACGGTCATGTACACCGGGCCGGTGACCGGGAGCTTCAACCTCAAGGCCTGCGGGAGCTGCACGTCGTACTCGCTGAGCAGCACGCTGGGGCTCGGTTTCAAGCCGTGCAGCGACAGCGGCAAGCACTACCCGCAGCGGACCATCCGGCTGCCCGTGGGCACCACCTACTTCGTGCACAAGTCCCGTAGCGCCACCGGCAAGTCCCCCGCCTCGGACACCGCCAAGCTGTCACCGGGCTACGTCTACACGGAGTGCGCGTACACCACGTCGAGCTTCGGATACTGAGACGAGGGGGCCCGTTCGTCCTCGGCCGCCGGCGACCGGGGCCTGATCGTCCTCGGCCGCCGGCGACACCTCACCCGCGCGGCCACGCCGCCGCGCGTGCCGGCGGCAGGACGACGGTCCCCGCGCGCCGTACGGCCGGCCGGTCGGACGGGCGCTGCCGGACGGAATCATCGCCGCAGGCCACGCCCCGCGGGCCCCACCTCACAAGGCCCGTGGTGGCGGTGTGTGGAGCGTGTAACCGCCGGTGATCGAGCGGTGTGACAACCGCGTAATGGGTCCTTCGTAACGTCGGTGGGGAAAGGTGCCGATCACACGGAGGACCGCTCGTGACCACGACCACCCAGCAGGTGCGGACGGTCTGCTCGTACTGCGGTGTCGGCTGCGGAATGGTCCTCGACGTCACGACGGGCCCCGACGGACGGCGTACGGTCCTGAAGGCGTCCGGCGACAAGGCGCACCCCGCCAACTTCGGGCGGCTGTGCACCAAGGGCGCGACCACGGCCGACCTGCTCGCCGCCCCCGGACGGCTGACCCGGGCCCTCGTGCGGGCCGAACGGGGAGCGGAGGCCGAGCCCGCGCCGGTGGACGCGGCGATCGCCGAGACGGCCCGCCGGCTCCGCGCGGTGATCGACGAGCACGGCCCGGACGCCTTCGCGTTCTACGTGTCCGGGCAGATGAGCCTGGAGGCCCAGTACCTGGCGAACAAGCTGGCCAAGGGGTTCGTCGGGACCAACCAGATCGAGTCGAACTCCCGGCTGTGCATGGCCAGCGCCGGCACCGGCTACAAGCTGTCGCTGGGCGCGGACGGCCCGCCCGGCTCGTACCAGGACTTCGAGCACGCCGACGTCTTCCTCGTGATCGGCTCCAACATGGCCGACTGCCATCCGATCCTGTTCCTGCGGATGATGGAGCGGGTCAAGTCGGGCGGCGCCAAGCTGATCGTCGTCGACCCCCGGCGCACCGCGACCGCGGACAAGGCGCACCTGTTCCTGCCGGTGCGGCCCGGGACGGACCTGGCGCTCCTCAACGGCCTGCTGCACCTGCTGTACGAGAACGGGCATACCGACCCCGCGTTCATCGCCGCGCACACCGAGGGCTGGGAGGCGATGCCGGAGTTCCTGGCCGACTACCCGCCCGCCACGGTCGCCGCGATCACGGGCCTGCCGGAGGACGACATCCGCGAGGCGGCCCGGCTCATCGGCGAGGCCGGGGAGTGGACGAGCTGCTGGACCATGGGCCTCAACCAGTCCACGCACGGCACGTGGAACACCAACGCGCTGGTGAACCTGCACCTGGCGACGGGCGCGATCTGCCGGCCCGGCAGCGGCCCCTTCTCACTGACCGGTCAGCCCAACGCCATGGGCGGCCGGGAGATGGGGTACATGGGTCCGGGACTGCCCGGCCAGCGGTCGGTCCTGGTCGCGGAGGACCGGGCCTTCGTCGAGGAGCTGTGGGAGCTGGCCCCCGGCACCCTCCGTGAGGACGGGTCCGGCCAGGGCACCGTCGACATGTTCCGGCGGATGGCGGACGGGGACATCAAGGCCTGCTGGATCATCTGCACGAACCCGGTCGCCTCCGTGGCCAACCGCAGGACCGTCATCGAGGGCCTGGAGCGGGCGGAGTTCGTCGTCGCCCAGGACGTGTTCGCCGAGACGGAGACCAACGCGTACGCCGATGTCGTCCTGCCGGGAGCGCTGTGGACCGAGACCGAGGGCGTCCTCGTCAACAGCGAACGCAATGTGACCCTGGCCCGGCCCGTGACGGAGCCTGCCGGGGAGGCGATGGCGGACTGGAGGATCATCGCCGCCGTCGCCCGCGCGATGGGCTACGAGCGGGGTTTCAGCTATCACAGCGCGGAAGAGGTCTTCGAGGAGATCAAGCGCGCCCACAACCCGAAGACAGGCTACGACCTGCGGGGTGTCAGCTACGAGCGGCTGCGGTCCACCCCGGTGCAGTGGCCCGCCGCGCGGGAGGACGGCCCGGACCGCAACCCGATCCGCTACGTGGACGGGCACGGCGGCGGTCCGGTCTTCCCGACGGCGAGCGGCCGCGCGGTGTTCCACGCCCGCCCGCATCTGCCTCCCGCCGAGATGCCGGACGACGACTACCCGTACGTCCTGAACACGGGCAGGGTGCAGCACCAGTGGCACACCCTCACCAAGACGGGCAGGGTCGCGAAGCTCAACAAGCTCAACCCCGGGCCCTTCGTGGAACTGCATCCCGAGGACGCCGCCGCGCTCGGAGTCACCGACGGCGACTCGGTGGAGGTCGCGTCGCGGCGCGGCCGGGCGGTGCTGCCCGCGGTCGTGACCGACCGGGTCCGGGCGGGCTGCTGCTTCGCGCCCTTCCACTGGAACGACCTGTTCGGTGAATACCTGAGTGTCAACGCGGTCACCAGCGACGCCGTGGACCCGCTGTCCTTCCAGCCGGAGTTCAAGGTGTGCGCGGTGTCGCTGGCCAAGGTGGCGACTCCGGTGTCCCTGACGGCGCCGCACACGGCCCCGGCTACGGCTACGGCTACGGCGCCGACGACAACCACGGCCGCGGCGGTGCCCGGGGCCGGGGGCGACCCGCGCCCGGCCGAGGCGGTGGCCGCCCTGTCCGGCTCCGTCCCGCCCGCCGGTCCCGCCGGAGTCTTCGGGCTCGCGCCCTCCCCGCCACCGGTTCTGGCCGAGCACGAGCGGCAGTACCTGATCGGCTTCCTCGCCGGTCTCGCATCGGGTGCCCCCGGCGTGCCGGTGCTGCCTCCGGGCGCGCCCTTCAGCCCCGAGCACGCCCTGTGGGTGAACGGAGTGCTCGCCGGCATGTACTCACGGGCGGCCCCGCGGACGCCGCCCCCGGCCCCGGCCCCGGCTCCCTCCGGCCCCGTCCGGGAGGTCGTCGTCCTGTGGGCCTCGCAGACCGGCAACGCCGAGGAGTTCGCCACGGCCGCCGCCGACCGGCTCACCACCACCGGGCACAAGGCCACGCTGGTCGGCATGGACGACGCCCACCCGGGGGAACTGCCCGCCGGCGCCGACGTCCTGCTGATCACCAGCACCTTCGGGGACGGTGACGCGCCCGACAACGGCTCCGGGTTCTGGGACGCGCTGGCCGCACCCGACACACCCCGCCTGGACGGCCTGCGCTACGCCGTCCTCGCGTTCGGCGACTCCTCCTACGACGACTTCTGCGGGCACGGCCGCCGCCTCGACCAGCGACTCGACGAACTGGGTGCCGTACGCCTCGCCCCGCGCACGGACTGCGAACCCGACTACGGGCCCCCGGCCACGGCCTGGCTCGACCAGGTCCTCGCCTCCCTGACCGACGGCACGGAGACCGTCACGCCGGAGCCGGCCGCTCCCCCGGCACCGCCGTCCGCCGCCCCGGCGGCGAAGCCCGGCCCCGTCACGGCCCGGCTGACCGGCAACCAGCTCCTCAGCCGGCCCGGCGCGGGCAAGGAGGTCCGGCGCTTCACCTTCGACACCCGCGACAGCGAGACCCCGCTCACCTACCAGGCCGGCGACGCACTCGGCGTGCGCCCCGTCAACTCCCCCGGCCTCGTGACGGAATGGCTGGCCACCACCGGACTCGCGCAGGACGGCACGGTACGCCTGGACGACATCGGGGAGGTTCCCTTCCACGACGCCCTGCGCCGGCATCTCGACATCACCCGGATCACTCCCGCGCTGCTGCGCTTCGTCGCCGAGCGCACCCACGACCGGGTCCTGAAAAAGCTGCTGCGCCCCGACAACAAGGCCGAACTGGCCCAGTGGTCCTGGGGCCGCCAGGCGGTCGACCTCATCACCGAACACTCCGTGCGGGCCGACGCCCAGGAGTGGGCCGAGGTCCTGAAGCCGCTCCAGCCCCGGCTGTACTCCATCTCCTCCAGCCCGCTGACCGACCCCCGCCTCGTCTCGCTCACGGTCTCCGTCGTCCGCTACGAGAACCCGGGCGGGCGGCCGCGCCAGGGCGTCTGCTCGCCGTTCCTCGCCGACGCCGCCCCCGGCACACCGGTGCCGGTCTTCGTCCGGTCCTCCCCGAGGTTCCGGCCTCCCGCCGACCCCGACACCCCCATGGTGATGGTGGGTCCCGGCACCGGCATCGCGCCCTTCATGGGCTTCCTGCACGAGCGGCGCGCGCTCGGCCACCGCGCGCCCAACTGGCTGTTCTTCGGCGAGCAGCACCGGGCCACCGACTTCTACTACGAGGACGAGCTGGACGCGTTCCTCGCCGACGGCACGCTCGCCCGCCTGGACACGGCCTTCTCCCGCGACCAGCGGGCCAAGGTCTACGTCCAGGACCGGATGCGCGAGCACGGTCCCCAGCTGTGGTCCTGGCTCCGCGACGGGGCGCACTTCTACGTGTGCGGCGACGCCTCCCGCATGGCCAAGGACGTCGACCAGGCCCTGCGGGACATCGCGGTCACCCACGGCGGCCTCGCCCCGGACGGCGCCGCCGCGTACGTCAAGCAGCTCACGGCCGAGAAGAGGTACGTGCGGGACGTGTACTGAGGCGCAATTGCTCTGCGCCACCCGGCCCTTGACCGGCTCTCCGAGGGTTCAGAGGGGCCCCGGGCGGCCGTTGGGCATGAAGCCGAGATCGACCGGTGTCGTGGGTGGGCCGTCCCGTCGTACGGCGGCGAGCAGTTCGGGAAGCCGGGGCGGCCACAGTGTCTCGGCCGTGTCCGTGAGGTCGCCCGGCGACCACCATCTCCCGCCGAGGATGCCCTCCGCCGCCTGCGAGGCGCCCAGCTCGCCGCCCGGCTGCCGGTGGGGGCCGTACGCGAGGAAGATGTGCTCGTACTGGCGCACGGGGACACCGGCTCTGGTGAAGTCGTGTTCCCAGAAGCACAGCGCCGTGCCGCCGGGTTCGATGTCCGTCCAGCCGGTCTCCTCCCGCACCTCGCGCACGGCGGCCTGGAGCGGGGTCTCCCCCGGGTCCATTCCGCCGCCGGGCAGCGCCCAGTGGACGCCGACCTCCACGTTGTCGTACCGGAACATGAAGACGGCGCCCGCCGGGTCCAGCACCGCGACTCTCGCTGCCTGCCTGGGTATCCGCATCGGTTCACCCTGGCAGAGCCGGGACCTGCTGTCGATCGGGCCCGGCGGCGCCTCAGGAGCAGGGGGGTCCCGGGTAGTCGTCGCTCTCCGGGACGCCCGCCGCCCGCATCCTGATCAGCACCTCGTCCAGGGCCGACTCGTCGTCCAGGAGCAGCGGGCCGTTGATGTCACGGTCGAACACCGTCACCCCGGCCGGGGAGTTCCAGATGACCCAGCGGAGCGGGTCCGGGGACGCCGCTTCCGGTTCCGTACGCGAATCGGTGCCGTCCGTCCGAGCGCTCACCGTGCCGCCTCCTCTGTCTCCTGGCCCCCGACGAATGTCGCGACCACGTCGATGTCGCCGATCCGCGAGGTCTCCACCGTCGTCGGGTCGTCGGAAAGCACCGCCAGGTCGGCGTACTTGCCGGGGCTGAGGCTTCCCAGGCTGTCCTCCCAGCCGCAGGCGAAGGCCCCTCCCACGGTGTACGCGCGCAGCGCCTCCTCCACCGTGACGCCCTCGTCCGGTCCGATCGTCCGGCCCGTCGACGAGGCCCGCTCCACCATGAACTGGACGGCACGCAGCGGCGATCCGTCCGTGACGGGCCGGTCGGAGCTGCCCACGAGCGTGATGCCGTGCCGCAGGAAACCCTTCCCGCGGTACAGCCAGGGAGCGCGCCGTTCTCCCATGATCGCCGCGTAGTCGTCGCCGAAGGAGCGGAGGAAGTTGGGCTGGACGACGGCGATCACGCCGAGTCGCGCGAAGCGGGCCAGTTGGTCCGGGCGGACCAGCCCCGCGTGCTCGATCCGGTGCCGCGCGTCCGGGCGCGGCCGAAGACGCTGGGCCCGTTCGAGGGCGTCCAGTGCCACGTCGACCGCGCGGTCGCCGATCGCGTGGACGGCGAGCTGCCATCCGGCGAGATGGCCGGCGACGACGGTCTCGGCGAGCGCTTCCGGGTCGTCCTGCAACTGGCCGGCGTGGTCGAGTCCTTCGTAGGGACCGCTGAGCGCGGCCGTGCGCGCCATCATGCCGCCGTCGGTATAGATCTTGAGCGCTCCCACGGACAGCCACTCGTCGCCGAACCCGGTGCGCAGGCCGAGGTCGAGGGCGCGGGGGATGCCGTCGGAGCGGTGCGCGGTGACGGGGCGCAGCCGGTCGGCCGCCACCATCAGCTGGACCCGCAGCGGCAGCCTGCCGGTCTCACGGGCGAGTTGGTAGGCGCCGAGTTCGACCGGGCTGTGACCGAAGAGGGCACCCGCGATCCCCGCCTCCGCGCAGGCGGTCACCCCTTCCGCCAGGCACTGTCCGGCGGCGTGGGCGATGGCGTCGGCGAGGTCCTCCTGGGCGTGCGGGAGCCGCAGCGCGCGGGCTACACCCATCGCCCCCTCGGCCAGGAACCCCTCCTCGTGGGGGAGTCCGGAAGGCAGGAGTTCCAGGACCGCGGTGCTGACCACGCAGCCGTGCCCGGAGTCGTGCATCAGGAAGACCTTGCGTCCGCCGCTCGCCTTGTCCAGTTCGACGGCGGTCAGATGACGCCCCAGCGGTCGCTGGTCGTATCCGGCGAGGCTGACCCAGCCGTCCTCCGGGGCCGTCGCCGCGATGTCCGCGACGAGGGCGAGCACGTCGTCCACGGTGCCGCGGGAGGCGACGCTCGGCGTGGCGGCCTTCAACCCGGTCCAGGCCAGGTGGACATGGGCGTCGATGAACCCGGGCAGCACGGTGGCGCCCTGGAGATCCACCACCCTGCGGGCGGGCAGCGCGGCGATCTCCTCGTCCAGGCCCACGATCCGGCCCCGCCAGATGCCGAGTTCACGGGCGACGGGGCGGTCGGGGTCCATGGTGAGGAAGCGCGCGTTCGTCAGTCGCGTGCAGAGCATCGTCCGGGTCAGCCCGTCCGCCGCATGCTCTCCACCAGGCTCGTGGGCCGCATGTCGGTCCAGTTGCTCTCGATGTGGTCCAGGCACTGCCGACGCGGGCCCGGCCCGTGCACGACCGTCCAGCCGGCGGGCACGTCGACGAAGTCCGGCCACAGGCTGTACTGGCCCTCGTCGTTGACGAGCACACGGTAGAGGCCGTCGGGGTTCTCGAACGGGTTGGTCATCTGGCGTTCCTCTCGGTCGGGCGGTGCGATGCGGGCGTCGGGGTCAGGTGCTGCGGGGAGAACGGAGGGTCAGGGTGACTCCGTGCCGGGGTTCCGCGGGCCGGCGTCCGGGGACTCGGCCCGGGCGACCAGGGCGCACAGCGCGCGGAACCAGGTGTCCGCCAGGTCCTGGACCGACTCCTCGGGAAGGACACCGGGGGCGAAGGTCCAGTGGGCGGACAGTTCGGGACCGGCGGGCCGGTCCTCGGTCAGGGCGTTGACGGTCAGGGCGTGGCTGAGCGGCATTCCCGGGTCGCCGTCGAGGTCGGCGGCGTCGTCCTCGGGAGCGTACGACCAGTCGGTGGCCTCGGGCACCCCGAAACGGCCCATGTAGTTGAACTCGACCTGGGGGCCGCCGAGTCGGGCGAGCAGCGGGCCGGTGACCGGATTGAGGTGGCGCAGCAGGCCGTGGCCGACGCCCGCCGCGGGGAGGGCGGCCAGGTGCTCGCGTACCCGGGTCAGCGCCGTGTCCAGCGCCGGTCCGCCCGCGAAGGCGTCGGCCAGGTCGATCCTTCCGGGGTCGAGGCGTACGGGCACGACGCTGGTGAACCAGCCGACCGTGCGCGACAGATCGGCGTCGCCCGCGAGTTCCTCCTCGCGGCCGTGGCCCTCCAGGTCGACCAGGACGCCGCCCTCGGTGTCCGCTCCCCCGCCCCGTCGCCCGCGCCAGTCGGCGAAGGCCAGGGCCAGGGCCGTCAGGAGGACGTCGTTGACGGTCGCCCCGAGGACGCTGGGCAGCCGGCCGAGCAGCGGCTCCGTGACATCGGCGGGCAGGGTGCGGGACAGGCTCCGCGAGGTCGCCGTGACATCGAGGCGGCTGTCGAGCGCGCGGAGGGCGGGGAGGGCGGGCGCGTCGGCCAGGATCGCGGTCCACAGGGGCAGTTCGTCCTCGCGGACCGGATCGGTGGCGCGCTCGGCCAGCCGGCGCGACCAGCGGCGGAACGACAGGTCGACCGGGGCGAGGTCCGGCGTGCGTCCCGCGGACACGTCCTGCCAGGCGGCGGCGAGGTCGGGCAGCAGGACGCGCCAGGACACGCCGTCGACGACGAGGTGGTGGACGAGCAGGAGCAGACGTCCGGGTGTCCCGTGGCCCGCGTCGAACCAGACGGCCTGGACCATGCGTCCGGCGTCCGGGTCGAGGCGGTCCTGCGCCGCGCGGGCGTGCTCGCCGACGGCGGCGCGCAGCGCGGTGTCGTCCGCGCCCCTGACGTCGACCCGCCGCAGCCACGCGGCCACGTCCACGGTGCCCGGCGGCGGCACCTGCAGCGCCCATCGCTCGTCTCCCGCCCTGCCGGTCCGCTCCAGGCGTGCCCGGAGCAGGTCGTGCCGGTCGGCGACGGCCTGGAGCACGGTGCGCAGCGCGGTCCGGTCGAGGGCGGCAGGGGTCTGGACGAAGGCCACCTGGTGGTAGCCGGCGATCGGTCCGCCGAGTTCGCGCAGGGCGTGCATGATCGGGGTCGGCGGCACGGTGCCGGAGCCGTCGTCGTGTGCCGGGCGCGTGGCGTCCGCGCCGAGTTCGACGGCCACGGCGGCGAGCGCGGCGACCGTGCGGTGCCGGAAGACCTGCCGCGGGGTGACCCGCAGTCCGGCCGTGCGCGCCCGGCCGACGAGCTGCATGGCGACGATGCTGTCGCCGCCGAGGGCGAAGAAGTCGTCGTCGGCGCCGATCCGGGGCAGTCCGAGGACGTCGGCGAACTGGG
The DNA here is from genome assembly GCF_042891215.1 of Streptomyces sp. NPDC001914. NCBI lineage: Bacteria > Bacillati > Actinomycetota > Actinomycetes > Kitasatosporales > Streptomycetaceae > Streptomyces > Streptomyces sp. NPDC001914. The sequence continues at coordinate 424,540 of NZ_JBIASW010000004.1, forward strand.
CGCACAGGGTGCGTTCCCGGTCGTTCGCGGGCTCCCGGCCGCCCGTGGCGGGGGTGAACTCGGGGGCGGGGAGGGCCTTGCGGTCGAGCTTGCCGTTGGAGAGCAGGGGCAGTTCGTCCAGGACGGTCACGGCGGCCGGGACCATGTAGTCGGGCAGGACGGCGGCCGCGTGGGCGCGCAGTGCCTCGGGTTCGGGACGGCGGGCGCCCTCGGCGGGGACGACGTACGCGGCCAGTTGCCTGACCCTCGGCCGGTCCTCGCGGGCGACCACGACGACCTGGCCCACGTCCTCGTGGCGGTCGAGCACCGCCTCGACCTCGGCGAGTTCGACGCGGAAACCGCGGATCTTGACCTGGTCGTCGGCCCGTCCGAGATAGTCGATCCTGCCGTCCTCGGTCCAGCGGGCGAGGTCGCCGGTGCGGTACATCCGGGTGCCGGGAGCGCCGTACGGGTCGGCGACGAACCGCTCGGCGGTCAGGTCGGGCCGGCCGAGGTAGCCCCGGGCCAGTCCCTCTCCCGCGAGGTACAGCTCCCCTGTCACGCCGGGCGGTACGGGCCGCAGGGCCGCGTCGAGCACATAGGCGCGGGTGTTGCCGACCGGGCGGCCGACCAGGGGCCGCGCGCTCTCGCCGACGCGGGCGGCGAGCGCGTCGACCGTGGCCTCGGTGGGCCCGTAGAGGTTGAAGGCGGCGGTGGACTCCAGAGCCGCCAGTTCGTTCCACAGGGCGTCCGGCACGGCCTCGCCGCCCACGCCGACCACGGCGAGCGGGCAGGCTCCGTCGCTGATGAGTCCGGTGTCGGCCATCTGGGCGAGGAAGGAGGGCGTGACCTCGATGAAGTCCAGCCCCTCGGTCCGGATCGCCTCGGCCGTGAGGTCCGGGTCGCGGCGGGTCTCGTCGTCCAGGATGTGCAGGGCGTGCCCGTCGAGGAGCCACAACTGGGGCTGCCAGGAGGCGTCGAAGGAGAACGACCAGGCGTGTCCGACGCGCAGGCGGCGCCGGCCGGTGGTGCGCTTGGCGAGGTCGTGGAGCATGCGCCGGTGGCTGTGGAAGAGGTTGACCACACCGCGGTGGCAGACCACGACCCCCTTGGGGCGGCCGGACGATCCGGAGGTGTGGATGACGTAGGCCGGGTGGTCCGGGTCGGGTCCGGTCTCCCGGTTGTCGGCCGACTGGCCGGCCAGGCGTTCGGCGGTCTCGGCCGAGTCCAGGATCAGCAGCGGTACGTCGCTGTCCGGGAGGCGGTCGGCCAGGGCCTCGGTGGTCAGGACGAGCCGGGGCCGGGCGTCGTCGAGCAGGGTGAGGACGCGTTCGGCGGGCAGGTCGGCGTCGATGGGGAGGTAGGCGGCGCCCGCCTTCATCACCGCGAGAACGGCGGCCATGAAGTCCGCGGTGCGCGGCAGCGACAGGGCGACGATCCGCTCGGGTCCTGCGCCGTGCTCGGTCAGCAGTCCGGCCAGCCGGTTGGCGCGCCGGTTCAGTTCCGCGAACGTCCAGGTGACCGGGCCCGACACCACGGCGATCTCGTCCGGACCGGCGGCGGCCTGTGCCTCGAAGAGGGCGGGGACGGTCGCCGGTGAGCCGGGGGCGGCGGGCTGGGCGGTGTCGTTCCAGGTCACGAGGACGGTGTGACGGTCCTCGGGACCGAGGATGTCGGTCCGGGCGAGCGGTCGTCCGGCGTCGGCGGTCATCGCCTCGAAGAGCCGGACCATCGCGGCGCGGATCCGCTCGACGGCGGTCCGGTCGAACAGGTCGGTGCGGTACTCGGCGGTGAGGGTCAGCCGTTCGCCGGGCTCGACGGCCCAGGCGAACGGGTAGTGCGTCGCGTCCTGGTGGTCGCGCACCTCGGCGCGCAGCCCGTCGTCGGCTCCGAGGCCGGGTCCCCCGGCGTCCGGGTAGGACTCGAAGACGACGAGGGTGTCGAACAACTCGCCCAGGCCGGCGCCGCGCTGGATGTCGGACAGTCCGACGTGCTGGTGCGCGATCAGCCGGGACTGCTCGTCCTGGAGGCGGTCGAGGAAGGCGCCGAGGCTCTCCCGTTCGTCGATCCTGACCCGTACGGGCACGGTGTTGATGAACAGGCCGATCATCGATTCGACACCGGGCAGCTCCGGCGGCCGGCCCGAGACGGTGGCGCCGAAGACGACGTCGGAACGTCCGGTGAGCCGGGAGAGCAGGATGCTCCAGGCGCCCTGGACCAGTGTGTTGAGCGTCAGGCCGCGCGAGCGGGCGAGGCCGGTGAGGGCTTCGGTCAGCTCCGGGGTCAGCCGTGTGGTCAGTGTCTCGGGAACGGCCGGGGTGCGGTCGGGATCGGCCGCCACGACGTGGGTGGGTTCCTCCAGCCCGTCCAGGGCCGTCGCCCAGGCGGCGGCCGAGACGGCGGCGTCCTGGCGGCCGAGCCAGGCCAGGTGGTCGCGGTAGGGCGCCGGGGCGGGCAGTTCCCGGCCCGCGTACAGCTCGGACAGCTCGGCGAACAGACGCGGGACGGACCAGCCGTCGAGGAGGAGGTGCTGGTGGGACAGGACCAGCCGGTGTGCCGCCGGTCCGACCTTGACGAGCATCAGGCGCAGCAGCGGCGGCTCGGCGGGGTCGAACCTGCGCCGCTCCTGGGCGAGGCAGCGCCTCCACCGCTCCTCGCGGGCGGTGTCGTCCAGGTCCGACAGGTCGACCTGCCTCCAGGGCAGTACGGCGCTGCGGGGTACGACGGCGACGGGGCGCCCGGAGGCCAGGTAGCGGAACCCGGCCCGCAAGTTGCCGTGCCGGTCGAGCAGGGCCTGGCCCGCGTGGCGCAGCCGGCCGCCGTCCAGGGGCCCGTCGAGGTCGTAGGAGACCTGCACGGTGTAGACGTCGGGGCCGTCGGCGCCGGAGTCGAAGGAGGCGTGGAACAGCAGGCCCGCCTGGAGGGGTGACAGCGGCAGGGTCTCGGCGGCGCCGAGTCCGGAGAGTTCGGCCCGCTCGTCGTCGGTGAGCGCCGTGAACAGGTCGCCGTCGGGCACGGGGCCGGCCCCGTCCGTCAGGTCACCGGCGACGGCGGCCAGCGCGGCGGCCGTCTTGTGCCGGAAGACGTCGCGGGGGCTGAGCGCGAGTCCGGCGGCGCGGGCGCGGGCGACGAGTTGCATGGCGACGATGCTGTCCCCGCCGAGGCCGAAGAAGTCGTCCTCGGCACCGACCCGTTCGAGGCCGAGGACGCCGGCGAACAGGCCGCACAGCTCGGCCTCGCGCGCGGTGCGCGGCAGGGTCGCGGTGGTGGCCGCCGCGAAGTCGGGCGCGGGCAGGGCCTTCCGGTCCAGCTTGCCGTTCGCGGTGAGCGGCAGGACGTCGAGGGTGACCACGGCCGCCGGGACCATGTGGTCGGGGAGCAGCGTGGCCAGGTGGGCGCGCAGTCCGGCGGGGTCGGGCGTGTGGTCGGGGGCGGGCACGACATAGGCGACGAGGCGCTGTTCGCGCGCGACGACGGCGGCGTGGGCCACGGTCTCGTGCCGGGCGAGGACGGTCTCGATCTCGCCGGGTTCGACCCGGAAACCGCGGATCTTGACCTGGTCGTCGGTGCGGCCGAGGTATTCGACTGCTCCGGCGCCGGTCAGCCGGACCAGGTCGCCGGTGCGGTACATGCGGGTGCCGGGCGGACCGTACGGGTCGGCGACGAAGCGTTCGGCCGTCAGACCGGGCCGGTCGAGATAGCCCCTGGCGAGCTGGACGCCCGCGAGGTACAGCTCGCCCGCGACGCCCGGCGGTACCGGCCGCAACGCCTGGTCCAGGACGTACAGCCGGGTGTTCCAGACCGGCCGGCCGATCGGGACGCGGTCGGCGCCGGGCAGGATCCGTGCGGCCGTGACGTCCACGGACGCCTCGGTCGGTCCGTACAGGTTGTGCAGTTCGGCCGGCAGGAGGGTGTGGAAGCGTGCGGCCAGGCCGGCGGGCAGGGCCTCGCCGCTGCACAGGACGCGGCGCAGACCGGTGCAGTCCCGCGCGGTGGGCTCGTCGAGGAAGGCGCGGAGCATCGACGGCACGAAGTGGACCGTGGTGACGGCCTGTTCGCGGATCAGTCCGGCGAGGTAGGCCGGGTCACGGTGTCCGTCGGGGCGGGCGAGGACCAGGGTCGCTCCGGTGATCAGCGGCCAGAAGAACTCCCACACGGACACGTCGAAGCCGGCGGGGGTCTTCTGCAGGACGCGGTCGGTGACCGTGAGCGCGTATGTGTCCTGCATCCACAGGAGGCGGTTGACGATGCCCCGGTGCGGTACCTGCACGGCCTTCGGCCGGCCCGTGGAGCCGGAGGTGTAGATGACGTAGGCCGGGTTCGACGGGTCGACGGAGGCGGGCAGTTCGCCTTCGGGGCCCTCCGGCAGCGCCCCGTCGAGCAGGTGCACCGGGCGGGCGTCGGCGAGCATGAACGCGCGGCGCTCCGGCGGGTGTTCGGCGTCGATCGGGAGATAGGCGGCTCCGGTGCGCTGCACCGCGAGCAGGGCGACGACCAGGTCCGCCGAGCGCGGCAGCGCGACCGCGACCGTGCGTTCGGGTCCCGCGCCGAGCCCCGCGAGAAGCCGCGCGGTCCGCTCGACCCGGGTCTCCAACTCGCCGTAGGTGATCTGCTGTTCACCGGCGACGAGGGCGAGCGCGTCGGGTGTGCGGGAGGCCTGGGCGCGGAACAGCTCCACGAGGGTCGTGGCCGGCACCTCGTGCGCGGTGTCGTTCCACCGCCCGAGGACGTCGCGGCGCTCGTCCTCGTCGAGCACGTCGAGATCGCGAACGGGGCGGGCGGGGTCGGCGGCCACCTGCTCCAGCAGACGGACGAGGCGGTCCGCCATCCGCCGGACGGTGCTCTCGTCGAACAGGTCGGCGCTGTACTCGATCCAGCCCTGGACGCCCGCCCCTTCGCCCTGTTCGACGAAGTCGAAGCTCAGGTCGAACTTGGCGCTCGGCGGACCGACGGGTTCGCGTCGTGCCGTCAGGCCCGGAAGGTCCGGAACCCCGCCCGGCTCGCCCAGGTGGACGACCATCACCTGGAACAGCGGGTGGCGGGCGAGGGAGCGTTCCGGGTTCAAAGCCTCGACCAGCCGCTCGAAAGGCAGGTCTTGGTGGTCGTAGGCCGCGAGGTCGGTCTCGCGGACCCGGCCCAGGAGTTCGGCGAATCCGGGAGCACCGGACAGGTCCGTGCGCAGGACCAGGGAGTTGACGAAGAACCCGACCAGGTTCTCCAGTCCTTCGTCGCCGCGTCCGGAGACCGGAGCGCCGAGGGGGATGTCGTCCCCGGCGCCGAGCCGGTGGAGCAGGGCGGCCACGGCCGCCTGGACGACCATGAACATGCTGGCGCCCTCGGCCCGGGCCAGCTCGCGCAGCGTCCGTTCGAGGGCCGGGGAGAGGGTGAAGCCGACGGTGCCGCCCGCGTGGCCCGACTCGCGGGGGCGCGGCCGGTCGGTGGGCAGGGTCAGTTCCTCGGGCAGGCCGGCCAGCCGCTCGGTCCAGTGGGCGAGCAGTTCGTCGCCGTCGGCGGAGAGCAGTTCCTCCTGCCAGAGCGTGTAGTCGGCGTACGTCGCCGGGAGCGGGGCCCAGTCCGGGGCGTGGCCGGCGGCGCGGGCCGCGTAGGCGGTGCCGAGATCGGCGAGCAGCGGCCGGTCCGACCACTCGTCCGTGGCGATGTGGTGGAGCAGCAGGAGCAGGACGTGCTCGTCCGGGCCGGTCTCGCACAGGGTGACGCGCAGCGGGGGTTCGGTGGCCAGGTCGAAGGGGTGCGCGGCGGCCTCGGCGAGGCGGTCCGCCGGTTCCGTGCGGAGGGTGATCCGTGCCTGTCCGGGCTCCAGGACGTGCTGGTGGGGCAGGCCGTCGGGGCCGGTGGGGAAGACCGTGCGCAGGGTGGCGTGCCGGGCGACGAGGTCGCCGAGCGCGGCTTCCAGGGCGGCGCGGTCCAGGGTTCCGGTGAGCCTCCAGGCGGCGGGGATGTTGTAGGCGGGGGTGGGTCCGTCCACCTGGTGAAGCAGCCACAGGCGGCGCTGGGCGGAGGAGAGGGGCAGCCGTTCGGGACGGGTCCGGCCGGCGGTGAGGGCCGGGCGGGCGGCGGTTCGTGCCTCCTCCAGGAGGGCGGCGAGGCGGGCCACGGTGGGCGCGTCGAAGACCGCGCGCAGGGACAGTTCGGCGTCCAGCGCGGTGCGCACCCGGCTGACGAGGCGCATGGCGAGGAGCGAGTGGCCGCCGAGGGCGAAGAAGTCGTCGTCGACGCCGACGCGGTCCACGCCGAGCACGGTGGCGAACTGCTCGCACAGCAGTTCCTCGCGGGCGGTGCGCGGCAGCCGTCCGCCGGGGGCCGCCGTCGTGTCGGGGGCGGGAAGGGCGGCGCGGTCCAGCTTGCCGCTGACCGTGCGGGGCAGGGCGTCGAGCGGGACGAACGCGGCGGGGACCATGTGCTCGGGCAGGGTGGCCGCGAGGTGGGCGCGCAGCGTCGCCGGGTCCGTGCCGTCGGGCGTGGCGGGGACGACGTAGGCGACGAGCCGGCGCATTCCCGGCGTGTCCTCACGGACGACGACGGCCGTCGCGGCGACGGAGGGGTGGGCGGTGGTGGCGGTCTCGATCTCGCCGGGCTCGATGCGGAATCCGCGCAGTTTGACCTGCTCGTCCGCGCGGCCGAGGAAGGCGATGGTGCCGTCCGTGAGGCGCCGCACGAGGTCGCCGGTGCGGTACATGCGCTCGCCGGACGGACTGTGCGGGTCGGCGACGAAGCGCTCCGCGGTGAGGGCGGGACGGCCCAGATAGCCGCGGGCCAGGCCCTCTCCGGCGAGGTACAGCTCGCCGGGGACGCCGACGGGCGTGGGGCGCAGCCGGTCGTCGAGGACGTGGGCGCGGATGTTGTCGAGCGGTGCCGCCCAGGCGGGGCGGCCGGTGCCGCCGCCGTGCCGGCCGTACGCGTCGACGGCGCACTCGGTGGGTCCGTACAGGTCGTGCGCGGCGACGCCGGGCAGGGCGTCCAGGCGCCGCCACAGCTCGGCGGAGGTGGCCTCGCCGCCGACCGCGATGACCGCCGGCGTACGGCTGCCGGGGGCGAGGAAGCCGTGGTGGAGGAGTTCGCGCAGATAGGTCGGGGTGAGGTCGACGAAGTCGAGGGCCCGCTCGTCCAGGGTGGCGAGCAGCAGGGCCGGGTCCAGCAGGGTGGCCTCGTCGGCGACGTGCAGTTCGTGTCCGGCGAGCAGCCACAGCAGGGGTTCCCAGGACCCGTCGAAGCTGAACGAGGCCGCGTGCAGGGCCCGCAGGACTCTCCGGCCGGTGTCGCGGACCGCGGGTGCGATCAGGTCGCGCAGATGGGAGGCGAAGAGGTTGGACAGTCCGCGGTGGGTGCCGGTCACGCCCTTGGGGGTGCCGGTGGAGCCGGAGGTGTAGATCGTGTAGGCGGCGGACAGCGGGTGGTGGGTGCGCGGCGGGACCGGGTGGGCCGCCGGGAGCGGGGTGTCCAGGAACAGCCTTGGCAGGCCCGGCGGTTCGGGCAGCCGGGCGGCCTGCTCGGTGGTGGTGAGCAGGCAGACGGGAGCCGCGTCGGTGAGCATGTGCTCCAGCCGGTGGGCCGGGTACGCGGGGTCGAGGGGCAGGTAGGCGGCGCCGGCGCGGAGCACGCCGAGCAGGGCGGGCACCATCGCGTCCCGGGGCAGGGCCAGGGCCACCACGGCACCCTCTCCCGCTCCGTGCCGCAGGAGCAGACCGGCGATGGCGTCGACGCGGGCGGACAACTCGGCGAAGGTCAGGCTGCCGGCCGTGGTGACCAGGGCGGTCCGCCCGGGGTGCGCGGCGGCCGTGGCGGCCAGGATCTCGGGCACGGACCGGGTCTCCACCGGGTGGGCGGTGTCGTTCCAGGTGCCCGCGGCGGCCGACCGTTCGGCTTCGGTGAGCAGGTCGATCGCCGCGAGGGGCAGGTCCGGGGCGCCGGATGCGCCGCGGAGCAGCAGGACGAGACGTTCGGCGAGGAGTTCGGCGGTGGCCGGGTCGACGAGATCGGTGGCGTACTCCAGGAGCAGGGTGACGCGGCCGCCGGCGCCCTCGTCGACGAAGGTGAGGTCGAGGTCGAACTTGGCCGTGCCGGTGTCCATGTCGAACCACTCGGTGGGCATGCCCAGCAGGTCCGGGTCGCCGTCGGGGCGGTGGTGATAGCCGAGCATCACCTGGAACAGCGGGTTGCGGCCCGCCACGCGGGGCGGGTTCAGGGCCTCGACGACGCGGTCGAAGGGGAGGTCCTGGTGCTCGAAGGCCGCGAGGTCCGACTCCTTCACCCGGGCGAGCAGTTGACGGAACGACAGGTCGGGGCCGGAGAGATCGGTACGCAGCACCAGGGTGTTGACGAAGAAGCCGACCAGGTCGTCGAGCGCGCTGTCCGTGCGTCCGGCGATGGGTGCCCCGAGGGGGATGTCGTCGCCCGCTCCCAGGCGGTGCAGCAGCGCGGCCGCGGCGGCCTGGAACAGCATGAACATGCTGGTGCCGGTCGTGGCCGACAACTCACGCAGGTCCTCGCCCAGTTCGCGGGGCAGCTCGCGGCGCAGGGTGGCGCCGAGTCCGGTCGGCTCCGCCGGTCGCGGCCGGTCCAGGGGAAGCGTCAGTTCCTCGGGCAGGTCGCGCAAAGCCGCCGTCCAGTAAACGAGTTGACGCTCACCGACCTGTTCCAGGAGGTCCGTCTGCCAGAGCGTGTAGTCGGCGTACTGCACCGCCAGGGCCGCGAGGTGCGGCGCGGTGCCGGAGATCCGCGCCCGGTAGGCGGTGTCCAGGCCGGCCAGGAACGGACGGTCGGACCACTCGTCGGTGACGATGTGGTGCAGCACGAGCGCGACGACGCAGCCGTCGTTCCCGCCGCCCTCCGCCGGGCGGAACACCGCCGCCCGCAGGGGCGGTTCGGCGGCCAGGTCGAAGGGCCGGCGCTGCTCCGCCTCGATCAGTGCGGGCAGTTCGGCCTCGGAGCAGTCGGTCACCGTGAACGGGACGGCGGCCTCGGGCGCGTCGAGGACGCGCTGGTACGGCTCGCCGTCGTGCTCGCCGACGAGCGTGCGCAGTGATTCGTGCCGCGCCATCACGTCGTGCAGCGCCTCGCGCAGGGCGCCCGTGTCGAGGGCACCGCGCAGCCGGAAGACCAGCGGGAAGTTGTAGGAGGCGCCGCCGCCGGTGATCCGTTCGACCAGCCACAGCCGGCGCTGGGCCGCGGAGAGTGGGACCCGCTCGGGCCGCCCGGCCACCGCGGTCACGGCCGGGCGCGCGGGCCGTCCGCCGTCGGCGCGGGCGGCGAGCAGTTCCGGTGTGGGTGCCTCGAACAGGTCGCGGATCGCCAGCTCGGCACCGAGTTCGGTGCGGGCGCGGCTGATCAGCCGGGTGGCGAGCAGGGAGTGGCCGCCCAGGTCGAAGAACCCGTCCTCGGCGCCCACCTCCGGCAGTCCCAGCACCTCGGCGAAGAGGCGGCAGAGCACGTCCTCGCGGGGTGTGCGCGGGCCGCGGCCGGTGCCGGGCGCGACGGCGGGTTCGGCCTCGGGCAGCGCGCGGACGTCCAGCTTGCCGTTGTCGTTCATCGGCAGCCGGTCGAGGACGACGAAGGCGGCGGGCACCATGTAGTCGGGCAGCCGTGTCTTCAGGTCCTCGCGCACCCGCCGGATCAGGGTGTCCCGGTCACGGGCGGCCGTCGGCGCGTTGGCGTACGGGGGTTCGCCGCCACCGGGCCGGTACAGCCCCACGACGGGCCGGGGGGCGTCGTCCATGAGGAACACGGCTTCGTAGCAGCCGGGTTCGGCCGACCATGTGGTGAGCACCCGGTAGCCGAAGGAGGCCCCTAGGGCGTGCAGGTCCTCCGGGTCCACTCCCCCGCCGACGGCGTCGGGCCTGACGACACGGCCCTCGTCCAGGGCGCGCAGTGCCGCACGCTCCCCCGCGGTGCGGGCGTCGGGCACCTCGGTGACACGCAGCCGTCCGGGCCGCTGTTCGCCCAGCCGCGTCACGAGGTCGGCGGACCAGGGGACTTCGGGAATCCCGGACAGGTCGTCCGGGTCGGCTCCCTCGCGGTACAGGACGGCGTCGTAGCGGTGCCGGGAGAGTTCGTTGTGGTGCCGGCCGCGCTTGGTGCGCAGGTCGACGTCGTGTCCGAGGGTGGTGAACCAGTCGGGGTCGACGAGGAGTTCCTTCTCCAGCCGCAGTCCGCGTCCGGCCGCCCCGCGTACGTCCTCGGGGTCGGCGTCGGCGGCCGCCCGGGTGAGCTGGACGGCGGTGTGGAAGGCGGGGGCGAGGCGGGGGTTGCGCACGTCGCCGACGAACAGCGCGCCACCGCGCCGCAGCAGCCGCATGGCCCCTTCGACGACCTCGGCGAGATAGTCGACGCCGGGGAAGTACTGGATGACGGAGTTGACGACGACGGTGTCGAACCAGTCCTCGGGCAGGCCCCGGAGATCGTGGGCGGGCCGGCAGCGCAGTTCGACCTTGGCGGCGAGCGCGGGGTCCCGCAGCAGGTCCTCGCCGAGCTTGCGGATCACGGGGGCGGCGAAGTCCGTCGCCCAGTAGGCCTCGGCGTCGGGGGCCAGCCGCGACAGCAGCAGCCCGGAGCCGACGCCGATCTCCAGCACGCGGCGCGGGTTCAGCTCCCGGATGCGCTCGACGGTCCGCTCGCGCCACTCGCTCATCTCGGCGAAGGGGATGGGCCGGCCGTCGTAACTGCTGTCCCAGCCCGCGTAGTCCTCGGTGAACAGGGCGGTGCTGATCCGTTCGTACTCGTCGGAGTAGACGTCCTGCCACTCACCGACGTGTTCTCGGGCCGTCGAGCGCCGCTCCTCGCCGGAGCGGTCGGCGGGCACGACGTATCCGATCAGGCGCCGGGTGCCCGGGACGCTCGCGTCGTCGCGGGCGACGACGGCGGCCTGGGCGACGGCGGGGTGCTGGGCGAGGGCGGTCTCGATCTCGCCGGGTTCCACGCGGTAGCCGCGGATCTTGACCTGGTCGTCGGTGCGGCCGAGGAAGTCCAGGTTGCCGTCGGGATTGCGGCGGACGAGGTCGCCGGTGCGGTACATGCGTTCGCCGGGCAGGCCGAACGGGTCGGCGACGAAGCGCTCCGCGGTCAGTCCCGGCCGGTCGAGATAACCGCGGGCCAGCCCGATCCCGGCGATGTACAGCTCACCGGGCACGCCCTCGGGCACCGGACGCAGCCAGGCGTCCAGGATGTGCGCGCGGGTCCCGCGGATGGGGCGGCCGACGGTCGGGGTGTCGCTGTCGAGCGTGCCGCCGCCGAGCGTGTTGATCGTGTACTCGGTGGGGCCGTAGAGGTTGTAGCCGTACGTTCCCTCGGTGTCCCTGAGCCGGTTCCACACCGCTTCGGAGACGGCTTCGCCGCCGAGCAGGACGAGCGGCGGGCGGTGCCCCTCCAACAGGCCCTGCTCCATGAGGAGATGGGCGTAGGTGGGAGTCACGTTCACGACGTCGACCTGGTGCGTCTCGCAGTACGCCACCAGTGCCTCGGCGTCGCGCCGCAGTTCCTCGTCGCAGATGTGCACCTCGTGGCCCTCGACGAGCCAGAGCAGTTCCTCCCACGACATGTCGAAGGCGAAGGACACGGTGTGCGCGATGCGCAACCGCCGTCCGCCGGCCGAGGCGATGGCCGGGGTGAAGATCTCCTTCTGATGGTTGAGCTGCATGTTCGTCAGACCGCGGTACGGCGTCACGACCCCCTTGGGCCGTCCCGTGGAGCCCGAGGTGTAGATGACGTACGCGGGGTGCTCCAGGCTGAACGTCCGCCGGACGAAGTCGGCCGGGAGGGAGGCAAGTTCGGCTCCGACGGACGGATCGTCGAGCAGGACGCGGGGTGTTCCGGCCGCGGCGCCCGCGAACCGCGCCGCGACGGGGGCCGTGGAAAGGATCAGGGCGGGGCGGGCGTCGTCGAGCATGGCCGCCAACCGGTCGTCCGGGTGGTCCAGTTCGAGCGGCAGATAGGCGGCGCCCGTCCTGAGGACGGCGAACAGGGCGACGACCATGTCGGGAGAACGGGGCAGGCCGAGCGCCACGACCCGCTCGGGCCCCGCGCCCCGGGACAGCAGGAGCGCGGCCGTCCGGTTGACGCGGGTGTCCAGTTCGGCGTACGTCAGGGTGCTGTCGCCGAAGACGAGTGCCACGGCGTCGGGGGTCGCGGCGGCCTGCACGGCGAGCAGGTCGGCGATGGTGTCCTCGGGGGCCGGGACACGGCTCGCGGCGTGTTCGCGGACCAGCCCGGCCCGCTCGTCGGGCAGCAGCGGGTCGAGGCCGCCCACGGGCGCGTCCGGATCGGCGGCCAGGCGTTCCAGCAGCAGGGTGAAGCGGTCCAGCAGTGCCTGGGCCCTCGGGCGCGGCACGACGTCGGGGCGGTGGGTGAGCATGACCTGGATGCGCCGGCCCGGGGTGACGACCAGGTTGACCGGGTAGTGGGTGGCGTCCACGTTGGCGACGGCGGTCGCCCCGTGCCGCTCCGCCAGTTCCGCCAGCCGCTCCTCGGTGTCGCTGTTGCGCAGCACGAAGAGGGTGTCGAAGAGCCTGCGGTGGCCGGTCTCGGCCTGGAGGACGCCCAGGCCCAGGTACTCGTACGGCATCACGGTCAGCCGCTCGTCCTGCACCCGGCGCAGCAGGTCGAGGACGGACTCGGCCGGGTCGTACGCGATGCGGGCGGGCACGGTGTTGAGGAACATGCCGATGACGTGCTCGATGTCCGGCACCTCGCTGGGCCGGCCGGCCACGGTGGTGCCGAAGACGACGTCGGTGCGGCCGGTCGCGGCGGCCAGGGTCAGGCCCCAGGCCGCGGTGAGCACCGAGTTGAGGGTCAGGCCGTGCCGGCGCGCCTGGCCGCGCAGCCGCTCGCCGAGTTCCGCCGTCAGGACGGCGTCGAGGCGGTCCGGGATGCCCGGTTCGAGTCCCTGGTCGGCGGCGGCGAGCAGCGTGGGTTCGTCGAGGCCGGCGAGCGCGGTCCGCCAGGCGTCGGTGGCGACGGTGTCGTCCTGCACCTCCAGCCAGGTCAGGTAGTCGCGGTAGGAGCCGGGTGCGGGCAGGGCGCCGGGGTCGCCGCCGGACGCGTACAGGGCGAAGAGCTGGTCGAGGAAGGTCCAGGCGGACCAGCCGTCCCACAGCAGCAGATGGCGTCCGATGATCAGCCGGTCGCCGCGTTGTTCACCGAGCCGCACGAGAATCACGCGGAAGAGCAGCGGGCGGGTCAGGTCGAACCGTCGGGCGCGCTCGCCGTCGGTCAACTCCACCAGCCTGGCGTCCTGTTCACCGGCGGTCAGGGCCGACAGGTCGACCTCTTCGAGCGGGACCGGCGGGTCCGTGACGATGAACTGCACGGGCTGGCGCAGTCCTTCGCTGGTGAATCCGGCCCGCAGGCCGGGGTTGCGCTCCAGGAGGACCGCGACGGCGGTGCGCAGCCGGTCGGCGTCGAGCGGGACGGCGAGGTCGAAGGACTCGTGGACCGTGTAGACGTCCAGGGCGCCGCTGTCGTAGGTCGAGTGGAAGAACAGTCCTTCCTGGAGCGGCGCCAGCGGCCAGATGTCCTCCACCGGGCCGGTGCTGAGCCGCTGGACGCGTTCGATCTCCTCGGGGGTGAGGGCGAAGGCGGAGCGCGGGGTACGGGCGGGGCCGGCGCCGGGGGCGGCCGCCGCGAGGGCGGCCGGGGTGCGGTGTTCGAAGACGTCGCGGGGGTTCACGTCGAGACCGGCCCGGCGGGCGCGGCTGGAGACGCCGATCGAGGTGATGCTGTCGCCGCCGAGCATGAAGAAGTCGTCGTCGATACCGACCTCGTCGAGTTTGAGCACCGCCGCGAAGATCTCGGTCAGGGTCCGCTCGCGGTCGCTGCGCGGGGCGCGCGCCTCGGCGCGGACGGCTCTCGGTGCGGGCAGCGCCGCCCGGTCGAGCTTGCCGCTCGGGGTCAGGGGCAGGGTGTCCAGGACCACGCAGGCGCCGGGGACCATGGGTGCGGGCAGCGACTCTGCGAGCCGGGCGAGCAGTTCGGCCGGCTCCGGGGTCGCCGGGCGTGCGGGGACGGCGTAGGCCACGAGGGTGCCGTCCGCGACGGTGACGGCGGCCTGGGCCACGGCGGGGTGCCGTGCCAACGCGGCCTCGATCTCCCCGAGTTCGATCCGGTTGCCGCGGATCTTGACCTGACGGTCGGTGCGCCCCAGGTACTCGACGACACCGTCGGCGCGGCGGCGCACCAGGTCGCCGGTGCGGTACATCCGTGCGCCGGGGCCGCCGTAGGGGTCGGCCACGAACCGCTCGGCGGTGAGGGCGGGCCGGGCGTGGTAGCCGCGGGCGAGCTGGACACCGGTCAGGTAGAGCTCTCCGGGGACGCCCTCGGGGACCGGACGCAGGCAGGCGTCGAGGACGCGCAGGCCGGTGTTCCAGACCGGGCGGCCGATGGGCACGGTCGTGCCGGGGGTGCCGTCGTAGAGGTGGTGGGTGACGTCGACGGCGGCCTCGGTGGGGCCGTACAGGTTGTGCAGGGGTACGCCGGTGAGCGCGTGCCACTCGGCCGCGGCCGAGCCGGGCAGGGCCTCGCCGCTGCTGAAGGCGCGGCGCAGGGAGAGCGACCAGGCCGGGTCGGCGGTGATCTCCTCGGACCGGAGGAAGGCCTCCAGCATGGAGGGCACGAAGTGCAGGGTGGTGACCCGTCGTTCGCGGACGAGTTCGGCGAGATGGGCGGGGTCCCGGTGTCCGTCGGGGCGGGCGAGGACGACGCAGGCCCCCTCGCACAGCGCCCAGAAGAACTCCCAGACACTGACGTCGAAGCTGGCGGGGGTCTTCTGGAGCACCCGGTCGTCGGCGGTCAGGCCGTACTGGCCCTGCATCCAGGCGAGCCGGTTGACGATGGCGCGGTGGGTGACGACGACACCCTTGGGGCGGCCGGTGGAGCCGGAGGTGTAGATCAGGTAGGCCGGGTCGTCGGGACCGGCCGCGACGAGCGGCTGCGGGCCGTCGGCCGCGGGCACGGACGGGGCGTCCACCAGCAGGTGGGTGAGGCCCGGCAGGGACGGCAGCCGGGACGCGGTCCCGGTGGTGGTGACGACGGTGGCGGTCCCGGAGTCGGCCAGCATGTGGGTCACCCGGTCGGCCGGGTAGTCCATGTCGACGGGAAGGTAGGCGGCGCCGGACTTCAGCACGCCCAGCAGGGCGACGAGGAGGTCCGTCGAGCGCGGCACGGCGACCGCGACGATGGTGCCCGGACCGGCGCCGCGGGCGCGCAGCAGGTGTGCCACCCGGTCGGCCCGCAGGCCGAGTTCGCGGTAGCTGACGGTCCCGTCCTCGTCGATCGCCGCGGCGGCCTCGGGAGTACGGGCCACCTGGGCCTCGAAGGCTTCGGCGATGGTGGTGTCCGGGACGGCGACGGACTCGCCCGCCGGGTGGGCGCCGGCCATTTCCGGCTCCGTGAGCAGCCCGATGTCGGCGGCGCGCTGCCCGGGGTCGTCGGCCAGGGCCCGCAGTACCAGGGTGAGCCGGTCGGCGACGCGCCGCGCCTGCTCGGTGCCGATCCGCCGGGTGTGGTGCTTGAGCCGCAGGTCGAGCCGGCGGCCCGGCTTCACGACGAGGGCGAGCGGATAGTGGACGGTGTCGTGGAAGGCGTGTCCGGTCACCCGGACCGTGCCGGTGGGGTCGGCGAGGCCGCCGGCGGCCGGGTAGTTCTCGAAGACGACCAGGGTGTCGAAGAGTTCGCCGCCGCCTGCGTGTCCGGCGACGCGCTGGATCTCGGCGAGGCCGAGGTGCTGGTGGTCCAGGAGCCGGGCCTGCTCGTCCTGAAGGCGGCCGAGCAGCCCGGCGAGGGTGTCGGCGGGCTCCCAGCGCAGCCGGGTGGGCAGGGTGTTGATGAAGAGACCGACCATCGACTCGATGCCCTCGACCTCGGCGTCCCGGCCGGAGACCGTGGTGCCGAACAGGACGTCCTGGCGGGCGGTCAGCCGGCCGACGAGGAGACCCCAGGCGCCCTGCACGACCGTGCCGAGCGTGACGCCCAGTTCACGGGCGCGGGTGGTCAGCCGTGTGGTGAGCCGCTCGGACAGCTCGATACGGACCTGGGCGGGCTCGATCGGGCCGCCGTCGGCGGGGGTGTCGACGAGCCGGGTCGCCTCCTCGGTCCCGGCGAGCGCGTCACGCCAGGCCGTACGGGCCGCCTCCCGGTCGGCGCCGGCCAGACGGCGCAGGTACGTGCCGTACGGGGTGACCTCGGGCAGCGGGGCGGGGGCCTCCCCGTAGCCCGCCATCAGCTCGCGGTGCAGCACGGGCAGCGACCAGCCGTCAGCGACGATGTGATGAAAGGTGAGCAGCAGGCGGCAGCTCTCCCCGGCCAGGCGGACGAGGGTGCAGCGCATCAGGGGCGGGTGGGCGAGGTCGAAGCGGCGGCCCCGCTCGTCGGCGGCCACGGCATCCGCCAGCGAGGCGGCGATCGTGCCGTCCTGGAAGGAGAGGTCCACCTCGCGCCACGGCAGTTCCACGCCCGTGGCCACGATCTGCACGGGCCTGCCGTCGGGGAGGGACCGGAAGCACGAACGCAGCGGGGCGTGCCGGTCCAGGACCCGCTGGGCGGAGCGGCGCAGCGCCTCGGCGTCGACGGGCCCGGACAGTTCGAGGGCCTGCTGCACCACGTAGGCGTCGCGGGCCTCTCCGTCCACGACGGAGTGGAAGTAGAAGCCCTCCTGGAGCGGGCTCAGCGGGAGCAGGGCCTCGACGGCGAGTGGATGCTCGCCCTGGAGTGCCGCGCGGTCGGCCTCGGTCAGGTCGAGCAGGGGGGCCTCGGCCGGACCGCCGGTGCGATCGGCGCCTTCGTCTTCGGTCCCTTCGGTGCGGTCGGTGCGGCCGGTGCGGTCGGCGGCCGCCTCTGCAAGCGCGGCCATCGTGCGGTGCCGGAACACGTCCCGGGAGGTGAGCCGCAGTCCTGCCGCGCGGGCGCGCACGAGAAGCTGGATGGCGGTGATGCTGTCGCCGCCGAGTGAGAAGAAGTCGTCGTCGACGGTGACGGAGTCCAGGCCCAGCACCTCGGCACAGGCGGCGCAGAGCGCTTCCTCGCGCGCGTCCCGGGGCCGGCGTCCGGAGCTGAGGGCGGCATGGTCGGGGACGGGGAGGGCGGCCGCGTCGAGTTTGCCGCTCGGGGTGACCGGCAGGCGGTCCAGCGGGACGAGGGCGGCGGGGACCATGTAGTCGGGGAGCTGTCCAGAGACGTACGAACGCAGTGTCTTCATCAGGGAGTTCACGTCCCTGAAGGGCGCCGGCCGGTTGGCCCGGGGCACGGTGCCGTTCACCTCGTACGGCCCGGGGAACGGTGTGCCGGAGGGGGCGAGGAGCACGTCGAGGCCACCGTCGTCGGAGCCGCCGTTCCAGGTGACGGCCACGCGCAGACCGTGCCGGGCGCCGAGGGCGTGGAAGGCCTCCGGGTCGGGCGCGCCGGCCGGTGCCGGCGTGTGGCTGCTGCCGTCCAGGGTCGCCAGGGCGGCCAGGTCGCGCGCCAGGCGGGCGTTGGGCACGCCCGTGACGCGCAGCGGGGCGCGGCCGTCGGCGAGCAGGGCGTCGACGGCGGCGAGTCCGTCCGGTCCGGACCACGGCACGGTGTGCGGGACGGCGGGGGCGGCCGTCGTGGCGGGGGCGTCGGACCGCTTGCGCAGGACGACGTCGTACCGGTACCGGGTCAGTTCGTTGTGGTGGCTGCCCCGCTTGACACGGATGTCGGCGTCGAAGCCGTCCAGGGTGGCGAAGAAGTCGGGGTCGAGGAGGAGTTCGCCCTCCCAGGCGACCGACCGCTCGACGGCGGCGCGCAGGGCGTGCTTGTCCTCGGGGTCGGTGGCGCGGCGGGTCTCCACCGCGGCGCGCAGGCACCTGAGCAGACGGGCGTTGCGGACGTCGCCGACGAACAGGCTGCCGCCGGGTGCCAGCAGCTCGCCCGCGGCCCGGATCACGTCGGCGAGATAGTCGGCGCCGGGGAAGTACTGGGCGACGGAGTTGAGGACGACGGTGTCGAAGTGGCCGCGTGGCAGGCCGGTGGTGTCGTGCGCGGGGCGGGCGTCGAGCCGGACGCGTCCCGCGAGTTCCGCGTCGGAATCGACCTGGGCCCGCAGGGCGCGCACGGCTTCCTCGGAGAGGTCGGTGCCCCGGTACTCCTCGCAGCCGGGCGCGAGACGGGAGAGGAGGAGGCCGCTGCCGACGCCGATCTCCAGGATCCTGCGCGGCCCGAGTTCCCGGATGCGGTCGACGGTCGCGTCGCGCCACTCCCGCAGCTCCCGGACCGGGATGGGCAGGCCGTCGTACATGCTGTTCCAGCCGGCGAAGTTCTCGCGCAGGCCCGCCAAGTTCCCTTCGTGGGCTGCCGAGTTCTCGTCGTGGTCCGCCGCGTTTTCGTCGCGGTCCGGGGTGTCCTCGTCGTGGTCCGGGGTGTCCTCGCCGTCGTTCGCGGTGTCCTCGCGTCGGCCCTCGGATCCGGCGGCGGAGTACAGGAGTTCGTGGAGGTCCTTCCATTCCTGGACCCGCTCGTCGGCACCGGCGCCCGGTCCCGCGTCGAGGGAGGGGACGACATAGACGGCGAGCCTGCGGTCACCCGGCCTGTCCTCGCGGATGACGACGGCGGCCTGGTCGACGGCGGGGTGGGCGCGCAGGACCGACTCGATCTCGCCGGGCTCGATGCGGAAGCCGCGGATCTTCACCTGGTCGTCCGCGCGTCCCAGGAACTCCAGGCGTCCGTCCGTCTTCCAGCGCACGAGGTCACCGGTGCGGTACAGCCGCTCCCCGGGGTCGCCGTAGGGGTCGGCGACGAAGCGTTCGGCGGTCAGGTCGGGCCGTCCGAGATAGCCGCGGGCCAGTCCGGCGCCACCGAGGTACAGCTCGCCCGTGACACCCGGGGGGACGGGCCGGAGCCGCGCGTCGAGGACGTAGGCGCGGGTGCCCGGGTCGGGAACCCCGATGGGCACGACGGCGCCACTGGGCG
The DNA here is from genome assembly GCF_042891215.1 of Streptomyces sp. NPDC001914. Lineage (NCBI taxonomy): Bacteria > Bacillati > Actinomycetota > Actinomycetes > Kitasatosporales > Streptomycetaceae > Streptomyces > Streptomyces sp. NPDC001914. The sequence continues at coordinate 443,452 of NZ_JBIASW010000004.1, forward strand.
TGTCGGGGTCGCACAGGCCGAGCGTGGAGTTGGTGGTGGCCTCGGTGGGGCCGTAGGCGTTGAACATCATCCGGCCCCGGGCGTAGCGGCCGACGAGCTCGGGTGAGACCCGTTCGGTGCCGGCGAGCAGGGTGGCCGGCGGCAGTTCGACGTCCTCGGGCATGGCGGCGAGCAGGGCCGGCGGCAGGATCATGAAGGTGATGCCGTGGGCGTGGGCGTAGTCGGCGAGCGGGGCGCCCGGGACGCGCAGTTCGGTGGGCACGACGACGAGGCGGCCGCCGGAGAGCAGCCCGAGGCACAGGTCCCAGAAGGCGACGTCGAAGCTCGGGGAGGCGAACTGGAGGACCCGGCTGTGCGGTCCGATCCCGAACCGCTCGCTCTGGGTGGCGACGAGTTTGGCGACACCGGCGTGGGAGAGCACCACGCCCTTGGGGCGGCCGGTGGAGCCGGAGGTGTAGATGACGTAGGCGGCACCCGCGACGGCCAGCGGGCCGCGGTCGGGCTCCCCCGGGTCGTGGACCGGGCTCGCGGCCAGCTCGCTCCTCGTCCCGGGCGCGTCGAGCACCAGGACGTCCGTGCCCGGGCACGGCGGGATGTCGCCGGCCACCTCCGCGGTCGTGATCAGGCAGACGGGCGAGGCGTCGGCCAGCATGTACGAGACGCGGTCGGCCGGGTAGTCGGTGTCGACGGGGAGATAGGCCGCGCCCGCCTTGAGCACCGCGACCTCGGCGACGATCAGCTCGGCGGAGCGGGGGACGGCCAGGGCCACCACCCGTTCGGGTCCGGCGCCGCGTGCGATCAGGCTGTGGGCCAGACGGTTGGCGCGTTCGTCGAGTTCGGCGTAGGTGAGGCGGACGTCCTCGAAGACGAGCGCGACGGCGTCCGGCCGCAGGCGCACCTGTTCGGCGAACATCTCGGGCCAGGTGCGGGAGGGGACGTCGTGCGCGGTGTCGTTCCACTCCCGGAGGACGCGGTGGCGTTCCTCGGCGCCGAGCAGGTCCAGATCCCCGACGAGGGCGTCGGGCCTGGCCTGCGCGTCGGCCAGCAGGGTCGCGTAGTGGTCCGCCACGCGGTGGGCGGTGGCGTCCGTGAAGAGGTCCTGACGGTAGGTCAGCCTCAGCTCTTCGGGGCCGACTTCGAGGACGAGGTCCAGCGGAGGGCGGGCGGAGTCCGAAGCGGGGGCCGGCGCGGCGTCACCGGTTCCGGTCGCGGCGTGGAACGCCGTATTGAACAGCACGCCCCCACCGCGGGTCGGCTCCGGGGCCAACTGTGCGATGAGCGTGTCGAGTTCGATCCGGTGGGCGCGCGCCTCGTCGCACGCCCGCGCGACCCGTTCCGTAAGATCCGCGAATCCGGTGCCGCCGTCGACGGCGACCCTGACGGGCAGCGCCTCGACCCCGACGGTGACGTCGTGCCCGCCGCCGTAGCGGTGCAGCAGGGCCACGTAGGCGGCCAGCAGGGTGGACTCACCGGCCGCGTGGACGAGCGCGCGGCGCAGGGTCCGCCGGTCGCCGCCGGACCGCGCCGGATACGCGAAGTCGACGGGCAGCACCGCCTCTTGGGCGAGCGGATCCAGCCGCCGGCGCCAGTAGGCCACCACGCCGTCGTCGACACCGGACACACGATCTTCGATAGCGGACACAGGTGACCGTGCCTCCCGAATGCGCGGAACCGGCTCAGCCGGAGGACCGCGGCCATACTAAGGTAAGGATTACCTAACCAAAAGGCAATGGCCTCGGAGATTCCCGAGTCGCCCTCTACGCTTAAGGCCTGCCTAACCTAAGGGAGTTGGCCGTTGGAGACCGCAAGGTGACCGGGGGCAAGCGCGTCCGCCCGGTCTTTCTCGTGACACTTCTGAGCACGGTCCTGGCCGGGTTGTGCCTGGTCTCCATCGCCGTCGGCGCGGCCGGAATACCGCTCGACGACGTGGTGCGGGCCGTGTTCGGACACCCGCCGAGCCGGCTCGTCGACAACATCGTCTGGACGGCGCGGGTCCCGCGCACGACACTCGGCCTCGCCGCGGGCGCGGCGCTCGGTCTGGCCGGGGCGCTCATGCAGGCGCTGACGCGCAATCCGCTCGCCGACCCCGGCGTCCTCGGGGTCAGCGCCGGGGCGTCGTTCGCCATCGTGGTGGCCGTGGGCGTGTTCGGGTTCGGATCGTTCTACGGATACGTCTGGTTCGCCTTCGCCGGCGCCCTCGCGGCGAGTGTGCTGGTCTACTTCCTGGGCAGGCTCGGCCGATCCGGTCTCACCCCGGTCAAACTGGCGCTCGCCGGCATCGCGGTGACCTCGATGCTGTCCTCCCTGACGAGCGCGATCGCGCTCACCGACCCGGACGCCCTGGACCGCTACCGCTTCTGGTCCGCGGGCTCGATGGCCGACCAGGACGGCACCACCGTCCTGCGTATCCTGCCGTTCCTCGCCGTGGGCGCGGTGCTGGCGCTGGCCTGCGCGCCCGCCCTCAACAGCCTGGCCCTGGGTGACGACGTGGCGGCCTCGCTCGGGCGGCGGCTGGGTCTCGTCCGGCTCCAGGGCGTCACCGCCGTCACCCTGCTCACCGGTGCGGCGGTCGCGGTGATCGGCCCCGTCGTGTTCATCGGACTGGTCGTGCCGCACATCGCCCGGGTGCTGGCCCGTTCTGCGGGCCTCGGGCCGGACCACCGCTGGCTGCTGCCGCTCTCCGCCGTGCTCGCCCCGTGCCTGCTGCTCGCCGCCGACATCCTCGGACGGGTCGTCGCCCGGCCCACCGAGGTGCAGGCGGGCGTGATCGTCGCGTTCATCGGCGGCCCGTTCTTCATCGCCCTGGTCCGCCGCCAGCGTCTGGCGGAGGTGTAGCGTGCCCGATCCCGTGGTCACCGGACCGACCGTGAACTCCACCCCCAACCCGAAGGCGTACGAGGCCGGTTCGGGTCCGCCGCCGCTGCCGTCCTCCTTCCGCGCCTACCGCCTCGCCGTGCCGCCCGTCTCGGGGATCGTGCGGCCCCGGCTCGTCGCGCTGTGCGCGGTGCTGGGCGTCGGCACCTTCCTGCTGTTCTGCTGGGGTCTGACGATCGGCGACTATCCGGTCGGCTTCGCGGACGTCGTACGCGCCCTGGGCGCCTCCGGGGATCCCGGCACCGTACTGGTCGTCCAGGACCTCCGGCTGCCGCGCGCGCTCGTCGGACTGCTCGCGGGAACCGCGTTCGGCGTCTCCGGGGCGCTGTTCCAGACGATGACCCGCAACCCCCTGGCCAGCCCGGACATGATCGGCCTCACGCAGGGCGCCGGCACCGCCGTGGTCGCGGGCCTCGTGCTCGGCTGGGACGCGGGCCTCGGCACCCAGTCCCTCGGTCTCCTCGGCGCGCTGGCCACCGCCTTCCTCGTGTACCTCCTCGCCTGGCGGCGCGGCACCACCGGGTACCGGATCATCCTGGTCGGCATCGGCGTCTCCTGGATGTGCGCGAGTGCCACCGACTACCTGATGGCCAAGGGCGGGCGCTTCGAGGCACAGGCCGCCCTCGGCTGGCTGGTGGGCAACCTCAACGGCCGCACCTGGGAGGAGACCCGGCCGCTGGCCATCGCGCTGGCGGTGCTGCTCCCGGCGGCCCTGCTGCTCGGCCGGCTGCTGCGCACCCTCCAGCTCGGCGACGAGGTCGCCACCGGCCTCGGCACCCGGGTGCAGCTCGTCCGGCTGTCCGTCCTGCTCACCGGGGTCGGCCTCATCGCCTTCGCCACCGCGGCGGCCGGCCCCGTCGCCTTCGTCGCGCTGGCCGCCCCGCAGATCGCCCAGCGCCTGGCCCGTACCGCCTGGCCCCCGACCGTCGCCTCCGGCCTCACCGGAGCCCTGGTCGTCCTGGGCAGCGACCTGATCGCCCGCACGCTCGTCCCCGGCACGGAACTCCCGGTCGGCATCGTCACCGGCGTCCTCGGCGCGCCGATCCTGCTCTGGCTGCTCGTCCGCGCCAACCGCGCGGGTTCAGGAGGTTGATCCCATGTCGGCGAATCCCCTGTCGGCGGACGCCCCGCCGGCCGACCTCGTGCCGGGAGCGGGCCCGGACCTGCGGGCCGCCGGTCTGCATCTGGCCTATGACGGCCGGACGGTGGTGGACGGCCTGGACCTCGCCGTCCCGCCGGGCCGGATCACCGCGATCGTCGGCGCCAACGCGTGCGGCAAGTCCACCCTGCTGCGTGCCCTCGCCCGGCTGATGACGCCGCGTGGCGGCACCGTCCAACTCGACGGCAGGGCACTGCACTCCATGCCCTCGCGCGAGCTGGCGCAGCGGCTCGGCATCCTGCCGCAGAGTCCCGTCGCACCGGAGGGACTGACCGTCGTCGACCTGGTCAACCGCGGCCGCTCGCCGCATCAGACGTGGTGGCGGCAGTGGTCGAGGGCGGACGAGCAGGCCGTGCGGGCGGCCCTGGCCGCCACCGGGATGACGGAGCTCGCGGACCGGCCGGTCGACGAACTGTCCGGCGGACAGCGCCAGCGCGCCTGGATCGCCATGGCGGTCGCCCAGGGCACCGAGGTCCTGCTCCTCGACGAACCGACGACCTATCTGGACCTGGCCCACCAGATCGACGTACTGGACCTGATCACCGATCTCAACCGGCGGGAGCGCCGGACGGTCGTCATGGTGCTGCACGACCTCAACCAGGCCTGCCGGTACGCCGATCACGTCGTCGCCATGAAGGCCGGGCGGATCGTGGCCGAGGGTCCGCCGGCCGAGGTCATCACCGTCGCGACCGTCGAGGACGTCTTCGATCTGAACTGCGCGATCACCACAGACCCGGTGAGCGACACCCCGTTGGTCATTCCGATGGGGCGGCACCACGGAGCGCCCGCCCTGGAGGCCGCGGCACGGGCCGACTGACCGGCCCCCGGGCCCCGTTGGGGCTCCGGACCCGGGCGGGACCCAGGCGTGGTTGGGGGTCCTTCCGGCCCCCGGACCCGGGCGCGCTCCGGGTCCGCTTCGGGGCCGACCTGCCGGCCGCGCGGCACTTGTTCCGTTCGGCCGGCCGAACCGGTGCCCGCCGGCCGGGGGTACGGGACTACGCCCGGGCCTCCGGCACGACCGTGGTGCCGTGGTCCCCGGCCAGGCCGTGGAGGAGGGCGTGCGGCACCCGGCCGTCGAGAACCCGGGCCGTGCTCACTCCGGCCCGCACGGCCCGCAGGCACGCCTCCATCTTGGGCACCATGCCACCGCCGAGCCGGGGCAGCAGCGACTCCAGTTCGGCCGCGGTGAGACGGCCGACGACCTGGTCACCGTCCGGCCAGTTCGCGCACAGTCCCGGCACATCGGTCAGGACGACCAGCGCGTGCGCCCCGAGCGCGGCGGCCACCGCCCCGGCGGCGGTGTCGGCGTTGATGTTGTAGACCTGGCCGTCCTCACCACGGCCCACCGAGGACACCACGGGGATGTGACGGTGTCTCAACAGCAGTTCCAGGACCGCCGGGTTGACCTGGACCACGTCACCGACGAGACCGATGTCCACGCGTTCGCCGCCCACTTCGGCGTACCGTTTCACGGCGGTGAGCGTGCGCGCGTCCTCGCCGCTGAGCCCGACGGCGTACGCGCCGCGCTCGTTGAGCAGTCCGACCAGTTCCTTCTGGACCTGCCCGGAGAGCACCATCCGCACCACGTCCATGGTCTCGGGCGTGGTGACCCGGAGCCCGCCCAGGAAGGCCGACTCGATGCCCAGCCGGTCCAGGTGGGCACCGATCTGCGGGCCGCCGCCGTGCACGACGACCACCCCCGCCCCGGCGCGCCGCAGGGTCAGGACGTCCTCGGCGAAGGATCGCCGGAGCGGCGCGTCCGCCATCGCGTGGCCGCCGTACTTGACGACGACCGTACGGCCGCGCAGCCGCTCGACCGGGACGGCGGCCCGGTCGGCGACGCCGAGCGGAGCGCTCACGGACGGGCCGTGAGGTAGCCGCCCATGGTCCGGAAGTAGTCGGTGGCCGCGTGCTCGGCCCCGTCCTCGGTGCGCACGCGCCGGACCACCAGACCGGGCAGCCTGCCGTTCCTGGCCTGCGCTCCGGCGACGACGACGATCCCGTCGTCCTCGCGGATGAAGATCCGCCCCGGCGTGCCGCCGTAGCGCCCGCGGGACACGGCGGCGTCGACGATGCGGATCCGCTCGCCGCGGTGGTGGGTGAAGGCGTTCGGGTACGGGTCCGACTGGGCGCGCACCAGGCGCTCCAGGTCCTCGGCCGGCCAGGTCCAGTCGATACGGCTGTCCTCCGCGGAGCGCTTGTGGAAGAAGCTGGCCCTGCTGCGGTCCTGGGGTATCCAGCGGGCCCGGCCGGAGGCAATCAGGTCGAGGGACTCGGTCACCACCGGCGTGATCAGGTCGACGGTGCGGTGGAAGAGGTCGGTGACGGTGTCGGCCGCGCCGACCGGGACCGCGCGCTGCAACAGGATGTCCCCGGCGTCCAGTTCGGCGTTCATGCGGTGCGCGGTGACACCGACCTCGCGCTCGCCGTTGATCAGCGCCCAGATGAGGGGCGAGAACCCCGCGTAGGCCGGAAGCAGGGAGTCGTGGATGTTGAGCGTGCCGTGCGGCGGGAGGTCGAAGACCTCCGCGGGGAGCACGGTGCGCCAGTTGTTGGCGACGATGATGTCCGGCGCCGCGTCCCGCAGCGCGGCGAGGAGTTCGGGGTCGTCGGGCCGGTTGCGCAGCAGCACCGGGATGCCGTGCTTGTCGGCGAGGTCGGCCACGGAGTCGTCCCAGATCTTTTCGTAGGCGTGCTCGCTCTTGGGATGGGTGACCGCCAGGACCACCTGGTGGCCGGACTCCAGCAGGGCCTGGAGCGTGCGATGCCCCCAGGTCTGGTAGCCGAACATGACGACCCGCATAGTCGATCCTCTCTCGGAGACCACCATTGCAAGGTAAGGCTAACCTTATTTACCATCAGGGGCGCCCAAGGGAAGGGAAGTTGCGGTGAACGCACTGCACGACGAACCGGACGCCATACACGACGTACTCGGGATCGGTTTCGGCCCGTCAAATCTCGCGCTGGCCATCGCCATCGAGGAGCACAACGCCCGGTCAGCGGCGAAGGACCGGATCCGCGCGGAGTTTCTGGAGCGTCAGCCCTCCTTCGGCTGGCACCGCGGCATGCTGATCGACGACGCCACGATGCAGGTCTCCTTCCTGAAGGACCTGGCCACGATGCGCAACCCCACGAGCGACTTCACCTTCCTGTGCTTCCTGCGGGAGCGGGGCAGGTTGGTCGACTTCCTCAACGCGAAGACGCTCTTCCCGCTGCGGATCGAGTTCCACGAGTACTTCGCCTGGGCCGCGGCCCGGCTCTCGCATCTCGTCCGCTACGACTCCGAGGTCCTCGCCGTCGAACCGGTGACCGGCGAGGACGGCGAGGTCCGCTGGTTCGACGTGACCAGCCGGATGCCCGGCGTCCCGGGGCGCACCGTCACCCGGCGGGCCCGCAACCTGTCGGTGGCGGTCGGCCTGGAACCCCATCTGCCGCCCGACACGACCCTGTCCGACCGCGTCTGGCACAACAGCGAACTGGTCCCCCGGGTGGCCGAGTTGACCCGGTCCGCGACCCCCGTCGAACGGATCCTGGTGCTCGGGGCGGGCCAGAGCGGGGCCGAGGCGGTCGACTTCCTGCACCGGTCGTTCCCCGGGGCGGAGATCTGCGCGGTGTTCGCCAAGTACGGCTACACACCGGCCGACGACAGCCCCTTCGCCAACCGGATCTTCGACCCCGAGGCGGTGGACGTCTACTTCCGGTCCGCGCCCGAGGTGAAGCAGTCCCTGGTGGACTACCACCGCAGCACCAACTACTCCGTCGTCGACATGGACCTCATCGAGTCGCTGTACGCCACCATGTACCGCGAGAAGGTACTGGGCCGCGAGCGCCTGAGACTGCGCAACGTCTCCCGCATCCGTGACGTACGGGCCCGGGACGACCTGCTCGACGTCACGGTGGAGTACCTGCCCACGGGCGAACGGGAGACCATCTCCTGCGATCTGCTCGTCCACGCGACGGGTTACCGCCCCCGGGACCTGGACGCGCTGCTGGGCCGCGCCGGGAAACTCTGCCTGCGCGACGACAACGACTCCGTGCTCGTCGGCCGCGACCACCGGGTGGAGCTCTCACCCGAGGTGACGGCGGGCATCTACGTCCAGGGTGCGACGGAGCACACGCACGGCCTCACCTCCACCCTCCTGTCCACCACCGCCGTCCGCTCCGGCGAGATCCTCGACTCCCTGCTCACCCACCGGGCGGGCGACCCCGTCCCGGCCATCGACCGGCCCGCCTGAACTCCGCAGCACTGAAAGGCAGTTGCCCCCGGACAGGCCGACGCGCGACCGAACGCCGACCTGTCCGGCAGCACCGCCGAACCACCCGCGCCTCCGCGGCATATCTCGCCGCAACTTAAGGTAGCCTCACCTAAGTTTCCGTCGTCCGTCCTTCCCGGAGGGGTATGGATGAGTGCCGCACTTCCGTCGGGGCGCAGCGTCCTGAGAGCCTCGGTAGAGGGACAGCGCACCCGCGTGGCGCTCGGCACGCTCCTCGCCTGCGGACACCAGATCGGCGAGGCCCTCGTCCCCACCCTCATCGGCGTCGTCATCGACCGCGCCGTCACGGGATCCGACTCCGGCGCCCTCGTGCTGTGGCTCGCGGTCCTCGCCGCCGTCTACGCCGGACTGGCGCTGAGCTTCCGGATCGGCGCGCGGTCCGGTGAACTGGCCGCCGTCCGGGCCGAACACACCCTGCGCGTCACCCTCGTACGGCGGGTGCTGAGCCCGGGAGGCGGCACGGAGGAAGGCAGGCTCCCCGGCGCCCTGGCCAGCATCGCGACCGAGGACGCCAAACGCGTCGGCGCGGTCAACCTCGCGCTGACACTGGGCTTCTCCTCGCTCGTCGGCATCGCCACCTGCGCGATCGTCCTGCTGCGCACCTCGCTCGCCCTGGGACTGGTCGTCCTCGTGGGCACCCCGGTCCTGCTGTGGCTCGGGCACCTGCTGAGCAAGTCGTTGGAATCACGCAGCGAGGCCGAGCAGGACCGGGCGGCGCACGCCTCGGCCATCGCCGCGGACCTGGTCACCGGACTGCGGATCCTCAAGGGCATCGGGGGCGAGCCGGCCGCCATCGAGCGCTACCGCGTCACCAGCCGCGACTCGCTGCGCGCCACCCTGCGCGCGGCGCGGGCACAAGCCTTCCAGAGCGGCATGGTGCTCACCCTGACCGGCTGTCTGATCGCCGCGGTCGCCTTGGTCGGCGGCCGGCTGGCCGCCCAGGGAAGCATCAGTCTGGGCCAGTTGGTGTCGGCGGTCGGGCTCGCCCTCTTCCTCGTCGGACCGCTCGAGGTACTGGCCTGGGTGAACGCCGAACTCGCCCAGGGCAGGGCCTCGGCCGCGCGGATCGCGGAGGTGCTGGCCACCGCGCCCGCCGTCACCGCGGGCGGCAGCCCCCTGCCCCAGCCGGTGCGGGGCGCCGTCCGGCTCGACGGTCTCAGCCACGGCGGACTGCGGGGCGTCGACCTCGACGTCTCCCCCGGCGAACTGGTCGGCGTCGTGACGACCGACCCGGCCCACGCCGCCGACCTGCTGCGCTGCCTGGACCGGCGCAGCGACCCGGACGCGGGATCGGTCCAGCTGGACGGAGTGCCCCTGCGCGACCTCGACCCGGCCGAGATCCGTACCGCGATCCTCGTGGCGGAGCACGACGCGGACCTCTTCGAGGGCACGATCCGCGGCAACGTCACGGCCGCCGCTCCCGAGGCCGGCACCCCCGAGGCCGCGATGACGGCGGCCGGGGTGACCCAGGTGTCCGAGACCCTGCCAGACGGCGAGCACACGGCGGTCAGCGAACGGGGCCGGTCGCTCTCCGGCGGGCAGCGCCAACGGGTCTCCCTGGCCCGTGCGTTGGCGGCCGACCGGCCCGTCCTCGTGGTCCACGACCCGACCACGGCGGTCGACACGGTCACCGAGGCCCGCATCGCCTCGGGCATCCGTGAACTCCGCAAGGGCCGCACCACGTTGCTCGTGACGACCAGCCCCGCGCTGCTCGCGGTCACCGACCGGGTGCTGCTCATCCACGAGGGCCGGGTCAGGGACACGGCCCCGCACACCGACCTGGTGCGCCGCCACGAGATCTACCGATCGGCGGTGCTGGTATGAACACGAACGCGGAGACGTACGCGGACGCGGAGAGCGGGACCGCGGAGAACGGAACCGGGGAGACCGCGACCCGTCGCGAACTCCTGCCCACGGCGACCCCCGCCAGGACCCGCGCCGCCCTGCGCGAACTGGTCCGCCCGCACCGCCGTACGGCTCTCGCCTGCTTCGCCACGATGACCGCCGCCACCGCGGTGGGACTCCTCGTCCAGCCGCTGCTGGGGCACATGGTCGACCTCGTCGCCGACCACCGGCCGCCCGGCGATCTCACCCTCCCCGCCGTCCTGCTGGTCGTGGTGGCCCTGGTCCAGGGCGGCACCACGGCGCTCGGGCTCTCCCTGGTGTCGCAGCTCGGCGAGAGCGTCCTCGCGCGGCTGCGCGAGCGGTTCGTGGACCGGGCGCTGCGGCTGCCGCTGGAGCAGGTCGAGAAGGCGGGCACCGGGGACCTCAGCGCTCGCGTCACCCGGGACGTCGCGCGGGTCGGCGAGGCCGTCCGCTCGGCCCTGCCCGAACTGGTCCGCTCGGTGCTGGCCATCGTGCTCACACTCGTCGCGATGGCCGCGCTGGACTGGCGTTTCCTGCTTGCGGCCCTGATCGCCGTGCCCGTACAGGCGCACACCGCGCGCTGGTACGTGCGCAACGCCGTGCCCCTGTACGCCCGCGAGCGGATCGCCACCGGGGCCCAGCAGCAGCAGTTGCTGGACACCATCGCGGGTGCCGGAACCGTGCGGGCGTACCGCCTGGAGGAGCAGCACACCACCCACGTCACCGAACGCTCCTCGGCCGCCGTGGGGATGACGATGCGCGGGGTCGAGCTCGTGCTGCGGTTCTACAACCGGCTGCACGTCGCGGAGTACGCCGGACTCGCCGCCGTCCTGGTCACCGGGTTCTTCCTGGTGCGCGCGGGGTCGGTGAGCATCGGCACGGCCACCGCCGCCGCCCTCTACTTCCACAGCCTCTTCTCACCGGTCAACTCGGCCCTCGTCCTGCTCGACGACGCCCAGACGGCCACGGCGGCACTCAACCGTCTGGTCGGCGTCACGGACGACACGGGCACGTGCACGGACACGGACACCGGCACGGGCACGGACATCGGCGGAAGCTCCAGCTCCAGCACCGGCAGCGGCAGCGGCAGCGGCAGCGGCAGCGGCAGCGGCAGCGGCAGCGGCAGCGGCACCGAACCGGCCGCCTCGGGGATCGAAGCGTCCGGCGCCGTCGCCGTGGTCGGGGTCCATCACGCCTACGAGCCGGGCCGGCCCGTACTGCGGGACGTACACCTCACGCTGCGGCCCGGGGAACGGGTGGCCCTGGTCGGCCCGAGCGGTGCGGGCAAGACCACCCTCGCCAAGCTCATCGCCGGGGTCCACCGGCCGGCCTCCGGCTCCGTCTTCCTGCCCCGCCCGAAGGCGCCGGGCGGACCGTCCGTCGCCCTGGTCACCCAGGAGACGCACGTCTTCGCCGGGCCTCTCGCGCAGGACCTGCGGCTGGCCCGGGACTCGGCCGGCGACGACGAACTGCGCGCCGCGCTCGCCACCGTGGACGCGCTCGACTGGGTCGAGGCCCTGCCCGAGGGACTCGCCACCGTCGTGGGCGAGGGCGGCCACCGGCTCACCCCCGCCCAGATCCAGCAACTCGCCCTGGCCCGCCTGGTGCTGACCGATCCGCCGGTGGCCGTCCTCGACGAGGCGACCGCCGAGGCCGGCAGCACCGGCGCCCGGCTGCTGGAGCGGGCCGCGGCCCGGGCGGTCGAGGGCCGCACGGCCCTCGTCGTCGCCCACCGCCTCACCCAGGCCGCCGCCGCGGACCGGATCGTCGTCATGGAGGACGGCCGGATCGTGGAGAGCGGCCGCCACGACGAGCTGTGCGCGGCGGGCGGGACCTACGCCTCCCTCTGGCAGGCCTGGTCCGGCACGCGTGCGGACGCCGACCACCCCCCGCACACCACCACCGCTCCGACCCCGAAGGACCACTGATGCCCGGCTCTCTGAGGGGCACACGGCTCGCCGTGGCCCTCGCCTCCGTCCTCATGCTCCTGACCACCGTCGCGGCCTGCGGCTCCTCGGGGAGCACCGACGACGCCGACGCCGCGAAGCCCGCCGCCCCGGGCAAGGCGTGGCCCGTCACCGTCGCGCACAAGTACGGCAGCACGACCATCAGGTCCGAACCGAAGCGGATCGTCACGGTGGGCCTCACCGACCAGGATTCGGTGCTGGCTCTCGGCAAGGTGCCCGTCGGCACCACCGAATGGCTCGGCGGCTACAAGGGAGCCATCGGCCCCTGGGCCGCCGGCAAGGCGTCCGGCGCCGCGACCCCGACCGTCCTGAAGGACACCGGCACCGGCCCCCAGACGGAGAAGATCGCGGCACTGCGCCCCGACCTGATCCTCGCCGTCTACGGAGGCCTCACCAAGGCGCAGTACACGACCCTGTCCAAGTTCGCCCCCGTGGTGGCCCAGCCGAAGGAGTACAACGACTTCGGCGTGCCGTGGCAGAAGCAGACCGAGATCATCGGAAAGGCGCTCGGCCAGGAGGCGAAGGCCACGTCGCTGGTGTCCGGCGTCGAGGACGGCATCAAGGCCGCCGCCGCGAAGAACCCCGCGTTCTCCGAGGCCAGCGCCGTCGTGGCCACTCCGTACGAGGGCACCTTCGTCTTCGGCAGCCAGGACCCCCGTTCCCGCGTGCTCACCGGCCTCGGCTTCTCCCTGCCGGCCGACCTGGACAAGGTCATCGGTGACGAGTTCGGCGCCAACATCAGCAAGGAGCGCACCGACCTGCTGGACACCGACGCGATCGTGTGGATCGTCTCGGACACCGCCAAGGACGAGGCCAAACTGCACAAGGACGCCCTCTACGCCGACCTGAAGGTCGCGAAGCAGAGCCGCGAGGTCTTCATCAAGGAGACCAGCGACTACGGCAACGCGGTCTCCTTCGTCAGCGTGCTGAGCCTGCCGTACATGCTCGACCGTCTGGTGCCCCAGCTGGCCGCCGCCGTCGACGGCGACCCCGCGACGAAGGTGCCCGCCCCCGCGGCCTGACGACCGCTTCCGGCGGGCCCGCCGACGGGCCCGCCGGAGGGCACGGGGCCGGGCTCCGCCTCCCCGGAACGATCACGGACACGGGCCGTACGACCCCGGTCCGGCCGTTGAGATCTGGATCACCGACAGCAAGAGGTCAAGGTCACAGGCTGGGCCTCTGCTGTCGCCCTAGTGCTCTGACCTAGCATCCGAGCATGACAGTCCTGCCCAACGACGGGCTCGCGCTGGCCGCCGAGTTCCCTTCCGCGACCCATGACCAGTGGCAGCTCCTGGTAGAAGGTGTGCTGCGCAAATCGGGCAAGGAGGTCTCGGGCGCGGCCGCGGAGGACGCGCTGTCCACCTCGCTCGAGGACGGTCTCGCCACCAGGCCCCTCTACACCGCGCGCGACACGGCCGCCGACGCCGGTTTCCCCGGCTTCGCCCCCTTCGTCCGGGGCGGCAGGCCCGAGGGCAACACCGTGGGCGGCTGGGACGTACGGCAGCGGCACACGGCGGCGGACAACGCCCTCGTCCTCGGCGATCTGGAGAACGGCGTCACCTCGCTGTGGCTCACGGTCGGCGAGGGCGGCGTTCCGGTCTCGTCGCTCGAAGCGGTCCTGGACGGCGTCTACCTCGATCTGGCGCCCGTCGTCCTCGACGCCGGACGTGATGTCGAAGCGGCGGCCCAGGAGTTGCTGCGGCTCTACGCGGCACGCGGCGTGGCACCGGTTGCCGCGCGCGGCAACCTCGGCGCGGACCCGCTCGGCCACGAGGCCCGTACGGGAACGGCGCTGGACTTCGCCCCGGTCGTCCCGCTCGCCCTGCGGTGCGCCGACGCCTACCCCGGAGTGCGGGCGCTGACCGTCGACGCGCTCCCGTACCACGAGGCCGGCGGCTCGGCCGCCCAGGAGCTTGGCGCCTCGCTCGCGACCGGTGTCGCCTATCTGCGCGAGCTGACCGAGGCGGGCCTGTCCGTCGAACAGGCCTGTGCGCAACTGGAGTTCCGGTACGCGGCGACCGCCGACCAGTTCCTGACGATCGCCAAGCTGCGGGCCGCGCGCAGGCTGTGGGCCCGGGTCGCCGAGGTGTGCGGGGCCCCCGCCGCGGGTGCGCAGGTGCAGCACGCCGTGACCTCGCCGGTGATGATGTCGCGCCGCGACCCGTGGGTGAACATGCTGCGCGCGACGATCGCGACGCTGGCGGCCGGTGTCGGCGGCGCCGACTCCGTCACCGTCCTCCCGTTCGACCACGCGCTCGGCCTGCCGGACGCGTTCGCGCGGCGCATCGCCCGCAACACCTCGACGATCCTCATCGAGGAGTCGCACCTGTCCCGGGTGATCGACCCGGCGGGCGGCTCCTGGTACGTGGAGAAGCTGACCGACGAACTCGCCCACGCGGGCTGGGAGTTCTTCCAGGGGATCGAGCAGGACGGCGGCCAGGCCGCGGTGCTGCGCTCGGGCCGGCTGGCCCGGGACCTGGCGGACACGTGGGCGGCCCGCTCGGTGAAGCTCGCCAAGCGGCGCGAACCGATCACCGGCGTCAGCGAGTTCCCGCACCTGGCCGAGCGCCCGGTGGAGCGCGAGCCCGCTCCCGAGGCACCCTCCGGGGGTCTGCCGCGGGTGCGCCGCGACGAGGCTTACGAGGCGCTGCGGGCCCGCTCCGACGCGCATCTCGCCGCCACCGGGTCCCGGCCCCGGATCTATCTCGCCACGATCGGCCCCGCCGCCGCGCACACCGCGCGAAGCACCTTCGTCGCGAACCTCTTCCAGGCCGGCGGCATCGAGCCGGTCACGGAGGGCTCGTTCGAGGACAGCGGGGCCACCGAGGCCGTCCTGTGCTCCAGCGACGCGCTGTACGAGGAGCAGGCCGTGAGCACGGCCGAAGCCCTCGCGACGGCCGGCGCCCGGCACGTCTTCCTGGCCGGCCGGCCCGCGCAGTACGCCGGTGTCGACTCCTACGTCTTCGCGGGCTGCGACGCCGTCGCCGTCCTGACCGCCACCCTCGACCGCATGGGAGTGTCCTCCTGATGGGAATCCCCGACTTCTCCGGGATCGACCTGGGGACACCCACCGCCGAAGGCGGTGCCGACGAGTGGAGTGCCGCCGCCGGGAAGGCCACGGGCGCCGGTGAGGCGTTCTGGGAGACCCCGGAGGGCATCGCCGTCAAGCCGCTGTACACCGGCCGTGACGTGGAGGGCCTGGACTTCCTGGAGACGTACCCGGGCATGGCGCCGTATCTGCGCGGCCCGTACCCGACGATGTACGTCAACCAGCCCTGGACGATCCGCCAGTACGCGGGCTTCTCCACCGCCGAGGAGTCCAACGCCTTCTACCGCCGCAACCTCGCCGCGGGCCAGAAGGGTCTGTCGATCGCCTTCGACCTGCCCACCCACCGCGGCTACGACAGCGACCACCCCCGGGTGACGGGCGATGTCGGCATGGCGGGTGTGGCCATCGACTCCATCTACGACATGCGGCAGCTCTTCGACGGCATCCCGCTGGACAAGATGACGGTGTCGATGACGATGAACGGTGCCGTGCTGCCCGTCCTCGCGCTGTACATCGTGGCGGCCGAGGAGCAGGGTGTGCCGCCCGAGAAGCTGGCCGGAACCATTCAGAACGACATTCTGAAGGAGTTCATGGTCCGCAACACCTACATCTATCCGCCGAAGCCGTCGATGCGGATCATCTCCGACATCTTCGCTTACACCTCGCAGCGGATGCCGCGCTACAACTCCATCTCCATCTCCGGGTACCACATCCAGGAGGCGGGCGCGACGGCCGACCTGGAGCTGGCGTACACCCTCGCGGACGGCGTGGAGTACATCCGGGCGGGCCGCGAGGCGGGCCTGGACGTGGACGCGTTCGCGCCGCGGCTCTCGTTCTTCTGGGCGATCGGCATGAACTTCTTCATGGAGATCGCCAAGATGCGGGCGGCGCGCCTGCTGTGGGCCAAGATGGTCAAGCAGTTCGACCCGAAGAACGCCAAGTCGCTCTCCCTGCGCACCCATTCGCAGACGTCCGGCTGGTCGCTGACCGCTCAGGACGTGTTCAACAACGTCACGCGCACGTGTGTGGAGGCCATGGCCGCCACCCAGGGCCACACCCAGTCGCTGCACACCAACGCGCTGGACGAGGCGCTGGCCCTGCCCACCGACTTCTCCGCGCGGATCGCCCGCAACACCCAGCTCCTGATCCAGCAGGAGTCCGGCACGACCCGGGTCATCGACCCGTGGGGCGGCAGCGCGTACGTGGAGAAGCTGACGTACGACCTCGCCCGCCGGGCCTGGCAGCACATCGAGGAGGTCGAGGCCGCGGGCGGCATGGCGCAGGCCATCGACGCCGGCATCCCGAAGCTCCGGATCGAGGAGGCGGCGGCCCGCACCCAGGCCCGCATCGACTCCGGCCGCCAGCCGGTCATCGGCGTCAACAAGTACCGCGTGGAGTCCGACGAGCAGATCGACGTCCTCAAGGTCGACAACTCCTCCGTCCGCGCGCAGCAGATCGAGAAGCTGCGCCGGCTGCGCGCCGAGCGCGACGACCGGGAGGTCCAGGGCGCGCTGGAGGACCTGACGCGGGCGGCGGCCGGCGAGGGCAACCTGCTGGAACTGGCGGTCCGCGCGGCCCGCGCGAAGGCCACCGTCGGCGAGATCTCCGACGCCCTGGAGAAGGTGTACGGCCGCCACGCGGGCCAGATCCGCACGATCTCCGGGGTGTACCGCAACGAGGCAGGGGAGTCCCCTTCCGTGGACCGCACCCGCACGCTGGTGGACGCGTTCGAGGAGGCCGAGGGCCGGCGCCCGCGCATCCTGGTCGCCAAGATGGGCCAGGACGGTCACGACCGCGGCCAGAAGGTGATCGCGACCGCCTTCGCCGACCTGGGCTTCGACGTCGACGTCGGCCCGCTGTTCCAGACGCCGGGTGAGGTCGCCCGTCAGGCGGTGGAGGCGGACGTGCACATCGTGGGCGTCTCGTCGCTGGCCGCAGGGCACCTCACCCTCGTACCGGCGCTGCGCGAGGAACTGGCGGCGGAGGGCCGGGAGGACATCATGATCGTGGTCGGCGGGGTGATCCCGCCGCAGGACGTGCCGACGCTGCTGGAGATGGGCGCCGCGGCGGTCTTCCCGCCCGGGACGGTGATCCCGGACGCGGCGTACGACCTCGTCCAGCGGCTCTCTGCCGACCTCGGGCACGACCTGTGATCCAACTCGACACCTATGTCAAGGGTGTGCTCGACGGGAAGCGGGCGCTGGTCGCCCGCGCCATCACGCTCGTCGAGTCCACCCGGCCCCAGCACCGCGCGCTGGCACAGGAGTTGCTGACCGAGCTGCTCCCGTACAGCGGCAAGGCCCGCCGGATCGGTGTCAGCGGGGTGCCGGGCGTGGGCAAGTCGACCTTCATCGACGCGTTCGGCACGATGCTGACCTCGCTCGGGCACAGGGTCGCGGTCCTCGCCGTCGACCCGTCCTCCAGCCGTACGGGCGGTTCGATCCTCGGCGACAAGACGCGTATGGAGCGGCTGGCCGTGGACCCGGCCGCGTTCATCCGCCCCTCCCCCACCGCCGGCACGCTCGGCGGGGTGGCGAAGGCGACCCGCGAGTCGATCGTGGTGATGGAGGCGGCCGGGTACGACGTGGTGCTGGTGGAGACCGTCGGCGTCGGCCAGTCCGAGACCGCGGTCGCCAACATGGTGGACTCCTTCCTGCTGTTGACGCTGGCCCGCACCGGCGATCAGTTGCAGGGCATCAAGAAGGGTGTCCTGGAGCTGGCCGACGTGATCGCCGTCAACAAGGCGGACGGCCCGCACGAGCGTGACGCGCAGTCGGCGGCACGTGAACTGGCGGGCGCGCTGCGCCTGATGCACGGCAAGGACGCCGTGTGGACGCCGCCGGTGCTGAGTTGCAGCGCCCGCGAGTCGGCCGGTCTGGACACGCTCTGGGATCGGCTCGAACAGCACCGGACGCTGCTCGACTCCACCGGCCGCCTCGCCGAGAAGCGCCGGGACCAGCAGGTGGACTGGACCTGGACGATGGTCCGGGACGAGCTGCTCGGCCGGCTGCACGCCGATCAGGCCGTACGGGCCGTCGCTCCCGACCTCGAACGGCAGGTACGGGAGGGCGGGTTGACGGCCACTCTCGCGGCGGAACGCATTCTCAGGGTTTTCGGCGGCGAAGGCCGCTGAGTCGGACGGCGGTGGCGGGGCAGGTCGGAGCCCGGCCACCGCTCGTACCCGTGGTGACCGCGCCGAATCGCCGGATGTGCGGGACGCGCCGGTCGCACCGGTCGCACCGGAACGAGGAGCACGCCGGGCAGACTGCCCCTGGCCACTCCACGCGCCGCGGCCCGGACACACGACAGGCCCCCGGAATGATCCGGGGGCCTGTGGCGTGCGGTGTCGCGCAGGGGTTCAGTTCGCGGCCGGGACCGATGTCCCCGAAGGAACCTTCGCGGGCCGGGGGTTGAGCATCCGCTCGGCCAACTCGCCGAAGACCAGACCGAATCCGCCCCACATGACGGCCTGCATGGCCAGGGCGGAGAGCCTGAACCGCCACAGGAGGGTGGCCGGGAAGTCTCCCGGCACCTCGTTGACCACGGGCAGGAACGCGAAAGCCAGTCCGATCGCGACGGCGAAGGCGGCCACCGCGGCGACGGTGGCGTACCAGGTGCCCAGCGCGGGGGCGAGACGCTTGCCGAGGATGGTGGCGCCCACCGCGAGGAGCACGCTGAGGACCATCATCAGGAAGTACAGGGCGGTCCGCTTGCCGATGGTGTCGGGGTCGCCGACCGACGGCGGGTTGGCCGGGTACTTCAGGAACGGCACGACGTACACGGCGAGGAGCGCGGTCCCGGACAGCAGGAGCGCGGTCGCGCGCGGGCCGAAGCGACCCACGCGGCCGAGTGCGAAGCAGTAGGCGAGCGCGGCGATTCCGCCGAAGGAGACGCCGTAGACCAGGACACCGGTGGCGAGGCCCGCCGTGGACTGGAGGCTCCGGGAGACGAGTTCGACCTCGTGCCCGTGTTCGTGGGCGTGGGCCTCCTCGAAGCCGATGGCGCTGTCGACGTTCGGTTCACCGAGGAAGTAGGCGACGACCAGGGCGAGTACACCGGCGGCGAGGCCGGCGAGCATGCCGCGTACGAGGAGGTTTCTTACCGTTGCGGAGTTCATGATGTGCGCTCTTCCTCGCGTCAGTGGCAGGGGAAGCCGAGCAGGTGGCGGGCGTCGTGCACCCACTCGTGAACGTCCTCGCCGGAGACGACGGAGGTGGCGCCCTGTTCGGCGCCGACGAAGTACAGCAGGACCAGCATCAGGATGCCGAAGAAGGCCGCCCAGGGGACGATCGCACCGATCGGCAGTTTGGCGGGGAGAGCGGGGGTGGTGGCTGTCGGCGGAGCGACGGTCTGCGCCATGGCAGGACCTCCTCGGGAGTTCGCGTCCCATCTCGGTGGTGCACAGGATGACGCCTACGGGTCTGACTCACGGGCGCCCAGCGTGGCTGGGACGTCTCGTTCACAGTGGCGCGACCGTGCCGGATTTCCGCCGGCTTCCGTCTTGGCGTCGTCGATATCGGACCGACCGTACCGCGTGGCGCGTACCTGGCCAAGACCACGCCGACCGGGGTGATCTTCCTCTCGTCCCAGGTGGAGCGCCGCTCCTCAGTCCCGTGCGGCCTCCGTCCCGGTGCCGGACTCGCCTCCGGACAGCCCGAGTTCACGCTCGCCCAGGGGCGTGAAGAAGCGCTCGACATCGGTGTCGGTGACCTCGGCGAGCGTGGCCGGGGACCAGCGCGGCGCCCGGTCCTTGTCGATGATCTGGGCCCGGACGCCTTCCACCAGGTCGGGTGCGGTGAGGGCCGCGCACGAGACGCGGTACTCCTGGTCGAGGACCCGCTCCAGTGATCCGAGCCGCCGGGCGCGGCGCAGAGCGGCCAGCGTGACCTTGAGGGCGGTGGGTGAGTTGCCGAGCAGGATCTCCGCCGTCTCCTTGGCGGCCGGGTCGTCGGCCGCGAGCAGCAGCCGGACGATCTCCTCGACCGTGCCGGCGCCGTAGCAGGCGTCGATCCACTCGCGCCGCTCCGCGAGTTCGGCCGGCGGGGCGGGCCGCGTGTGCTCGGCCAGGGCATCGGTCACGGGCCGGTCCGCGAGGTCGGCCACGAACCGCCGGAGCGCGGAGGAGGGCATGTACCAGTCGGCGAGGCCGCACAGCAGCGCGTCCCCGGCGCCGATCGAGGCACCCGTCAGGGCGAGATGGGTGCCGAGTTCGCCCGGCGCGAGAGCCAGCAGGTGGGTGCCGCCGACGTCGGGGACGAACCCGATGCCGGTCTCGGGCATGGCGACGCGCGAGCGCTCCGTGACGATCCGGACGCTGCCGTGCGCGGAGACACCGACGCCGCCGCCCATGACGATGCCGTCCATGACCGCCACGTACGGCTTCGGGTAGCGGGCGATACGGGCGTTGAGGTGGTACTCGTCGCGCCAGAAGGCCGCGGACGCGCTGCCGTCCCCGTCGCGCGCGTCGTCGTGGACGACCCGGATGTCGCCGCCCGCGCACAGTCCGCGTTCTCCGGCGCCGGTGATGACGACGGTCTCGACGGCGGGGTCGTGTTCCCAGGCGGTGAGCGCGTCGCCGATCCGGCGCACCATGCCATGATTCAGCGCGTTCAGCGCCCTGGGCCGGTTGAGGACGATGTGACCGGCCCGTCCCTCGGTGCGCAGCAGGACGGATTCGTCCGCGCCGGGTGTCTCGGTGCCGGGTGTCTTGGTGCCGGTCATCCGCACACCTCGGTCGGTCGGCGGGTCACGATGGCGCGCATGATCTCGGTGGTTCCTTCCACGCTCCGACCGGCTCACGGATCACGCCGGCCACGTCGCCACCGTACCGACCGCTCGATCGCGGGAGGCCACGGGCACTCCGGGCGACACGCTGCACCACCTGAGCCCAAAAGGGCGCACCAACTCGAAACGGAACCAGCCGTCATCGCCGGCACGCCGAAATACCGTTCGGCCTGTTCGCGAAAGCACCGGGCCGACTCCGCTCTCGAAACTCGCGGAGGTGTCAGCCTCCAAAGCCTGGGAACCCGGCTCTGCGAGGAAACGTCATCGAATCCGGTGACGCCTCAACAGATTCCGCAGTTCGGCTGTGGATTGCAGCGGATTCAAATGAGGGAGCCTTTCTTATGAGCGACAGCATCTGGGGCTACCAGCCGACCACCGGTCACACGGTGGGCACCGACCTGATCGGATACAAGGTCGAGGCCACCGACGGCAGCATCGGGAAGGTCGACAAGCACTCGGACGAGGTCGACTCCTCCTACCTCGTCGTCGACACAGGCGTCTGGATCTTCGGCAAGCAGGTCCTGCTCCCGGCCGGCACGGTGCAGTCGGTCGACAGGGACGAGCAGAAGGTCTACGTCGCGCTCACCAAGGACCAGATCAAGCACTCCCCGGAGTTCGTCCAGGACCAGCACCTCGGGGACGCCGACTATCACGAGCGGCTCGCCGGCTACTACACCGGCCTGCGCATGATCTGACCTCACGGCATACGCGCGAGGGGCGGGTGGCGAAACAGACTTCCTCCGTTTCGCCACCCGCCCCTCGCGCATCCCCCGAACGACCGGCCACCGAGCCTGCGGCCTGCCGACGAGCCGACTACGAAGCTCCGCACGTGGCCAGCGCGGTGCGCGCAAGCCCACGCAGCCAGGCATGGGCCTGGTCGGTGTCGTAGCGCTGATGCCACGACAAGTACACGGGTGCCGAGGGCAGTTCGAGGGGGAGGGGGAGCACGACCAGGCCGAGGTCGGCGACCGCTGACCGCGTGGTGACCTCGGGGACACTGACCAGGAGATCGGAGCCACGCGCGAACTCCAGCGCGGCCGCCTCCGTGGGCGCGCTCGCCACCACACGGCGGGTGAGGCCGAGCGTCGCGAGGGCGTCGTCGACGGCGTTCGCGAGGTTTCCGCGCCGCGACACCGTGACGTGCTCGGCGGCGGCGTACCGCTTCGCGGTGACGGTCCTGACACGCGTGAGGGGATGCCCCGGCCGCACGACGACGACGAGGCGGGTCTCGCCCACGTTCTCGGCACGGATGTCCGGTGCGCCCGGGCGGTTGGCGTTCGCCTCCAGGTCGACCTCACCGCGCCGCAACTCCGGGGTGTCGACGCTGGATTCCGCGACGAAGCGCAAGCGCACTCCGGGCGCCTGTTCGCGGACCGCCGCGAACAGTGCGGGGCCGCTCAGGGCGACCAGGGAGTCGTGCCAGCGGAGCGTGAACGTGCGCTCCAGCGTGGCCAGATCGAGTTCACGACTCGGTGCCAGCACTCCCTGGACCTGGTGCAGCAGCTCGTGCACCTGCTCCCGGACGGCGATCGCGTACGGGGTCGGGGTCATCGTGCGGCCGGTGCGCACCAGGATCTGATCCCCGGTCGCGCGCCGGATACGGCCCAGGCTCCGGCTCATCGCGGGGGCGGTGACGTGCAGGCGTGCCGCCGCCCCGGCCACACTCCCCTCCTCCAGCAGCGCGTCCAGCGCCGTGAGCAGGTTCAGATCCAATTGCATGCGAGTAATCCTATCCGTGCCTGACATGCATTTGAAGTTAATCCAGAGCCTCTATACCTTCGAAACGAGAGCGCAAGACGAAACGCACAGCCTGGCCCGATGGCCCAACCACCCCTGCTCACACGGGAGTTCCACCATGTCCGAAACACTTCAGACCACTGACGCCACCGCCTTCGACGCCGACCTGCTCGACCGGACCGCGAGCGCGGTGCGGTCGGCCGGTTCGGCGCTGCGCGAGCGCTTCGGCGAGGTGGTCCGCTACGAGACGCGCGATGAGCTGATGCGCGCGCTCGCCGCCAACGACGACACGGCCCTCGACATCCTGCGCCCTCGCCTCACGCACCTGCGTCCCGATGCCGGCTGGGTGGAGGACGAGCTGGACGGCGGGGCGCTGCCGCCCGGCGAATGGTGGGTCGTGGATCCGGCCGAGGGCAACGTCAACCACCTGCACGCCCTGCCGGAATGGGCGGTGACCGCCACCCTGGTGCGTGACAACCGTCCCGTGCTCACCGTGGTCCACCTGCCGTTGACCGGCGAGACCTACACCGCCCTCGCCGGGGCCGGCGCCCACCTCGACGGTCGGCCGCTGTCCGTCTCCCCGACCGCGGATCTCGGCCTGAGCATCGTGGCCACCAGCCAGGCCCGGCCGGACGAGGACGAGAAGGTCGTACGTCGCGTCGGCTCCTCCATCACCGCGATGCTCCTCGACGCGCTCGTCGTCCGCACCGCCGTGCCGGCGACCCTGCACCTGCTGAACGTAGCGGCCGGCCGGATCGACGCCTTCTGGCAGTTCGCCGGCGCCCGCGCGGACCTGCTGCCCGGTGCGCTGCTCGTCACCGAGGCCGGCGGGCGTATCTCCGACGCCGAGGGCCGCCCCTGGACTCCGCAGAGCGCGAGCTTCCTGGCGGCCGCGCCCGGCGTCCACGCGGAGGCCGTCGCCACACTCGCGCGCTGACGGCCCACACCACCACCCACACCTACGCCCCCACACCCACACCCACGGATGGATCAGATCACCATGACCACGATCGCAGTTCTCGGAAACGGCCGCGTCGGCGGCAGCCTGGCCGCGGCGCTCACCCGGGCAGGGCATGAGGTGACCGTGGCGGACCGCACTCCGGGCGCCGCAGCCGCCGCCGTCCTGACAGCCCAGGTCGTCATCAACGCCACCCCGGGCTCCGGCTCCCGGGACCGGCTCGCCGCCCTGCGCGAGGAACTGCGCGGCAAGATCATGCTCGACGTCTCCAACGCCACCGTCGACGGACCGGACGGCCTGCCCGCCGACTTGCTCTACCCCGGCTCGAGCCTGGCCGAGCAACTTCAGGAAGCACTCCCCGGGACGCGCGTCGTCAAGACACTCAACACCATGCTCTTCCCGGTGATGACCGAGCCG
Source organism: Streptomyces sp. NPDC001914 (assembly GCF_042891215.1). Classification (NCBI taxonomy): domain Bacteria; kingdom Bacillati; phylum Actinomycetota; class Actinomycetes; order Kitasatosporales; family Streptomycetaceae; genus Streptomyces; species Streptomyces sp. NPDC001914. The sequence continues at coordinate 467,537 of NZ_JBIASW010000004.1, forward strand.
ACCCTGCTCACCGAGGCACCCGAGGTCTTTCTCTCCGGCGAGGACCCGACGGCCAAACAGACCGCCCGCGACCTGTTGGTCAGCCTCGGCTGGCGCGAGGAGTGGATCACCGACCTCGGCGGAATCCGGACGGCCCGCGCCACGGAGGCCGCGATCCTGTTCGTACCGCACGTGATCCGATCGAACGGCTTCACACCCTTCGCGATCACGGTCGCCCGCTGAAGCATCCGCGCGGCCGCGGAGCATGACGGCAGGTCATGGGCCGCTTCTCGGAGCCGCGTTGTCAGTGGTGGGCGATACGTTCGGCTTCTTGGAACCGCTGGTGCACGACAGGAGTGGACGATGACCGAGAGCAGTGTGCTGCCCGCGCTCAGGGTGGTGCTGACGGACGTCAACGAGCGTGTGGTGGAGGCGTGGCGCGCCGCCTTCGCCGACACCCCCGGCATCGAGATCCGCAAGGGCTCGATCCTCGACGAGGACGTCGACGCCTGGGTCACCCCCACCAACTCCCGGGGCCGGATGGACGGCGGGGTCGACGCCGTCATCAAGCGGTACTTGGGGTCCGGCATCCAGGTGCGCGTCCAGCGGGCGATCCGTGACCGGTTCGCCGGGGTCATGCCGGTGGGCAGCGCGGTCTGCGTCCCGTCCGGCGCGACCGTTCCCCGGTACCTGATATCGACGCCGACGATGGTGCGGTCCTCGCAGAACGTGAGTGCCACGCTGAACGTGGCGCTGGCGTGCGCGGCCGCTTTCCAGGCCGTTCACCGGCAGAACCGGAAGAAGCCGGGCAGCATCCGATCCGTGGCGCTGGTCGGGCTGGGGGCGCAGACCGGCCAGGTACCGGCCCGGGTGTGCGCCAATCTCATGTGGACCGGCTACACGCTCTTCCACGACCACTGGTTCGAGGACGACGACGAGCTGCGTTCCACGATCGTCTCCCAGTTGCACGGGATCGAGAACGCGCCCGTCGACCAGCGCGTGCGCATCGTGCCACCGGCGGCCGCCAAGCCGGCGCCCGGAACTCCCGCTCCCTCCTCTCCTCCTGCCACGACGAATGAAGGCGCCTCCGCCATGACCGGATCGACGACCGGAGTCCCGGCTCCGGGCCAGCCCCAGCAGCCCGATGCGAACGACCCCCTCGCCCTGACCGAGCTCTTCGAGGGCGGCGGGGAGTCCTGGCTCCCGCTGCTGAAGCCGGTCATCGAGGCGCAGCCGGACGCCCCGCGGTTCATCGGGAAGGGCCGCAGCCCCGAAGTGGTCCCGGTCCGCGAGCTGACGTTCCAGGCGCTCAAGCCGAACCCGCCGCACAAGTGGAAGGTCGTGGTCTTCGGCCAGAACCCGTATCCGCGGCCGGAGAGCGCCACCGGCATAGCCATGTTCGACAACACCTTCAGCGACTGGAAGGACAGCCAGTTCGGCCGGGTCGTCAGCATCCGGTGCCTCATCAAGGCGGCGGCGATGTGGAAGTACGGCATCGTCAAGAAGACCCCGATCGCCGACGTGCGGGCGCTGCTGAAGGAGCGGGACACGGTCCAGCCGCCGGAGTGGTTCCAGGCGATGCTGACGCAGGGCGTGCTCTTGCTGAACGCGTCACTGACCGCGAGCGGTGACGGGGCGATGGGGGCCGACCAGCACACGGCGTTCTGGCGGCCGGTGGCCGAACGGATCATCGAGGAGATCCTCAAGGCCAAGCAGGACGCGGCCGAGGAGGACCGCGGGGTCGTGTTCGCGTGGTGGGGGGCGCACGCCCGCAGCCTGAAGCGGGTCGTCCTGCGGCTCCAGCAGAAGTACCCGGACGTCGAGGTCCGCCACCTCGACCACGCGAACCCGGCGGCACAGGGCGACATCTTCTGCGAGGGTGACCACTTCGCCCAGGTCAACGACGCCCTTGCCTCGCTGGGCGCCGACGGCATCGACTGGCTGCCGAGCAAGGGCTGGAACGAGGCGGCGGCCGGCGCGGGCGGTGCGGACGGCGCTGTGGCCGCGCGCATGGGCGCGTTCATCGAGTCGACCATGAACCTGCACCAGCTGTACCTGGAGCGCCTGACCAGCGTCAAGGACGAAGGTCTGGTCCTGCCCGAGATCACCGGGGTCTTCGACACCCCGCTGATGGACTTCCAGGACGCCGTCGACCCGGTCTCCGCCACCCTGTCCGGGCTCGCCGGGCACATCCGGCGCTCCCGTGACTTCGGCAAGCAGCGCGCGGACCAGGCGGCCGGCAGCAGTCTGTCCGCCGACGCGATCGCCGCGCTCCATCTCTACACCTGTGAGTCGGCCTTCTACCGCGAGATCAACAGCGTCCTGCGCTCCCCCGACCGCACCAGGGTCACGCCTTACCTGCCGTACCTGCGACTGCTGTTCTCGGCGGTCTCCAAACTGCCGGCCTACACGCAGCCGTTGTGGCGCGGGGTGTCACTGGACCTTCGGGCGCAGTACCCGGTGGGCCGGACGGTGACCTGGTGGGGCGTCTCCTCGTGCACCTCCGAGCTGAAGGTGGCCAGGGCGTTCCTGGGCAGTCGCGGCAAGCGGACCCTCTTCGAGGTGACGCCGGCCCGTGCGGTCGGGATCAAGAGCTTCTCGGCCTTCACCGGCGAGGAGGAATACATCCTCACGCCGGGTACGCAGCTCAAGGTGACGGAGGTGAAGAGCGAGCCCCGCGGACTGTGCACGGTCCGTCTGAGCGAGGTCACGGACACCGCTCCCATGGTGTCCTGAACCGCTCCCGTTCACGAGGACGCCTGCTTGTGGTCCGCCCGGATGGCTGCAAATACACCAGAAGGAGGACGCTTTCGCCCTAAACTCGCCGTTCTCCGTGTTGTCGCCGCGAGAAGGGCGCATGCATGCCAAACGGGACGACTCAGGGCCCGGCATCCGCGGCCCTCCACACGTGGACGGATCCCGCGGAGCAGGCGATCTACCTCCGGACGGTCGAAACCTGCCTGGCCGGCCCTCGAATCCAGCAGAAACTGGAGTCACGTTCCACCGTCACGGCAGACGCGGTGCGGGCCGCCATGGCCACGGAGGCGAACATCTCCCGGGCCACGGCGCCCTGCACGGAGACGTACACCGCCTACCGGGCGGCGGCGGACAGGCTGCGGGAGGACCGGGAGGCCCGCCACCAAGCCTGGATCGACCTGGGATTCGACCTGCGCTCGGTCGTCGCCGGGTCCTACTGCGTCCTCATGCTCGCCTGGATCATCGTGGCGAACCACCTGTTCGGGAAGGCGATCCTGCCAGCGCTGGCCACCAGCGCGGGCGGCGGGATCGTCGGCGGAGCCGCCTTCATCTGGCTCGACAGCTCAGAGCGGTCGAAGACGTACGCCAAGAGCCACTTCACCCTGGTGTTGGGGCCGTTGAGGCTCGCGGTGCGTACGCTGCGCGCCCGGTTGGAATCGAAACGGTGGGAGGAAGACCTCCGTCAGAACGGCACGGAGCCCGTCGTCGACCTGGTCATCCAGGCGCTCCTGGGCGACGATCCCCATTCGGTGCTGCTGCCGGACAACTTCGACGGTCTGCGGGTCACCCAGACCCAGGGATATCTGGTGCCCATCGGTGCGGCGCTGGACCTGAAGCGCAAGCTGTCCATCCTGGAAGGCGGCACCATCGCCGTGTGCGGGCCACGCGGCGCCGGGAAGACCACTCTGCTCGAAAACGCCCTGTCCGAAGGCGACTTCACTGTCCGCGCTCATGTCCCGGCCGCCTACACCCCACCTGACTTCCTGCTCTCCCTGTTCGTCAGAGTCTGCGAGCAGTTCATCACCCGGCAAGGGTTCGCAGTTCCGGAGTTCACCCGGATCTCCGGCTTCGTCCGTGCCTTGCGCAGGCTGCGGACATCCCTGCGACGCCTGCGCCGGGTGGCCTTCTTCGGTGTACCCGCGGCAGCCCTTGTCGTCCTCGGCTGCTTCGCGACAGCCCAGTCGCTGTGGCACCGGTACGGCGGGGGCCTGCGGACTTCTCTCGACTCCGCCCTGCGCTGGACGACCACCCTCGCCGAGAAGACCTGGCAGGGCGACAATCTCGGCGCAGGGCTGCTCATCACACTCGCGGGCCTGCTGGTCTGGGTGCTCCAGTTCTCCACCCGCTGGCGCCGACGCCTGCGTGCGCTGCCGCGGAGGATCTGTCTCCTCGCCTCCTACGTCCTGCTGTTCGGCGTCACTGTGTCCTTTCCCGGTGACGACGAACTGGGCCGGCACGCGCACGCCCTCAGCGACCCGTTCATCCTCGGGGCACTGCTCCTCCTGGCGGCTCCCCTGGGCCTCTGGGTGACCGCCTATGTGAAGAGCACCATCCGGATCGGCGGCCATCGGATCAGCACACGCTGGATCACCACACCCGCGGCCCTGTGCTGCCTCGCCGGCTGGGTGATGCTCCTGCGGAGCAATGCCGACGTGACCGCGATGTTCCTCGACCGCGAGAACCCTGCCCGGCTTCTCGGCCTCATCGCAGCCGGGCTTCTCCTGTACGTCTCCCGCCTGCGGGCCAAGACCCCGGAACCGGACCTGGTCACGAAATGCCGTGATCAGCTGTACCAGCTCAAGACCGTCCAGAGCACGTCCGCGGCCGTCAATCCGAGCGTCACACAGCTCATCACCCTGGGCAGCGGCCACACCTCGGGGCTCTCCACCATCCCGTCGAACTTCCCGGAACTCGTCGAGGACTTCCGCACCCTGCTGACCAGGATCGCCGACCATGTGCACGTCCAGGGCCACCGCACGGTGATCTCACTCGACGAACTCGACCGCCTCGGCTCCGATGCCAAGGCGCTGGAGTTCCTGCGCGAGATCAAGGGCATCCTGGGCGTCCCGCACGTGTACTACCTGATATCCGTCGCCGAGGACGTGGGCGCCGCCTTCGTCCGCCGCGGACTGCCGCACCGCGACGCCACCGACAGCTCTCTCGACGACATCGTCCACGTCCAGCCGTGCACCCTCGGCGAGTCGACGGCCATCATGGACCTGCGGGCTCCGGGTCTCACCTCTCCGTACGTCCTGCTCGCCCACGCCCTCTCCGGTGGCATCCCCCGCGACCTCATCCGCTACGGGCGCGGAATCATGGAGATGCGCGAGCGGACCAGTTCCGTCGAACTGACGGAGATCTCCCGCCGTCTCATCCTGGGAGAGCTGTCCGACACCCTCGCCGGTTTCCGGACCCTGCTCGGCAAACAGCAGTGGTCCCCCGACACCGCGGGCGTCCTGACCTCCTATCGCGAACTGATGCTCCAGTTGCGCTCCACCTGCGCGTGTCACGCCGACGCCCTGACACAGGCCCTCGAACGGTTCTCGGCCGAGTCGGCACCTGGCACGTCGACCCAGTCAGCGCTGCCCGAAGGTGCCACTCACCTGATCCACGAGGCCTCCGTCTACACGTACTTCGCCCTCACGCTGGTACAGATCTTCAGCTCACCAACCTTCGACCAGCGCCGTGCCGACGCCGCAGCCCGCGGACCCGCCGGTCATCCTCAGTACCTGGCCGACACACGGTTGGAGCTGGCCGTGTCGCCGTACAGCGCACGCTCATTGATCACCGAGGTACGTCAGGCGTGGAGCCTGCGCCCCGTCACGACGTCGGCACTGGCTCCCTCCACGACCATCCCCGCACCTCGGCTCCGGCCGTGCCCGCTGCATCAGCCCACCTGACGTCCCGGTCGGTGCCCTCAGCCCTCCTCGCCGTCCCGCAGGACGTACAGCCCCGGCAGGTTGACCACGATCGCCTCCTGGGTGCTGCGGGCGATGACGACGACGGCCTCCTCGGCGGGGTCCGGGTTCTCCTCGCGGTGCGGCACGAACGGCGGTACGAAGATGTAGTCGCCGGGTGAGGTGCGCAGTCGCACTTCCTCGGGCTGGTCTCCCGCGTCGTCGAGGAAGACGAACTCGGGGTGTCCGCTGACCACGTAGATGGCGGTCTCGGAGGCTCCGTGATGGTGGTCCGAGGAGGAGGTGGAGGGGGCGACGTGGGTCTGGCCCATCCACAGCTTCTCGGAGCCGACGGTGGTGCCGCTGACGGCGGCGAATCTGCGCATGCCTCCGGTCTGCGCCGTGTCGCCGTCGAGGGCGCCGGCGCGGATGTGGTGCAGGCGGGCGCGCAGGGAACGTACGGACTGCCCTTCGGCGTCCGGGAGATGGGGGTGGAATCCTTCGCCGGGGGTTGTCGACGGCTCGCTCATGGTGGGGGACGCTAGAGCGGTCCGGAAAAGGATGTCAAGAGGTATCCATTGCGCTTCACCTGCGGCAATGTTCCCGCAATGTACGTGGGGAACCGGTGGAGACCCGCTCGGCGGACAGCGGTTCGGGCATCATGGGCGCATGCATATCTCCGCGAAGGCGGACTACGCCACGCGGGCTCTCCTGGAGCTCGCCCGCGAACCGGCCCGCCCGCTCACCTGTGAGGCGATAGCGTCCTCGCAGCAGGTCCCGTTCCGGTTTCTGAAGTCCGTGGTGGGCGAGTTGCGCAGGGCCGGACTGGTCCGCAGTCAGCGTGGCTGCGAGGGCGGGTACTGGCTCGGCCGGCCCGCCGACGAGATCACCCTGCTGGACGTCGTACGCGCCGTGGACGGTGAACTGATCACCCTGCGGGGCGAGCCGCTGGCCGGGCTCGACTATCCGGGGCCCGCCTCCGGACTTCCCGGGGTGTGGCGCCGTATCGAGGCGGACGCCGCGGCGGTGCTGGGCGGGACGACCCTGACGGCGCTACTGCCCGCCGGGTCGGCCGGACGGATGGACCACGAGGGAGCCGCGTGACCCGCGCGCCGGACCGGCCGGCGGAGGACACCGTGCAGCCGAGGCACGCGGTGGACGCGGAGCGGCCGGAGGACGCCTTGGACGCGGGCCGCTTGAGGGACGCGGCCGGCACGGTGGAGGTCGTGGAGTACACCGACCCGCTGTGCCCGTGGGCCTGGGGTTCGGAACCGGTGTTCCGCGGGCTGCGCGCCGCGCTGGCGGGCCGGGTCCGCTGGCGGCGCGCGTACTGCGTCCTGTTCGATGACGACGACGACCCGCCGCCCGATCCCGCAGCGGAGACCGCCTGGTACGCGCGCTACGTCGAGGACATCGGCGCCCACACGAAGGCCCCGCGAGCCCGGCGGCTCAACCGGGTCGCGGCGAGTTCGTGGCCGGCATCGCTGACCGCCAAGGCCGCCGAGCGACAGGGCGACGAGGTGGCCGGGCAGGTGTTGCGGCGGCTGCGGGAGAGCGTGTTCGTGCTGGGCGAACCGGCGGACACGGCTGCGCTGACGTTGTCCGCGGTACGGGGTGTGCCCGGCCTCGACCACGAACGGCTGGCGGCCGACGCCGCGTCGGTGTCGGTACGGGAAGCGGTACTTGCCGACCGGACCGAAGCGCGCCGGCCGGTTCCCGAGGTGCTGTCGGTGCGCGGCGGTTCGCCGCATCCCGGCGCCGCCAAGGAGACCTCCGAGGGCGGGTACCGCTACGCGCTGCCGACCCTGCTGGTCCGCGCTCCCGCGGGGCGGCGCGTCGTCCCCGGCTGGCGGCCGTACGAGGAGTACGCGTCGGCGTTCGACGCGCTGTGTCCCGGACTGCTCGCGGAGCCCGCGAGGCCGGCCCCCTCGGAAGCGCTCGCGCGGTACCGGAGTCTGACCCGCCCGGAGGCCGCGGTGCTGAGCGACGGGCCGTGGCCTCCCCGGGACGCGGTGCGCGTCGAGACCGGCAACGGACCGCTCTGGCTGCATCCCGACGAGGCCGCCGTACACCCGGCCCTCGACCGTGGCACCGCTGCCGCACCCTGACGGCCTTCCCGTCGGCCGCCAAGCCTTCCCGTCGGCCACCGGGCCTTCCGGTCAGCCGCCGGACCTTCGCGCCCGGCGTGAGAGGCGCCCCGTGTGAGGTGCCCGGCGTGAGAGGTGCCCGCGCGAGAGGTGCCCGGTGCGCGGCACGATCGGTGTGAGGCGCGCCCGTCCATCCCCGGCAGCCTTCTGATCAGCCATCAGAACCTGTCCCGCCCAATGAGACACCAAAAGGTGTCCATTGACAGCCGCCGAGAACCGGCCCCAGGATGTGCACCATGCTTACGACGCACCCCGCCGTGGTGTGCCGCTACGTGGACCTGCGGCGCACCTGCAGCGCCCTCTGTCGCTGACCGCCCGCCAGCCGCGGCCTCCAGGCGCCTGACGCCCGTCCCGCCGACCCCGGCACCGGTCCCGCGCGGCCCCGCCGTCCGGCCCCCGTCATCGCGCGCCGCCCTCCCAGCGTTTCGTCGTTTCCGCTCCCCCGGCCTCCCGGTCCCCTCCGCGATCCGCCGACGCCTCCCGCCCTGAACGCGGCATGCCCCCGTGCGCACCGACGCGCACACCGGCATGCGCGTCCGAGGCATGCGTGGCGTCCGTCCGCGGGGTGGGCCGCCCTCGCTCCGCGCCGCGCCGCCCCGGCGTGGGCGGAGCCTTCGCAGAAAGAACTCCGATGCCCGGACGTCTCACGCCTCGCACCCCCGCCACGGCCCTCCGCAGTGCCCCGCGACCCGGCCGCCTGCGCGCCGCCGCGCTGGGGACGGCCCTCGCCACGGTGCTGGTCCCCACGCTCAGCGCCTGCGGCGGTGACGCCTCCTCGTCCGCCGGCTCCGCCGCGCTGAAGTGGACCTCCTCCTACTTCCCCGCCCACTGGGACCCGGTCGTCAGCGGCAGCGGCGCCCAGTTCCGTGAACTCGCCCTGGTCTACGCGTCGTTGACACGTACGGACGAGAGCGGGAAGGCCGTCCCGGACCTGGCCAAGAGCTGGGACTACAACGCGAAGGGTGATGTGATCACCTTCCATCTGCGGCCGAACCTGAAGTTCAGCGACGGCGCGCCGGTCGACGCCGCCGCCGTGAAGGCCGCGATCGAGCGGGCCAAGAAGCAGAAGAACTCCGCCCTGTTCGGCGATCTGACCTCGATCACGTCCGTCGACGCCAAGGGCCTCGACGCGGTGATCCACCTCAGCCAGGTCGACTACCAGATCCCCCAGCTGCTGGGCGAGCGCGTCCTGCAGATCGCCAGCCCCAAGGCCGCCGCCTCCCCCACCGAGCTGGATCAAAAGCCCGTCGGCGCGGGCCCGTTCATCGTGACCCAGCTCGTCCCGGGCACCAAGGCCGTCCTGAAGAAGAACCCGGACTACTGGGACGCCAAGAACATCCACATCGACACCGTCGAGCTCAGCTCCGCCCCCGACGCCTCCACCGTCGTCTCCGGACTCCAGACCGGTGTCTACAACTTCGCCGACATAGCGCCGAGTCAGGCCGAGGCGGCCAAGAAGGCCGGACTCGACGTCTTCGTGCAGCCCGGCTTCAACGCCTCCAACATCAGCCTCAACACGAACAAGGCGCCCTTCGACAACGACAAGGTCGTCGACGCGGTGCGCTACGCGGTCAACCGTCAGGAGTTCGTCGACAAGCTGACCTTCGGCTACGGCTCGGTGACCAACCAGCCGTTCCCCAAGGGGTACGTCGCCTACGACCCGGAGTCGGAGAACGCCTACGCCTACGACCCCGCGAAGGCCAAGAAGCTGCTGAGCGAGGCCGGTTACAAGCCGGGAGCCCTCAAGCTCAGCCTGGTCATCCCGGCCGAGGACCCGCAGGCCGAGATCGTGCAGGCGCAGTTGGCGAAGGTCGGAATCACCGTCACGATCAAGATCGACAAGAACTGGGCCACGCCGTTCTTCGCCAAGGACCTGACGTTCTCGCTGTACGGCACCACCGGCCGCGACTCCGCGGCACAGACCCTCACCGCGCACTTCGGTCCGAACGGCCCGCTCAACCTCAGCTCCCCGTACGAGCCTTCGGGCTTCGAGGCGGCCATCGCCAAGGTCCGCCGGACCCCGCTGGACTCGCCCGACTACCCGAAGGTGCTCCAGGCGGCGACCCGGGCCGGCCTCCAGAGCAAGGCCCTGGTCTTCACGTACTCCTCGCCCAATCTCATCGCCAAGAACAAGGCCGTCTCCGGCCTGCCGAAGAACCCCGCCCACATCGACTGGACCGGCGTGACGATCTCCGGCAACTGACACTCCGTCCATCACAGAGAGGGGGCAACCCATGACGACGACGGAGGCAACGGCACCGCCCGACGTCCGTCTCCCGGCCGCCGCGGCCAGGACCCGGCACACCCTGGGCCGCGTCCTGGCCACCCTCGCCCGGTCGGTCGCGATCTTCGTGCCCGTCTTCCTGGTCGCGACGTTCGTGACGTTCGCGCTGCGGTCGCTGAGCGGGCTCAGCCCGGCGCGCATCCAGTTGGGCGAGGAAGCCACGCCCGAGGCGGTCGCCCGCGTCGAGGCACAGTGGGGTCTCGACCGGCCCTTCCTCGTCCAGTACGGGGACTGGTTCGGGAACGTTCTGCACGGCAGGCTCGGCACGAGCTGGACCAACGGCGCCGACATCTCCACCCTCATCGGCCTCGGCCTGGGCGTGAGCCTGTCGGTGGCGACCTTCGCGCTGATCATCGGAGTCGTCGCGGGGTTCGGTCTCGGCACCCTCGCGGCGCTGCGCCGCACCACCTGGATCGACCGGGCGATCACCGGCTTCGTGACGGTGATCTCGGTGATGCCGGCCTTCGTCGTCGGCATCGTCCTGGTCGCGGTCCTCTCCGTGGGACTGCACCTGTTCCCGTCCGCCGGATACGTCCCGGCGGAGCAGGGGTTCGGGCCGTGGCTCGCCCACATCACGCTGCCCGCCGTCGCGCTGAGCTTCGACGTCGTCGCCGACGTCGCCCGCCAGCTGCGCGGGGGTCTCGTCGGGGCGTACGCCGAGAACTACGTGACGGGCGCGGTGGTCCGCGGGCTGAGCCCGCGCCGGATCTTCTTCGGGCATGTGCTGCGCAACGGCATCGGGCCCGCGCTCGCCACCCTCGGCCTGAAGTTCCCCGCCCTGGTCGGCGCCTCCGTCGTCACGGAGTGGATCTTCGGACTCCAGGGCTTCGGGCGCTTCGCCAACGACTCCGCGCAGGCCGGGGACGTACCGGCCGTGCAGGGCGTCCTCGTGGTGTCGATCGTCCTGGTGGTCGCCTTCAATCTGCTCGTCAACCTGGTGCTGGCGCGCGTCGCACCGGCCTCGCGGCGGGGGGTGTGACCATGGTGCGCCGCGTTCTCGCCCTCACCTCCGGCCGGATCGCCCTGGCCGTCCTCACGGTGATCGCCGTACTCGCCGTGTTCGGGCCGCTGATCGCTCCGCAGAGCCCCCTGGCCACCGGCGACCACCCGCTCGCCGCCGCGTCCGGCACCCACTGGCTGGGGACCGACTACCTCGGCCGTGACGTGCTGAGCCGGCTCCTCGACGGCTCCCGGGTCAGCGTGCTCGGCTCACTGGAGGTCGCGTTCACGGCCCTGGCCATCGGCGCCCTCCCCGGCATCCTGTCGGTCCACCTCGGCCGGGTCTTCGAATGGGTCACCCTCCGGCTCGCCGACACACTGGTCGCCCTGCCGTTCCTGCTGTTCGCCGTCGCGGTCGTCGCACTGCTCGGCAACGGTCTCACCCAGGCGATGCTGGTCACGGGCGCGCTGGTGTCCCCGTTGTTCTACCGCGTGGCCCGCGCCGCCACCCTGGCCGTCGCCCGCTCGCCGTACGTGGAGGCGGCGGTCATCGCGGGCGCCTCGACCGGCTGGATCGTACGCCGTCACATCTGGGCCAAGGTGCTTCCGCCGATCGCGGTCGCCCTCGCCCAGACGGTCGGGGTCGGCTTCGTCATCGTGTCGAGCCTGACCTTCCTCGGGATCGGGGTCCAGCCGCCCGCTCCCACGTGGGGCGGCCTGCTCGCCTCGGACCTGGGCTATCTGAGCCAGCAGCCCTGGGCACCGCTGGCACCCGCCCTGCTGATCATGGTCACGGTCTGGGCCTGCAACCTCCTCGCCGACGCGATCCGCGACGTCACCGGCGAGGCGGGCCGTACACCGGCGGCCGGCCGCGGCACCCGCGCCGACGACCGCACCGAGGCCGACCCCGCTCCCGCTGGAGGTGCGCGATGACCACCCTGTCCCAGAAGCTCCCCGCCGAAGTCGAGAGGACCGAGCAGTCGTCCGGTCCCGCCGAGGCGGTCCCGTCCCTGGCACCCGTACTGGCCGTACGCGATATACGCATCGGGGACCGGTCCGCCGGCCGCGAGATCGTCCACGGGGTGAGCTTCACGCTCACGCCCGGCCGGGCCGTCGGCATCGTCGGCGAGTCCGGCAGCGGAAAGACCCTCACCTGCCGTGCCGCGCTGGGAATCCTGCCCACCCCCTTCGAGATCACCGGCGGCTCGGTGGAGATCGACGGCGGCGACATCGCCGGCCTCTCCCCCGCGCGGTGGACCGGCCTGCGGGGCGCGACGATCAGCGCGGTCTTCCAGGACCCGGCGTCCTATCTCAACCCCTCGATCCGGGTGGGAGCGCAGATCGCCGAGGTCGTCCGGGTCAAGAAGGGACTGAAGCGGCGCGCGGCCCGCCGTCGGGCGGTCGAGCTGCTGCGGTCGGTGCACCTGCGGGACCCGGAGCTGGTCGGCTCCCAGTACCCCCACGAGCTGTCCGGCGGCATGCTCCAGCGTGTCCTCATCGCCGTGGCGATCGCCGCGGGACCGCGGATCCTCATCGCCGACGAGGCCACCACCGCGCTCGACGTCACCGTCCAGGCCGAGATCCTCGACCTTCTCGCCGATCTGCGCGAGCGGACCGGACTGGCCCTCGTCGTGGTCTCCCACGACCTGGCGGTCGTCGCCCAGCTGTGCGACGAGGTGCTCGTCATGCGCGACGGCGAGGTGGTCGAGCAGGGTCCCACCGAGGACGTACTCCACCGTCCGCGCCACGAGTACACCCGGCTGCTGATCGCCGAGCACCAGCAGTACGGCCTGGAGAAGTTCCTCGCGCCCGAGGAGGACGCATGAGTGGCGAGCCCCTCCTGGAGGTCACCGGCCTCGAAGTGCGCTACGGACCGCGCCGACGCCGCCGGCACGCGCTGCGCGGTGTCTCGCTCACCGTCTCGCCCGGCGAGACCGTCGGGATCATCGGCGAGACGGGGTCGGGCAAGACGACCCTGGCGCGGGCCGTGCTCGGTCTGGTGCGCGCCTCGGCCGGTTCCGTCGTCGTCGACGGTGAGGACGTCACGGCCTACGGCGGACGCCGGTGGCGCGCGCTGCGCCGCCGCGGTGTCGTCCAGTACGTCTTCCAGGACCCGCTGCGCAGCCTCGACCCGGACCTCACCGTCGAGGCATCACTGACCGAACCGCTGCTCGTCCGCGGGGTGTCCCGCGAGGAGGCCGCACGACGGGTCCGCGCGTTCCTCCCCCGGGTCCACCTCTCCGACGACCTCCTCGGCCGGCTGCCCGGTCAGCTCTCCGGCGGACAGCGTCAGCGGGTCGCCGTGGCACGGGCGTTGGTGACGGAGCCCCGGCTGGTCATCCTCGACGAGCCGGTCAGCGCCCTGGACTCGGCCAACCGCGTCCAGATCCTGCGCATCCTGCAGGAACTCCGGGACGACGGAGTGGCCCTCGTCTTCATCTCCCACGACCTCGGTTCCGTCGCCGGCGTCGCCGACCGGATCGCCGTGCTGTACCAGGGCGAGCTGGTCGAGACCGGAGCCGCCCGCGAGGTCATCGGCCGGCCCCGGCACCCCTACACCCGCCTGCTGGTCCGCTCCGCGCCCACGCTGCACTCGGCCCCGGCCGACCGGGCCGAACGCGCCGCCCTACGGGCCCTGCTGAATGTCTGAAGCCCCCGAGAGACAGGAAGAACACGCCATGCCCCGCACCATCCATCTCGCCCTGCACCCCTACGGCGTCGGCGGTCCCGGCCAGCACGGTCTGTGGAAGGACCCGCGCGTGGCGAAGAACGCCAGCATCGACATCGACTACTACATCCGGCTGGCGAAGGCGGCCGAACACGCCCTCTTCGACGCGCTGTTCATCGTCGACAGCCAGTTCATCAACGCGACCTATCCGGCGCACTACCTCAACCGCCTGGAGCCGCTGACCCTGTTGTCCGCGGTGGCGACCCACACCCGGCACATCGGCCTGGTCGGCACGGCGAGTTCGACGTACAACTCGCCGTTCAACCTGGCCCGCCGGTTCGCCTCCCTGGACCACATCAGCGGCGGGCGGGCCGGCTGGAACGTCGTCACCAGCTTCGACACCGGTACGTCCCGGAACTTCGGACTCGACGAACACCTCGACTACACCACCCGCTACGGCCGCGCCCTGGAGTTCGTCCGGGTCGCCCGCGGCCTGTGGGACTCCTACGAGGACGACGCCTTCCCCGCGGACGTGGCCCGGGGCGTGTTCCTCGACCCGGCCAAGCTGCACGCGCTCGACCACGAGGGCGAGCACTTCAAGGTCGCCGGACCGCTCAACCTCTCCCGCTCCGCGCAGGGGCAGCCGGTCATCTTCCAGGCCGGGGTCTCCGAGGAGGGCCGCGACCTGGCCGCGCAGGTCGCCGAAGGCATCTACGCGCCGGGCGGCACGCTGCGGCAGGCCCAGGAGTACTACGCCGACATCAAGCGGCGCACCGCTTCCTACGGCCGCGACCCCGAGCACATCAAGATCTTCATCCACGGGAGCCCGGTCGTCGCCGCCACCGACGAGGCGGCCCGGCGCCGCGAGCGGGAGATCTTCGAGGAGGACAACGACTTCGACCGCAACCTCGCGCTGCTCGGCCGCTCCTTCGGCGCCTACGACTTCAGCGCGCACGACCTCGACGCGCCGTTCCCCGACGTCGCGCACCTCGCGGAGAAGGGCGGCCGCACCGGGGCGTCGGCGCTCATCGAGCGGGCCCGGACCGAGAACCTGACGCTGCGCCAGGTCGCCGAGTCCGTCAACCAGTTCCGCGCCTCGCCGTTCGTCGGGGCTCCGGAGACGGTCGCCGACACCATCGAGGAGTGGTTCGCCGCCGGCACCTTCGACGGCATCAACCTCGCCTTCCGCACCGAGGACGAACTGAACCTCTTCGTCGACGGCGTCGTCCCGGTGCTCCAGAAGCGCGGGCTGTTCCGTACCGAGTACGCGGCCGACACCCTGCGCGGCAACCTCGGCCTGCCCGTCCCGGCCAACCGTCACGCCCGCTAGCCGCAGCTCGCGAACGACTGAGAGCCCGCCGCGACCGGCCCGTGGAGCGGAACCGGGCTTCACCGGCCGGCCGCCGGCTCTCCCGCGAACCGTCCGGCACGGCGACCCGACGAGACGACCCGCCACCGAAAGGCCGACAACCCATGACGAGCGAGCGACCACGCTTCAGACTCGGCTTCCTCACCCATGTCCAGGGGCGCGACGAGGACATCGCGCGCACCTACCGCAACGCGCAGGACCTGTTCACCGTGGCGGACGAACTCGGCTTCGACGTCGGCTGGGTGGCCCAGCACCACGTGCCCCTCGGCGGCGGCGGACTGTCCTCGCCCTGGACCTTCCTCGCCCACGCGGCGGCGCGGACCACCCGGATCCGGCTGGGCACCGCCGTCACCGTCCTCCCGCTGGAGGACCCGGTCCGCCTCGCCGAGGACATCGCCACCGTCGACACCCTCAGCGGCGGCCGTGTCGAGATCGGCGTGGGCAGCGGATCGAGCGGCCAGGAGTACGCCGCGTTCGGCAGGGACGCCGACCGCAAGCGCGAACTGACCAGCGAGAACCTCGACATCCTGCGCCGGGCCCTCGCCCACGATGAGGTGGGCACACCCGGCTTCCGTGTCCAGCCCCGCCCCGGCGACTTCGGCCGCCGCATCTGGCAGGGCGTGTTCAGCGCGCAGGGGGCCGAGTACGCGGCGCGCCACGGCTCGAACCTGCTGCTCAACCGGGCGGCCTACGGATTCGACTCCCCCACCGACGAGGTGCAGCGGCCCTGGGCCGACGCCTTCCTCGCCGCCTGGGACCAGCCGCACCGCCCGCGCATCGGCCTGTCCCGCTTCGTCTTCCCGGCCAAGGACCGGCGCACGGCGCTCCGCGCGATCGGCGACGACGTCCACCGGGCGGCGCTGCGCATGGCGGAGAGCGGCGCGTTCCCCAAGGGCCTCGACCGGGACGAGGCGCTGCGCCGCTTCCACACGTTCTACGGCCATCCCGACGACGTCGTCGAGGCCCTGGGCCGGGAGAAGGTCCTGCCCGTCGCCACCGATCTGATCGCCCAGTTCAACCCCGCCGTCCCCGACCACGACGCCGCCGTCCGTGCCCTCGAACTCATCGCGACCGAGGTGGCACCGGCGCTGGGCTGGAAGCCCGCGCGCACGGGCGAGCCCGCATCCGCAGGAGTGTGACATGACTCAGTACAGCGACCACCACGGCCCCGAAGGCCTGCTCGTCCGCGGCACGATCCTCGTGGTGCCCGGCCGCGGCGAGACCCGGGGGACGTACGAGCGCTTCGGCGCGCGGCTCGCCGCCGACGCCTACCGCGTCCGCGTGATCGACCCCCCGACCCTCGACGCCGCGGACCCGGCCGGGTCGCTGACCGATCTGGCCGCGCGGATCGCCGGGGCGATCGAGGACACCGCCCCGCAGGACGGTGTCGTACGGCCTGTCGTCCTCGTGGGCGCGGACGCGGGGGCCGTCGCGCTCGCCGCACTCCTCGGCGGGGCCCGGACCCCGGCCGCGTGGTGGCCGGACGCCCTGGTCCTGGCCGGGCTTCCCGGTCCGGCCGCGACGCCCGGAGCCGGCGGCGAGAGCTGGGACCACGAGCTCGACGTCCGCACCTCGTGCCCCACCCACCGGGGCCGCCTCACGCAGGACCCACTGGTACGGCGCGGGTCGCTCAACGACGCGCTGCCGGACTCCCTGCTCGGCGCGGCGTACGACAGCGAGACGCCCCTGCCCACCCTGCTGCTCGTAGGCGACGCCGACCCGCTCGCCGACGACGAGGCGCTCGCCCGTCTGGCCAAGTCGCTGCCCCTGGCGCGTCTTTCGGTCGTGCACGGCGCTCACCACGACGTCCTCAACGACCTCCAGCACCGTTCGGTGGCGGCCGAGGTCGTCGGCTTCCTTGAAGCGCTGCGGGGCGATCTGCGGCCGCTGATCAGTGTGCGGTCGAGCGCCTGGTGAGGCCGCGCGGTGCGGGCGCGGCGGGTGAACCTCTCGCGCCGCGCCCGCGCCGCACCCGCACCCGCACCCGCACCCGCACCCGCACCCCACCGCAGCCGCGCCGCCTCCCGCCCCCACCCGCTTCACGTATCCGAATCCCGACCCGGAAGGTCAGCCATGGCCACGATCGTGTCCGTCTCCGGAAGCCCCTCTCCCACTTCCCGCACCACACGGCTCCTGCGTCACCTGGACGGCCGGCTCCGCCGCCACGGCCATGAGGTGATTCCCCTGGAGGTACGCACGCTGCCCGCCCACGCGCTGCTCGGGGCCGACTTCCGGCACCCCGCGATCGTCGAGGCCGCCGCTCTGTTCGAGGGGGCGGACGGGGTGGTGATCGGCACGCCCGTGTACAAGGCTGCCTACTCGGGTCTGCTGAAGTCGTTCCTGGATCTGCTCCCGCAGTACGCGCTGGCGGGCAAGACCGTGCTGCCCCTGGCCACGGGCGGCAGTACGGCCCATGTGCTGGCCATCGACTACGCGTTGCGCCCGGTGCTGACGTCCATGGGCGCGTCGCACATCGTGCCCGGCTGGTTCACCCTCGACAAGGACATCACCGCCGGCGAGGACGGCACGGCCGTGATCGCACCCGCCGCGGCCCAGGCACTGGAACAAGTGACGGACCATTTCTCGGCCGCGCTGGGAGGCCGCGTCACCGCCCTCGCGTCGACCGGCTGAACCGGACCGCCGGGACCGCCCCGCGCAGCGTGGATGTCAGTCCCCGGTGCCAGGGTGGAGCCATGAAATACATGGTGCTGATGTACGCCGATCCGGCGGCGACCGAAGCGATGACGGCGGAGCAGCGGGCCGACGTGTTCCGCCGTCATGAAGCCCTCCACAGAGACCTGGAGAGCTCGGGCGAACTACTCAACGGAGCGGGGCTGGCCTATCCGCGGGACACCACGACCCTGCGCCGGAGCGAGGAGGGGCCCGTCACCTCCTCCGACGGGCCCTTCCTCGACGCCACGGAACACCTCACGGCCTACTACGTGATCGAGTGCGCGACCCCCGCCCGGGCCCGCGCCATCGCCGAGCGTGTACTCGACTTCCACGTGGTGACGACGGAGGTACGCCCGATCCACGACGCGTTCGGCATGGGGGACGGCTGATCACCCGGCTCGCCGGGTGATCAGCCGTCCCCCTCCTCGTAGGCCATGCGCCGGCTCAACTGGCGCGCCACTCCTCGGCCAGCAGTTCGTAGGAGCGCACCCGGTCTGCGTGGTCGTGGGTGATCGTGGTGATCAGCAGCTCGTCGGCTCCGGTGGCCTCCTGGAGTTGTGACAGGTGGGCGGCGACCCGTTTCGGGGAGCCGACGAACTGGGTGTCGAGGCGGTCCTGGACGAGGGCCCGGTCGGCGTCCGACCAGGTGTGGGCGCGCGCCTCGTCCGGGGTGGGGAACTCGATGGCCCCCTCGGCGGTGCGGATGCTGCGGACCCACAGGCCGTATCCCGTGGCGAGTTCGCGGGCCCGCTCGTCGTCCTCGGCGACCACGACGTCCGCGGACACGCTGACGTACGGCTTGTCGAGGACGTCGGAGGGCTGGAACGCGGCACGGTAGCCGTCGACAGCCTCCAGCACGGTCGCCGGGCTGACGTGGTAATTCGCCCCGAACCGGAGCCCGTTGCGGCCCGCGACCTCGGCGCTCTGTCCGCCGCTGCTGCCGAGGATCCAGAGTTCCAGATCGGCGCCCTCGCCCGGGACGGCGTGTGCCTCGACTCCCTCCGCGGAGCGGTAGGTGCCCGCGAGCAGCGCGAGGATGTCGTCGACCTGCTCGCCGTAGTCCTGCGACCGGGCGTCGGGCTGCTGGAGGAGGGCGCGCTGGAGGGCGACGCGCGGTGAGCCGAGAAGGTGCTCGAAGGAGAAACGGGGCGGAATGCGGAGCCCGTTCGGAGCACGGCCGTCGACCACGGGGGTCGCGGTCGCCGGCGGTCCCGCGGTCCTGCCCGTGGGCCGGCCGCCGGAGCGTCCGAGGCCCAGGTCGAAGCGCCCGGGGTGCAGCGCGTCGATCAGACCGAACTCCTCGACCGTGGACAGGGCGGTGCGGTGGCCGAGTTGCACGGCACCCGCGCCGAGCCGGATGGTCGAGGTCGCGGAGGCCGTCAGAGCGAGGACGACCGCGGGCGAGGTTCCGGCAACCCCCGGGTTGAGATGGTGCTCGGCGAACCAGTAGCGGCTGTACCCGAGGCTCTCGGTCCGCCGGGCCAGGTCGATGGAGTTGCGCAGAGCGTCCGCGGCCGTGGAACCCGAGGAGATCGGGATGAGGTCGAGTACGCCGAGAGGGATGTCGGACATGTGCGGAGGCCTCCTCAGCGCTCGGCGGATATGCGGATCGGTTCGAGAACGGGTGTCGCGGGGAGTCTCATGACGCCGCCCGGTCGGCGGATGTCCCGGCGTCGGGGTGGGCGAGGCCGAGGTGGTCGCGCAGGGTGGAGCCCTCGTACTCGGTGCGATGGACACCGCGTTCCTGGAGGATCGGGACGACCTTGTCGGCGAATGCGTCGAGGCCGCCCGGGGTGATGTGCGGGACGAGGATGAAGCCGTCGGAGGCGTCGGCCTGGACGAAGTCGTTGATGGTCTCGGCGACCGTGGCCGGGCTGCCGACGAAGGCCTGCCTGCTGCCGGTCTCGATGACGAGGTCGCGGATGGACCACTTGTTGGCGGCGGCCCGCTCCCGCCACTCGCGGGCGGTGGCCAGCGGGTCGCGGTACATCCTGACCTGGGCGCGGCCCCGGGCGACGGTGTGCTCGCCGAGGTCCGGGTCGATGTCGGGAAGCGGGCCGTCCGGGTCGTACGCGGACAGGTCGCGGTTCCAGACGAACTCGAGGTGCTTGATGGCGGTGGCGCCGCTGACCTGGAGGCGCCGCACCTCGCGGGCATGTTCCTCGGCCTCGGCGTCGGTGTCGCCGAGCACGAAGGTCGCGGCGGGCAGGATCAGCAACTGGTCGGAGCGGCGGCCGTAGCGGGCGAGGCGCCCCTTGACGTCCGTGTAGAAGGCCTGGCCCTCCTTCAGGGTGGAGTAGCGGCTGAAGATGGCGTCGGCACTCGACGCGGCGAACTCGCGGCCCTCCTCGGAGTCTCCGGCCTGGAAGATCACCGGGCGGCCCTGCGGGGAGCGCGGGACGTTGAACTGCCCCTCGATGTCGAAGTGCTGTCCGTGGTGGACGAAGGCCCCGGCCTTGGCGTCGTTCAGGAAGGTGCCGCCGGCGCGGTCGGCGACGATCTCGTCCCCGCGCCAGGAGTCGAAGAGTTCGTTGGCCGTGGCCAGGAACTCCTTGGCCCGCGAGTAACGGTCCTCCTGGGGCAGGAAGCCGCCGCGGCGGAAGTTCTCGCCGGTGAAGGCGTCCCAGGAGGTGACGACGTTCCAGGCTGCGCGCCCGCCGGAGAGGTGGTCCAGGCTCGCGAACTGGCGCGCCACTTCGTAGGGCTCGTTGAAGGTGGAGTTGATGGTGCCGGTCAGGCCGAGGTGTTCGGTGACGGCGGCCAGCGCGGCGAGCACGGTGAAGGTGTCGGGCCGTCCGACGACGTCCAGGTCGTAGATGTGTCCGCCCTGTTCGCGCAGACGCAGCCCTTCGGCCAGGAACAGGAAATCGAACCTGGCGCGCTCGGCGGTGCGGGCGAAGTGCGCGAAGGAGCTGAACTCGATGTGGCTGCCGGCCTCGGGGTCGCTCCACACGGTGGTGTTGTTGACGCCGGGGAAGTGCGCCGCGAGATGGATCTGCTTGAGCGGCTTGCTCATGGTCGGGGGTCCTTCCGGCTCAGGCGGTGGTGGCGTAGCGGTTCGCGGGGCGGGCGAGCCCGAGCAGTCCGCGCAGGGTGTCGGCCTCGTAGGCCCGCCGGAACACGCCCCGGCGCTGGAGTTCGGGCACCAGAGAACGGGTGATCGCGGGCAGGTCGTGGCCTGCGACGGCGGGCCTCAGCCGGAAACCGGACAGCCCTGCCTCGCCCAGTTCCTGGAGCAGATCGGCGAGTCCCGCCGGGGTTCCGGCGAAGATCCGGGCGTCGCTCGTGTACGGGCGGCCCGCGAGGGCGTCCAGTCGCTCACGGCGGGCCTCGGCGGCACCGGGGGTGTCGTCCAGGAAGACCACGAGGTCGCCGAAGACGTGCACGGTCTCGTCCCCGCGGCCGGCGGCGGTCTGTTCGGCGCGGATCTCCTCGACGACGGCGCGCGCCTGTCCGGCGTCGTGCGGGGTGACGTATCCGACGTCGGCGGCCCGGGCCACCAGCCGGTACGGGACGGTCGCGTGCGCGAGCGCGCTGACGATCGGCTGGCCCTGCGGCGGCCTGGGGGTGATCGAGGGACCCTTGACGCTGAAGTGCCCGCCCTCGAAGTCGATGTAGTGGAGCTTGTCGCGGTCGATGAAGCGGCCGGTGGCGACATCGCGTATCTCCGCGTCGTCCTCCCAGCTGTCCCAGAGCCTGCGGACCGCCTCGACGTAGTCGGCCGCCTCGTCGAAGAGTTCGGTCACCAGTGCCTGCCCGGCGGGCGTGCCGTAGTCCTCGATGCGGAACGGCGGGAGCGTACGGCGGCCGAAGTGCGCGGCCTCGTTCTGGCGTGCCGAGACCTGGACGCGTACACCCGCACGGCCGGTGCTCACGTAGTCGAGGGTGGCGATCGCCTTGGAGATGTGGAACGGCTCCGTGTGTGTGGCCACGACGGTCGGCACCACACCGATGTGACGGGTCAGGGGCGCGATCCGCGCGGCGATGAGGACGGCGTCGAGTCGGCCGCGGACCTGGTCGGTGCGGCCGTCCGGCTCCGCGGGCGAGGAGGACTGGAGGCCGAGACCGTCCTCGATGGTCACGAAGTCGAGCAGACCGTGCTCGGCCTCGGTGACCAGATCGGCCCAGTAGGCGGCGGTGAGCAGTTCGCCGGGCCGAGCGACGGGTTCGCGCCAGGCGGCCGGGTGCCAGCCGGCGCCGTCGAGTGCGACGGCGAGGTGCAGGGGGGAGGGTGACGAGGACACGGAGGTGCCTTCCTGATCGGCCGTACGAGGAATCCCGCCCCCGTGAAACGGGGCGGGGCTGCGTGGAACGGATCAGAGGCGACAGAGCGCGCCGGCGACCCGCAGCAGATCGATGTGCGGCCGGCCGTACAGGTGCAGGGGGCGGGGCGCGAGCGGTCTCGGCACGCGGTGGTTCACACGGCGCACGGACCTCACCTCCGCCCTCTCGGCCCGGTGCTCCCGGGTCCCCCGACCGCCCGGCCCGAGTGGGTCCCCGCCGGGGCGCCGCACGGTCCTGGACAAGACCAACCTCATCGGTGTGCCTTTTCTTCCGGCTGCCCGCCCTCTTCGTGTCCCGCGGGCACGGACCGCTGTCCGCCGGGTGTCCGGACGAGCACGAACCGCGTGCGGCGGCGCAGGGTGAACCCGATCGACTCGTAGAGCCGGATCGCGTTCGTGTTGTCGGCGGCCGCGTGGAGGAACGGGGTGTCCCCCCGCTCCTCGATCCCCGCCGCGACCGCGCGGACGAGGCGGGTGGCCAGGCCCTTGCCCCGGTGGTCGGGATGGGTGCACACGGCGCTGATCTCGGTCCAGCCCGGCGGCCGCAGCCGCTCGCCGGCCAGGGCGATCAGCCGGCCGCCTTCCCGGATGCCGAGGTAGGCGCCGAGTTCGACGGTACGGGGCAGGAAGGGGCCCGGCCGGGTGAGGGCGATCAGGCCGAGGATCTCGGGCACGTCGGCGGGGCCGAGGCGTACCGCTTCGGGCGCGGGCTCGGCGCGCAGCGCGGTGGCGGTCAACTGGACCCCGTCGCCGCCGTGTTCGATCGTCCAGCCGTCGGGCACGGCCTGGATCGCGGTGACCGGGGTGACCGTCCCGGGACCCACCAGTTCGGCGAGGTCGTCCCACGCGCGGGGGTCGGCGGGATCCGCGAGCGCGGTGAACGGGGACACGTCCGTCGGGTAGCGGGCGGCCCTGCCGACGCGTTCGGCGAGGTGGGCGTGCGGGCCGGTCAGCGCGGCCCACGCGGCGTTGTCGAGGATGTGCGGTGGGGCCGGGCTCGGGGAAGGGGCGGGTGCGGGGTGGACGCTGGTGGACATGGCGGTGCGGGTTCTCCGTATCTGGAACGCGGCCGGTCGCGCCCGGGACTCCGCCGCGATGCGGCGGAGTCCCTTGGGGCGGGCGGTGGTTCAGGAGTTGTCGAGCGGCAGGCCGGGCGGGTTGACCTCGGAGGTCTTCACCGCCTCGTTGGAGAGGTTCCAGGCGGCCAGCCACTTGGCGTACTGGCCGTTGTCGATCAGGTAGTTGATGGCGTCGGCGACCGGCTTGGCGAGACCGCTGTCCTTCTTGGCGGTGGCCGCGATGAGTCCCTGGATCGTGGCGCCCGCGCCGGAGAACTGGCCGGCGTTGCGGGTCGGGTGAGGGGACTTGGCGTTCTGGGTGACGTGGTAGGCGACGGCCGGGTTGGGGCCGAAGGAGGCGTCGATCTTCCCGCTGTTCAGCGCCAGAGCCGTGGCGTTGTTGTCCTGGTAGTACTTGACGGTGAGCTTCTTGCCCGCCTTGGCCAGCTTGTCCTTCCACTCCAGGAGGATCTTCTCCTGGTTGGTGCCGGCGCCCACCGCGACGGTCTTGCCGGCGAGGTTCCGGTAGTCGCCGTCGAAGTTCCAGGTGCTCTTCTTCGGCACCTCGAAGGCGAGGTTGTCCTGGCGGTACGAGGCGAACTCGTACTTCTTCTTGCGTTCCTCGGTGTCGGTGACGTTCGAGAAGGCGACGTCGACCTTGCCGCTGTCGATCCCGACGAACAGGTTCTCCCAGGTGGAGTTCTTGACGACCGGCTTCAGCCCGAGGACCGCGGCGACCAGCTTGCCGAGATCGGGTTCGCTGCCGGTGAGCGTCTTCTGATCCTGTCCGACGAAGTTCAACGGCGGCGATCCGGCGGGCAGTGCGCCGATGCCCACCACCAACGTGCCTCTTTCCGCGACGGACTTGGGCAGCTCGGCACTGATGGACTTCACCTCGGAGACCTTCAACGTGGTTTCCTTCGCTGCCCCGTTCGAGAGCGCGCCCACGGTCACGGTTCCGGCCGCGTCGGACCGCGTCCGGGTGGCGGCGTCGCTGTCCGCGCCGCAGGCCGCGAGGGAGACGGCGAGGGAGGCGACGGCCGCGGTGGCGGCGACGCCGCGGAGGGCTGTGCGGTTCAGGCTGTGGGTGCGCATGGCTGTCCTTGTCGAGTGTGCGATGAGAGATGTGGGGGAACGGTCCCGGCGGGCCGCCGAATCGGGGGTCCGCCCCGACGCGGGTCGGGGCGGCAGGGCAGGGAACACCTCGTCGAGCGGTGTCCCGCTGCGCGTCGGACATGAAGCGGTCGGAGCACCGTCAGAGCACCTTGCTCAGGAACTCTCGGGTGCGTGCTTCTCGCGGACGGTCCAGCACCTGCTCGGGCGGACCCTGTTCGACGATGCGCCCGCCGTCCATGAAGACCACACGGTCGGCGATCTCACGGGCGAAGCCGATCTCGTGGGTGACGATGACGAGTGTCGTGCCGCTGTGGGCCAGGTCCTTGATGACCGCGAGGACTTCGCCGACCAGTTCGGGGTCGAGCGCGGACGTGGGTTCGTCGAAGAGGATGACTCCGGGACGCAGGGCGAGGGCCCGGGCGATGGCCACGCGCTGCTGCTGACCGCCGGACAGCTGCCGGGGGTAGGCGGCGGCCTTGTCGGCCAGGCCCACCCGGGCGAGCAGATCACGGGCGAGTTCCTGCGCCCCGGCCCTGGACAGCCTGCCGGTCGCCACCGGGGCAGCGGCCACGTTGTCCAGAACGGTCAGGTGCGGGAAGAGGTTGAAGTTCTGGAACACGAACCCGATCCGGCTGCGCTGGGCCAGGATGACCCGCTCGCTCAGCTCCTTGAGACGGTCGCCGTGCCTGCGGACGCCGATGAGCTCGCCGTTCAGGCTGACGTGGCCGATCTCGGGCTTCTCCAGGTGGTTGATCACCCGCAGGAGGGTGGACTTGCCGGAGCCGGACGGACCGAGGACGACCGTCACCTCGCCGGGCCGGACGGTCAACTCCACGCCGTCCAGCACCTGTTGGGACCCGTACCACTTGTGCACGTCGTGCACCTCGACGGCGGCCGGCCGCACGTGCAGCCCGTCGTCGATCTCGGCGGCCGGGTCCGAGGCCGCGTGCGAGGCCGGGGCCGGGTCCGCGGCCGGGTGCGTCACCGGGGCGGAGGCTGTCGACGCCGCGTCCGTCGCCCGGACGGAGGCAGTCGGCGCCGCGTCCGTCACCTCGCCGGCCGGGGCCGTCCGCGTCTTCACCGTCGTCGGATTCGTCTCGCCGCTCATATCGCCGTCTCCCTCCGGAACCGGGCTCGCACCTCGCGCAGACCGTTCCGCGCCTTCTGCAAAGGGGTCGGCGGCAGGGTGCGCAGGGCGCCCCGCGAGTAGTGCCGCTCGACGTAGAACTGGATGACGGACACGACACTGGTGAGGATCAGGTACCAGGCGGTGGCGACGAGGAGCAGCGGCACGATGTCGCCGGGGTAGGTGCTGCCCATGCTCTGCACGGAGCCGAAGAGGTCGAGCAGGGACACGTAGAAGACCAGCGAGGTGCCCTTGATGAGACCGATCAACTGGTTGACGTAGTTGGGGGTGATGGAACGCAGCGCCTGCGGGAAGACGATCTTCGCGAACTGGTACCGCTTCGGCAGACCGAGGGCGGACGCCGCCTCGTGCTGGCCCTGGTCGACGGAGAGGATCCCGCCGCGCACCACTTCGGAGGCGTACGCGGCCTCGTTCAGGCTCAGTCCGACGACGGCGACGGCCATGTCGGTCGCCAGGCGGGACTCGTCGAAGGTGAAGAAGGCCGGCCCGAACGGCACTCCGACGCTCAACGTCTGGTACAGCGCGCTGAAGTTGTAGAGGAAGAGCAGGACGACGATCAGCGGAACCGACCGGAACAGCCAGGTGTAGACCCAGCTCACCGCCCGCAGCACCGGGCTCCGGGAGAGCCTGGCCAGAGCCAGCAGGACACCGCCCAGAAGACCCAACACCGCGCTGTAGAGGGCGACTTCCAGGGTGATGAGCAGACCGTCGAGAATCGTCGGGCGCAGGAACCAGTACTGGAAGCGATCCCACTGGTAGAAGGGGTTGGTCACCAGTCCGTGGGCGATCTGGGCGACCAGCACCAGCACGACGGCCGTGACGATCCAGCGGCCGGGCCGCCGCAGCGGCAGGACCCGCTGGGCCGCCGGACGTTCGGACGCGGCGGGGAGGTCGGTACGGGGGATCGCCTCGGCGGGCGGTGCTGATCCGAAGGACACAGCGGCGCCTGGAGGTTGGCTCATGGAGAACTCCAGCGGATTCGGACACCCCGGACCACGGAGCGGCGGCGCACCGCCGAGCGGGACGGCTCGGTACACGGCGATGCGCGGGCACAGGTGGGACGAGGGCTGGGCGGGGAAGGGGCGTTGCGCGACCACGGCGGCCGCCGAGGGCTGGAGCCGTCAGCGCGTGGCCGTCAAAGGCCTGCGGTGATCAGAGACCTGAGGACATCGAAGACCTGAAGTCGTCGAAGACCTGAAGTCGTCGAAGACCTGAGGTCGTGAGAGACCTGGAGGAACCCTCGGCTCGGGACGGCCGAGGACTCGGAGAGACCGTCAGCCTCGGCTGAGGGAGCGACACGTGCCCGGACACAGGGCGCTGTTGACGCGCAGCAGGTCCACGGCCCGGTCGGCGCACAGCACATCGCGACCGAGGCGCCGCCATGCGGCCGTCCCGTCTGCTGCGTGCATCGCCGTCACCATTTCTTCTCCGGCCGAAAGGCATCCTGTGGTGGGCCGCACGTTAGGCCCGCCCCGAAAAGAATGTCAATGCGGGTGACCACCAGGTGAGACCGTGCGTCCGGCCTTCTTGACGGCGCAACAGAGCGCGCCGAGACTGTCATGGACGGTCACGATTGTCAGCGCCCACGGCGCGGGTTCGCCCCGCTCCAGTGGTCATCGGCCCCGGCCCGCTGACAGGCAACCCTTCCGCCGCGACGGGGTGCCCCGGGTGACGACCGGGTCCCGCCGGTGCGGCGGGGCAAGCGTGGTCTCGCGTCTCGCGAGCCCTGAGCCGGGACCGGTGGGAATTGCCCAAGAGCGGTTTGACGAGGCGCCTGCACATCGACCTCCTGCGCGTCTCCAGCGCTTACTGATCCGCGACCGGTCCGTTAGATCCGGACCGGTGCGACAAGCGCAGTCATTCCGCATCCGGCCGCCGGTGCCCACAAAGCGGCGGTGGCTTCCGTCTTCCCCCAGGGAGAGTCATGCCCGAGACAGCTTCGCGCCCGTCAAACACTGCCAACTCACGCCCCTGTGACCAGATCTCGCTCCCGTCGGCCGCTCCGCGGCTCAAGCAGGCGACGGCGTCGTCCGCACTCCCCCACCGCGTCGACAGCCGCATCGGTGTCGGTCTGGCGGGCGGCTTCTACCCGGCTCCACACCGCTACGAGCTGTATCTGGCGCAGAGTTGTCCGCCCTCGCTGCGCATCGCCATCACCCTGGGACTGCTCGGCCTGCGGGACTCGGTCGCCACCACACTCGTGGCGGACGCCGCGCGGACTCCCGACGCCTTCGCCTCACTGCGCCGTGCCTACGAGGCCACCGAGCATCACTTCGACGGGCCGCTCACCGCGCCCGCCCTGTGCGACCGGTGGAGCGGACGCATCGTCAGCAACCACACGCCCGCCATCCTCCGCGACCTGGCCGGTCTGCGCTCGGGTCACACCACGACGTGCCCGTCCACGCTCTGTCCGCCGCCCCTCGCCGCGGACATCGAAGCCCTCCGCGAGCTGCTGGACCGCGCCGTCACCCTGGCCGCCCCGCCCTCGGAACTCGCGGCGGCCCTGGAGCTGCTGGACTGCCGGCTCTCCTCGCACGCCTACGTGCTGGGCGAATCCCTCACCGCGGCGGACGTGGACGTATGGACGGCGCTCACCGGTCTCGGCCGGTCCCGCGCCCTCGGCTCGCGCCCCCGGCTCCTGGACTACGTACGGCGTCTCGGTGGTCACCCGGCCTTCCGGCACGGGAGCGACCTGGTGCCCCTGACCGCGGCCGCCTGACCCGGACGGCGGGTCCGGCTGCCGGGCAGGTGGGTGTTTCCGCGCGCGCGACGAGCGCCGGCGCGGAGCCACCGGCCCGGCGGTCGGACCAGGCCGTCGCACGGAACCGCCCGGCGGCCGGACCCGACCGTCACACGGAACCCCGCCGCGACCAGACCCCACAGTCACACGGAACCCACCCGCGGCCGTACCCCACAGTCACACGGAACCCACCCGCGGCCGGGCCCGACAGTCATACGAAACCCCGGCGCGGACCGATCACTCGCGCGGGACCAGCAGAATGCTGACCCCGTTCACGGTCGACGTCCATCGCCGGCCCTGCTCAACGACCTCCCGCCCCGGACCCAGAATGCGGTCCTGGAGCAGCAGCGCCGAGTCGCGGAGTTCCTCCCACGGCTCGGGCGTCTCGAAGGCACGTCGGGACCGCTCCACGGAGCCGATGAGAGAGCGGCATGCCGCCTCGACGTCGGGGACGTTCTGTCCGGCCGAGCCGACGCCTTCGAGCGACCACGTCATCCACAGGTGGCCCATGGGATCACTCTGTCCCATCCCCGCGGGCGACGCATGCCGGCCTCGCGAGCACGGCCGACGGCCACGAGGCGCTGACCAGCACGCGTAGGCAGTCACGGTGAATTTGGGCAATCCTGGCTAAAGCCGCCTCATCAGGGCGTGTCCCGTGCCGCGTCGCCGGCTGTCCGCACTTCGATGTGGAATCCACGGCCTCGCGAACCGAACACCGGCGAGCCGCCGGACCGGGCCGCCCGGTTCGCCGTGCCCGCTTCCCGCCCGGTCCGGCGCAGCCGCCACCCCACAGGACCCGGTCCAGGCAGGCGTTTCCATGGAACCCGCACCCCCCGTTCTCCGGCCGCTTCCCCGGCCGACGCCCCCGGCATCGCCCGCCCCCGCGCCCGGTGGATCCGCCGGAGCCACGCGCCTCGGCCGGCTGGACGCCCTGCGCGGGATCGCCGCGCTTCTCGTGGCGGTCGACCATTCCTCGTACTCCTTCATGGCGGAGTTCCGGGGGCAGGTGATGCCGCAGATCGACATCGGCCGGTACGGCGTCATGCTGTTCTTCCTGGTGAGCGGTTACGTCATCCCGGCCTCGCTGGAGCGCCGGGGCTGCGTCAGGAGTTTCTGGATCGGCCGGGCCCATCGCATCTACCCGCTCTGGGCCGTGGTGGTGGGTTCGGTACTGGCGCTGAATCTCGTGGGCCTCGCGCACCTCGGGGCCCGTTTCGACGGACAGAATCCCGTCACGGTGGCCGTGGCCCACGCCACGCTGCTCCAGGAAGTACTGGGGACACCGAGTGTCGTCCTCGTCCTGTGGACCCTGTCGTACGAACTGGCGTTCTACCTGCTGGTGGTCGCCCTGTTCACGGTCCGGCTGCACCGGCGCTCGGCGACGGTCGCGGTGTCTTTGGGAACGCTGGCCGCCGTGACCGCGACCGTGGCGTTCGTGCCACCGGCGTCCGCGCTGTCCTCGGCGGTCGGCAGGGGGCCGCTCATCGCGCTCGCCGCGACGGTGCTGGTGGTCGCCGTCCTCTGCGGGAGTTCCCGAAGGTCCGCGCTGCGGGTGCCGGGGGCCGTGGCGGGAGGCGTGCTCGCGCTGGTCCTGGTCCCCTTCAACGGCACCGTTCCCCTCTGGGAGGGCCTGGTGATCCTGGCCGTCATGTTCCTCGGCACCGCCGTCCAGCGGGCGGAGAGCGGGACGGGCACCTGGCCGCGCGCGGCACTCACCGCCGCGGTGGTGGTGATCTGCTCCGTGGGGAGCGCGTACGCGAACGGTGACACGGACCGGTTCGCGACGCGCGGCTGGATCACGGCCTTCCTGCTGGCCGTACTCACCTTCGGACTGGCCCTCGCGCTGCGCCGCCGGAGATTCCCGCGTGCGCTGATCTGGCTGGGGACGGTCAGCTACTCGGTCTACCTGGTGCATCCGGTCCTGCTGGCGGTGAGCGACGGCGTGATCGGCCGGCAGCGGCACGACGAACCCGTACTGGAGGCGGCCTTCCTCGCCGTGCTGCTGGCGTCCTGCGCGCTGACCCATCGCTTCGTCGAGGTACCGGGCATGGCACGGGGCCGGGAGCTGATCCGCCGCGCCGAAGAGGGAAGGGGCGGCAACCTTTCCGCCTCCGGCGGCGACTGACGGGCGTACCAGCGGCCCGACCCCGAACGGATGCGCATGAAGGAAACGAGACAGGCCGCCCGTCGGCGCGGACGGCGGCCGACGCTGAGGGCCGTCACCCCCGTCGCGCTGTTCGCGGTCGGGGCGCTGGTCTGTCTGGTCGTGGCGTTCCGGCCCGGCGGCCAGGCCGATACGGGACGGGCCGCGGACTCGGCGGTCACCGGTTCCCGGGGGACCAAGGCTCCCGGCCGGGAGTCTCCGGACGGATCGACGTCCCCCGCGGCGACCCGGTCGGCGAGCCCGGACGGCTCCCCGACCGCTACGGCCCGTACCTCGACCGCGTCCGCACGGCCGTCGGCCTCGGCCGCCTCCCGGGCCACGAAGACGACCGCCCCGCTGGCGGGACGGATCCGCCCGGGCGTCGGCTACCGGGGAGTGGCGACCACGTACGACGCCGGGACCGGCGACGGCGCCTGCTCCTACGGTCCGAGCGACGAGCTCATGACCGCGGCGATGAACCACACCGACTACGAGACGGCCGAGGCCTGCGGGGCCTACGTGCTGGTGCGCGCCGACGGCGGTGCGAGCGTCACGGTCCGGATCACCAACGAATGCCCGACGGGCTGCGTCCCCGGCCAGCTCGATCTGAGCGCCCCGGCGTTCGCCCGGCTCGCGAACCCGGCGGCCGGCCGGATCCCGATCACGTGGAAGCTGCTGAGCCCCGGCGACTCCGGCACGCTCTCCCTCCGGTACAAGACCGGGTCCAGCCGCTACTGGTGCGCGCTCCAGGTGATCGGCCACCGGAACCCGGTGGCCCGGCTCGAACTCCGCTCCGGCGGCGTGTGGCGGCAGCTCCCTCGCACCGACTACAACTACTTCCTCGCCGAGGACGGCGGCGGCTGCGGAGGCCCGGTCCGGATCACGGACATCTACGGTGAGCGTCTGACGGTCGACGGCATCGCGCTGCGGCCCGACGCCGTGCAGCCGACCCGGCTCCAGTTCGCGGGCCACTGACCGGGCTCCGTGCGCGGGCCACTGCCCTGGCTCCAGTGCGCGGGCCACTGACCCGGCCCGTCCCGTGCGGGGCGACCGCGCCCCGTCGCACGCCGTGGCGCGGTCGGGACGGTTCTTCCCCGGAACGGGCTCCGTCTCCCGCCGTCCGCGTCCGGGACGGCTACTCCGCGGCCCTGCCGCAGCCCACACCGGCGGCGGGCGGCCGGGGCGGTGAGGGAACGGTGACCGAGCCACCCGCGGCGATCGCGGACCCCGACTCGGCGGGGTCCGGCTTGCGGAGCAGCAGCAGGGCCGCGTCGTCGTGCAGCCTGCCGCCCACATGGGCCTGGAGCTCGGCGTCGAGCGCGGCGAGCGTGGAGGCGGGCTCGTCGGACACGTGCCGGGCCAGACCTTCGGCGAGGGCGTAGAACTCCCGGCCGTGGTCACGGGCCTCGGTGACCCCGTCCGTGTACAGCAGCAGCTGGTCGCCGTCGGCCAGGGGCAGCACCTGAAGGCTCGGGGTCTCCCCCGTCAGAGCGCGCAGCCCGAGCGGCGGAGCGGGGTTCACGGGGTCGACCGACACGACGCTCCCGGACGAGCTGACGTGCAGCGGAGGGGCGTGTCCGCAGTTGACGACCTCCAGCCGGTCCGGTTCCGGGTACCCGGCGACCACGGCGGTGACGAAGTCGTCGTAGCCGAGGTTGCGCGCCAGACTCCGCTCGATCCGGGCCACGACGGTGAGGAGGTCGGGCTCGTCGTAGGCGGCCTCGCGGAAGACACCGAGCACGAGCGCGGCGGTGCCCACGGCGGGCAGGCCCTTGCCCCGGACATCACCGATGATCATGCGGACCCCGTACGGCGTCGGCACCAGCGCGTAGAGATCCCCGCCGATCCGGGCCTCGGCCGCGGCGGCGCTGTAGCGGACGGCCACCTGGAAGGGGCCGACGTTCGAGGGTATGGGCGCGAGCAGAGCGTGCTGGGCGGCCTCCGCGACGGAGCGGACGGCCGCGAGGACCCTCTCGCGGCGCCAGCGGAGCGCACTGGCCAGGGCGCTCGCCCCGGTGACGGCCGCCAGGGCGGACAGGACGGCGATGAGCTCGTCACCCGGAACCCCGTCCCGGGAACCGAGCAGCGCGCTCAGCGTCGCGGCCAGGAAGCCGACGCACAGGACTCCGAGCGGCCGGCTGGTGGTGGCGGCCAGCGCGGGTCCGGCTGCCAGCAGCGGCAGCCAGATCATCCCCGCTCCACCGGCCAGGTCGATGAGCACGATGGCCCCGACGATCAGTAAAGGCAGCACCGGGGTGCCGAAGGCGAGGTGGGCGGCGCGCTTGCGGGCCGCCGCTCCGGAACCGACGCCTCGGTTCCTGAACGTCCGCGGCCAGTGCTCGCTGCCGTGCTCTCGGGCCTGACTCATGTTCGTCCGCAGTCCTCACCTGGGTTCATCCCTGAAATGTCCGGTTGGTCTAGGAAAGACGTTCGGGATGTGGTCCACAAGCGCGGGGATTTCAAATAGTGAGCGACAGGCTTCTGGTCACCCGGTTCGCGGTCGGGATCAGTCGCGTCAGGACCTCGTCGAGCCGGGGGAGCCGCTCGGCGGGGAGCGATACGCCCAGCGAGCCCAACGTGGCCCCGCTGTACACGGGTACGGCGACGCAGACGGTTCCGAGAGCGTACTCCTCCAGGTCCGTGACGGCCGGGGCCACCGGCGACGAGGCCAGATGACGCAGCAGTTCACGTCGGCTGGTGATGGTCCGAGGAGTGAGATCGGGAAGGGCGTGGCGGGCGAGATAGTCGTTGCGGGACTCCTCGTCCAGCTCCCGCAGGACGGATTTCCCGAGCGCGGTGGCGTGCCCGGCGTCCTCGAAGCCGACCCACAGGTCCACCCGGGGCGCCCGTGGCCCGTCGACGATCTCGGCGACCCTGATCTCGCCCTCCTCGTAGAACGTGAGGTAGGCGGCCGAGGCGAGCTCGTCCCGCAGAGCGGCGAGCGTCGGCCGTACCCGGCTGAGCAGCGCCTGTCCGCGGCCCTGGGTGCGCAGCGTCTGCACCTTGTCACCGAGGATGAACCCGCCGTCGTCGAGTTTGCGGATGTATCCGTCGTGGACGAGGGTCCGGAGCAGGTGATAGGCGGTGGCCAGGGGCAGCTCGGTCTCCCGTGCGAGCTGTTTGGCGGGCGCGCCGTTCTCGTGCGCGCTCACCGCCTCCAGAAGGCGGAAGGCCCGCTGGACGGAGGTGATGAGCGTGGGCCCGTCGCGAGCTCCCATCCCACCAGCGTGCGCCGAGCCCACGAGAGTGGCAAGACGTCACCGCTCCGGCCCCTCCGCGCGACGAACCCGACACACCCGGTTACGACGCCTCCGCCGCCGAGGACACCAGGAGCGCCGGCCCGCGCCCCCGGAACGCCGGCCGTCATCCCGGCGTTCCGGGGACATCGCCGCCCGGCGGAGCGCCGGTCTCGAACGGGGCGCAGGCAGCGACCCGCCCGGTGGGACGACCACCTCGGACAGGGCCCCGGCGCCTCGGCCGGGCGGCCGCGCGCAACGCCGCCCGCGGCAGGTGCCCCGGGCGGGACCGACGGCCGAGAGAGGCGCTGCTCGTGGGCAGGCCGCCCGGCGCGTCACCGCCCAGCAGGGTGCATCCCCCGGCCGCAAGGACACTGCTCCCGGCGGCACGCCCACTGCGTCACCGCCCGGCGAGGGGCATGTCACGGGCCGGAGCCACGTGCGGCACCACGGCCCGAAGGACACCGCTGCCGGGCGGGACGCCCGCCGCGTCGCCACCGGCGGAGTGCCGGTCGGGGCGGGACGCCCAGGACGTCGGCCCCGGACGGAGGGCCGCGGGGCACCGCCCCGGGCGGAAGACAGCGGGGCGCTCCCGGGCGGAAGGCCGGGGGGCGCCCCGTCCGGGGCCGGCTGGACCGGCAGTGGCGGGCTCAGGAGGGGTCGGGGGCGCGTCGCACGAAGCTGGTTCCGCCGAGGCGGCCGAGGAGGGTGGCGAGGCCCGCCGTGTCCTCCTTGGTCCACGCCGGCTCGGCGAAGACCTCCTCGGCGACCCGTTCGGCGGTGACCAGCATCTCCCCCAGGCGCTCCCGACCGGTCCCGGTCAGGGCCGCGTAGGCCACCCGCGCGTCACGGGCGTCCGGGTCCCGCCTGACCAGGCCGATGCGCTCCAGCGGTACGAGCCCCCGGGTGACCCCGGAGGCGGTCAGCCCCAGCGCCTCCGCCAGGTCCACCCGGCGCATACGGTCGCCCGGCGCCTCGGACAGGCGCAGCAACAGCGTGAAGTCGGCCAGGCTCACCCCGTGCAGTCCTCCGAGGCTCGCGTCGAACCGCTTCACCAGGGCGGCCTGCGCCCGCACCAGACGCAGTACCGCGTCCAGCCCTCCACTCATTGACTTCTCCTTGACTACTCAAGCAT
The DNA here is from genome assembly GCF_042891215.1 of Streptomyces sp. NPDC001914. Classification (NCBI taxonomy): domain Bacteria; kingdom Bacillati; phylum Actinomycetota; class Actinomycetes; order Kitasatosporales; family Streptomycetaceae; genus Streptomyces; species Streptomyces sp. NPDC001914. The sequence goes on from NZ_JBIASW010000004.1 coordinate 502,108, forward strand.
TTGTGAAACATAGGCGCCCCTTGGCCTTCTCGGGGTCAGGGGGTGTTCTGGGCGATGGCCCGGCGCTGCCGTTTGGCGAGGGGTGCCTGCGAGAGATCCTCGGCCTGGGACTTGAGCCTCTTGAAGCCGTAGCCGCGCTCGGTGAGCCAGGCCGTCGCGGCGGCCTCGGCGCGTTCGACGGCCTCCAGGATGTCCTCCTCCGCCTCCCCCGAGTCGAGGAAGCGGAAGGTGAAGGCGGGCCGGGCGGCCACGTCGTAGCTGAGGTGCCCCTCGGGGGTGAAGGCCGCCCGCAGGACGTCGTGTTCCGGGGCGTGTGCCAGGAGTTCGGCACGCTGGTCGGCGCTGAGTCCGTCGAAGACACCGCGAACGGTGACACGGAAGGTGCGTGTGGTCATCGGACGAGCCTAACCAACGGGATCGTCCCAGCTCCACCGCGTTTCCGGCGCACTCACCGCCGGGCCGCGCGGCACGGGTACCGCGCGGCCGGCGAGCGCAACGCGGACCGGGGATGAGCCGGGGACGGGCCGGGGACGGGCCGAAAGCGGACCGAACGCAGGCCGGAGGCGGACCGGACGCGGGCCGGGGGTGGACCGGACGCGGGCCGGGGGTGGGCCGGACCGGAGGCCGACCGAGGACGGACGGGGAACGGACCGGGGCGGGGTGACCGCACCCGGTCCTCACACCCGAACCGGAGCGCTCAGTGGCCGTGGTGCCGGCAGTCCCAGTGGGCCTTGACCCACACCTTGTCCCAGTGACCGGGAACGTAGACCCACTTCTTCACCCAGACGTGCTTGTGGTGACCGTGGTGCCAGGAATCCTTGTGGACCCACTTCTTGACCCAGTGTCCGGGCACCCACTTCTTCTCCCAGTGGCCCTTCTTCCACTCGCAGCGGTCGTGGTGACCGTGGTGGTCGGGGGCCGTCACCGACGGTCCGGGCGGCGGCGCAGTGGTCGCGGCCGCGGTACCGGACGTACCCAGGGCGGCCCCTCCGGCCAGCAGCGCCGTCGCCGCCGCACCGGCCAGCAGCCGCCGGGGGCTGACGCGTGTGGTCATCGGACTCACCTCCCTCGCAATGTGATGGACGTGCGCAACGAGGGCCGGTGTCCGAGAGGTTCGCGCCGAAGCTGACGATACGTTTCCAGGCCCTCGATGCGCGGGACATAGGGTATTCGGAGCGACAAAAGGTATGTATGAGGATAGACCTAGGTGAGTTTTCGGTTCGAGTTTTGAGAGGGGGCGACCACGGCCGGGCGCCGGGAACGCGCCGGGCCCTCGGCTCATCCGCGGGCCGGGTGGCCACGAATACTCGATGACGAGACCCCTCCCCTCCGGGAGACCGGTCACCGGCCACACCGGCCCCGTACGGGCCGATCACGCCGCAGGGGCCGGACGGGAAGCAACCAACGGACGGATTCTGTGGGCGATGCCAAGACCGGCCGGGACGGACAGGGTTCGCGACGGCACCCGTCTCCCGACGCGTGGCTGGACGCGCGCCTCGAACGTGCCGCCCAGGGCGACCAGGACGCTTTCGCCGACGTGTACGACACCCTCGCGCGGCCGGTCAAGGGTCTGATCTGCCGCGTACTGCGGGACGAGGCCCAGGCCGAGGAGGTGGCACAGGACGTGATGGTCGAGATCTGGCGGACCGCGGACCGCTACCGCCCCGAACGCGGCACCGCCCGGGGATGGGTCCTGACCCTCGCGCACCGGCGGGCCGTCGACCGGGTCCGGCACGTCCAGGCCAGCACGGACCGGGAGCGGCGCAGCGCCCTGCTCGCGGAGGACCGCCCCTTCGACGAGGTGGCCGAGGCCGTGGAACGGCACGAGGAGCACGATCGCGTGCAGCGCTGTCTCGCCGACCTGGAGCGCCATCAGCGCGTACCGCTGGTGCTCGCCTACTACGAGGGCATGACGTATCTGGAGGTGGCCGCCTGTCTGGCCACCCCGGCGGGCACCGTGAAGTCCAGGATGCGCACCGGGCTGCGGCTGCTGCGCAGATGTCTGGAGGCCGGGCGATGACGGCCCCCGAAGACCCGCACCAGCTCGTCGGCGCGTACGTCCTGCACGCCCTCTCGGCGGCCGAGGAGGCATCCTTCGAGAACCATCTCGCGGGCTGCGCCGCGTGCCGGGACGAGGTGGCGGAGCTGTCCGAGGTCACGCTGCGACTCGCCTCGTCCCAGGACGCGACCCCGTCGCCCGAACTGCGCCGCGACGTGCTCGAACGGATCGCCCATACGCGCCAGGAGCGTCCCGCGCGTGTCCTTCCGGTGCGCCGGCGGGCTCAGCGGATGGCGCTGGCCGCGTGTCTGGCCCTCGCGGCGGCGCTCGGCGGGGTCGCCGTGTGGCAGCACACCCAGGCCGAGGACGCACAGGCCGAGGTCGCCGCGAGCGAGGCCCGGGCCGCCGCCCTGACCGACATCCTGACGGCCCGGGACGCGAAGATCAGCACACAGCGGCTGGACAACGGGGCCGACATCAGCGTCGTCGCCTCCCGTTCCCAGGGCCGGGCGGCCTTCATCGCCTCGGACCTGCCCCGCCTCGAGAACGACCAGGTCTACGAACTCTGGTACGCGGCCGAGTCCGGCGCCCTCCGTCCGGCGGGCCTGCTCCCCGGCTCCGGCGGCGGGCACGCCCAACTGCTCCACGGCACCCTGGACGACGTCAGCGCCGTGGGCATCACCGCCGAACCGGCGGGCGGATCACGACAGCCCACGAGCGAGCCGCTCGGCATCGTCACCGTGCCCGCCTGAGGCCCCCGAGCACATGCCGAAGGCCGCGAGCACCCATCGCCGCGAACCGCATCAAAGTTGTGGGTTACCTGATTTGACGCTCCAAAACGGGATAGTTAACTTTTGATGCAATTCATTCTTGATCATCCTATGCTGATGTGAGGGAGGGCTCGGGCGGCGGTCAACGGCCGGTCCTGGACCGGCGGGAAGCGGGCTTCCATGGCTGAGCGGTTCAAAAACTCGGGGCTGATCGGTGAGTTGTCCGGTGAGTTCCTCGGAACGATGATTCTCATCCTGTTCGGGTGCGGCGTGGTGGCCCAGGTGGTCGCCGGCGGAGCACTCACGACACCGCCGGGCGGTCTCGGCAACCACGACAGCATCGCGTGGGCCTGGGGCATCGGCGTCACCATGGGCGTCTACGTCGCGGCACGGCTGAGCGGCGCCCACCTCAACCCCGCGGTGACCGTCGCGCTGGCCACGTTCAAGGATTTCCCGTGGCGCAAGGTGGCCCCCTACGTCGTGGCCCAGACTGTCGGCGCCTTCGTGGCGGCGCTGATCGTGCGCTGGAACTACACGGAGGCCCTGGCGAAGGCCGACCCCGGACACACCATCAAGACCCAGGGCGTGTTCTCCACGCTCCCCGCCAACGGCAACCCGAACCTGCCGGTCCACGAATGGGGCGCGTTCCGCGACCAGATCATCGGCACGGCCATCCTGCTCCTGGTGATCTTCGCGGTCACCGACCTGCTCAACACCCCGCCCGGCGCGAACCTCGGCCCCTTCATCATCGGTCTGCTCGTCGTGGGCATCGGCATGGCGTGGGGCACCCTCGCCGGCTACGCGATCAACCCGGCACGTGACTTCGGACCGCGTCTGGCCAGCTTCCTCACGGGATACGGAGGGGCCTGGCGAGATCAGTACGGCAACTTCTACTTCTGGGTGCCGATCATCGGTCCGCTGATCGGCGGCGTGCTCGGAGCCGGCATCTACAAGCTCTTCATCGGCAGGTTCCTGCCGACCGCGGAGCCCGAACCCCCCGGACGCATCCCGGCCCCCAAGGCCTGACACACCCGGCAGAGGCGGCATCCCATGGCTGACTTCGTGGGCGCGGTGGACCAGGGGACCACCAGCACCCGATTCATGATCTTCGACCACGCGGGCAACGAGGTGGCGAAGCACCAACTGGAACACGCCCAGATCCTTCCGCGCTCCGGTTGGGTCGAGCACGACCCGGTGGAGATCTGGGAACGCACCAACTCGGTGATCCAGAACGCGTTGCGGCACAAGAACCTGACCGCAGAGGACCTGGCGGCGATCGGCATCACCAACCAGCGGGAGACCACGGTCGTGTGGGACCCGCGCAACGGCCGTCCGTACTACAACGCCATCGTCTGGCAGGACACCCGGACCGATTCCATCGCCGCGGCCCTGGAGCGGGACGGCCGGGGCGACGTCATCCGCCGCAAGGCGGGACTGCCGCCGGCGACCTACTTCTCCGGCGGCAAGATCCAGTGGATCCTGGAGAACGTCGACGGGGTCCGCGACGCGGCGGAGCACGGGCACGCCCTGTTCGGCAACACCGACGCCTGGGTCCTGTGGAACCTGACGGGCGGTCCCGACGGCGGCGTCCACGCCACCGACGTGACCAACGCCAGCCGCACCATGCTCATGGACCTGGAGACCCTCGACTGGGACGACGAGCTCCTCGGCTTCTTCGGGGTGCCGAGGGCCATGCTGCCCGGCATCAACCCCTCGTCCGACCGCGAGGCCTACGGCACGGCCCGCACCTCCCGGCCCCTGCGCGCCGCCATCCCCATCACCGGAGTGCTCGGCGACCAGCAGGCGGCCACCGTCGGGCAGGTCTGCTACGCGCCCGGCGAGGCCAAGAACACGTACGGCACCGGCAACTTCCTGGTCCTCAACACCGGTACGGAACCGGTCCGTTCGCGGCACGGCCTGCTGACCACCGTGGCCTACCGGTTCGGCGGCGAACCCGCCGTCTACGCACTGGAGGGCTCCATCGCGGTCACCGGATCCGCGGTGCAGTGGCTGCGCGACCAGATGAAGGTCATCACGGACGCGGCCGAGAGCGAGACGCTGGCCCGCACGGTGGAGGACAACGGCGGGATGTACTTCGTCCCGGCCTTCTCCGGTCTGTTCGCACCGTACTGGCGCTCCGACGCCCGCGGCGCGATCGTCGGGCTCGCCCGGTACAACAGCAACGCCCACCTGGCCCGCGCGACGCTGGAGGCCATCTGCTACCAGAGCCGCGACGTCGTCGAGGCGATGGAGCAGGACTCGGGAGTCCATCTGGACGTACTCAAGGTCGACGGCGGGGTGACCGCCAACGACCTGTGCATGCAGATCCAGGCCGACGTCCTCGGCGTACCCGTCAGCCGTCCCGTCGTCGCCGAGACCACCGCGCTCGGCGCCTCGTACGCGGCCGGTCTGGCCACCGGCTTCTGGCAGGACACCGACGAACTGCGCACCCACTGGCAGGAGTCCAGGCGCTGGGAGCCCCAGTGGTCCGAGGACCGGCGGCAGCAGGGCTACGCGGACTGGAAGAGGGCGGTGGAGCGCACGCTCGACTGGGCGAAGGTGGAGTAGCCGGCCGCCGCGAGGCGGCTGGAGCGCCGGCGCTCCGTTGGGCTCCGGGTCCGTATCGCGCCGGGCCCGGACGCCGCCGGAACCGTGTTCGGGTGTGCGGTCGCGAACCCCGCCGGTCCCAGGCGGGACCGTCGTGTCGCGGACGTTTTCCCGGGTGTACGCCACCGGGGGCCCATCATTCCATGCCTCCGAGCCACGCGCCGAATGATCACCCCCGGTCACCCGTGCACCACCTCAGCTTCTCTATGCTCGGAGGCGAACCTTCGCATCCATGAGGAGCAGAGCAATGAGCCAGAACGTTTTCTTCGAGGTCACCGCCGACGGCGAGCCGCTGGGCCGCATCGAGTTCAAGCTCTTCGACGACGTCGTCCCGAAGACCGCGCGCAACTTCCGTGAGCTCGCCACCGGCGAACACGGCTACGGTTACGAGGGCTCGCCGTTCCATCGCGTCATCCCGGACTTCATGCTCCAGGGCGGCGACTTCACGCGCCAGAACGGCACGGGCGGCAAGAGCATCTACGGCGAGAAGTTCGCCGACGAGAACTTCACGCTCAAGCACACCAAGCCGGGTCAGCTCTCGATGGCCAACGCGGGCCCGAACACCAACGGCTCGCAGTTCTTCATCACCACCATCGTCACCAACTGGCTCGACAACAAGCACGTCGTCTTCGGCGAGGTCGTCGAGGGCATGGACGTCGTGAAGGCGATCGAGGCGCTCGGCAGCGGCTCCGGCACCACCCGCAAGAAGATCGTCATCTCCAAGAGCGGCACCGTCTGAGCGGTCCGGCAGCCAGCGCCGGGTACCGCCCGAGGACTCGTGCCGGCGGGCGCGGCGGGTCACGCACCCGCCGCCCCCGCCGGGCGGTCCGCCGCACAGGACCCCGCGGCCACCGGAACCGAACGTGCCCCACGCGTCGCGGCGCCTCGAAAGAGTTCGGCCGGATTCGTGGCCGGATCCCATGCTCCAGGGGACCGGCCCGCCCCCGAGGGGTAGCCCTCCCCGGACACGCCGAAGCGCGCGAGGGTTGGGGGGAGCTGGCCCGGGTGGGTTCGAGGGGGCGGACACCGGAAGAACGCCTGTCAGCACGCGCGCAACGGCGACGAGCCGTCCGCCGGCTGCGTGCGGAAGGGTCCTACGGGCCCGTACTTCGAGACGTACTGCCCGCGCTCGCGGGGGTCGTCGTCACCTTGTGCGCGGTCGTCGCCGGCCTCGCCTTCGGATATCGCGTGGCCGGTATCGGCGTGCCCGTCGCCGCTCTGGCCGTCCTGGCCGTCGTCACTCCCGCCGCGATACGGCGGCACCGGCCGACGGCCCGCCGGCGTCTCGGCTTCTACACGCCCGAGGAACTCGCCGAACTGGACACCCAGGGACTGGCCCTGGCCGTCTCCCGGATGCTGCGCCGCGACGGCTGGCGCGTGCTCCCGCCGCGCAGGAGCGAGGCCCGCGTCCGGGTCCGCGCGCGGGACGGCAGGGGGCGGCGTCTGGAGGTCGCCTTCCGGCCCGTGGCCGAGCCGCTGCCCGACGAGGACACGCCCTCGCGTTCGAGGCGCCCGGGCGGTCCCGGCCCTCCGCTGCGGCTCGTGGTGCACCGCGGGGCCTTCACCCGGCGCGACGTGCAGTGGGCGCGACGCCAGGGCGGGGTGCGTCTGATCGACGGTTCGTGCCTGCGGCGCTGGGCGCACGGAACCCCGCTGGACGAACTGAGCGACTCCCCCCGGAGCCCGTACGAACCCTCCTCCTGAGCGCGTACGGACTTCTCCTCCCCGGCCCGTACGAACCTGATCCCCGAGCCCGCCCGGACCGAGCCATGACCTCATGGCCCCCACCACAGTCCTCACTCCGACCTCGGGCGCAACAGCGGTTTCTTCGACAACAGACGAGGTCAGCGGCATGGACGCGCTCCGACCAGGTAGTTGAAGGAAAGCCCTTCGCACCGGCCGACGGGCCGCATAGCGTGCGAGGACCCGAGCCGTTCCCCCACCGTCCGGCGGCCCGTGCACGCCGGGCCCGCATCCCACCAGGAGGCCGGCATGTCGTACGACAGCTCCGCCCCGCGGCCCGCGCGAGCGCCGCAGGGACACCACAACTCCTTCGCACCGCACGTCCCGGACCCGGCAGCGGCGGAGCCCTTACGCGGCGGGGCATCACCCCACGCCTGGACCGGGCACCACCGCGATCTGCGCATCCTGCGGCGGGCCTACCGCCGCCAGCGGCGCGTGACCACCTTCGCCGTGCTCGGCTGCTTCACCCTCTTCCTCGGCCTCTGCGCCGGCTACCCCGACCTGATGGACCGTCCCGTCGCCGGTGGACTCTCGGCCGGCCTGGTCATCGCCCTCGGCCAGATCCCCGCCACCTGGCTCGCCGTCCTCGTCTACGAACGCACCGCCCGCCGCTATGTCGACCCCCTCGCACGCCGGGTGAACCGGAGCGTCCCGTGGGCGAGCGGCGAGCAGGGGCGGAAGCGGTGAGCGGCTTCGCCGGCTCCACGCAGTCCTGGTCCCTCGTCGCCTTCTCCGTCGCCGTCACGGTCACGCTGCTGCTGTGTGTTCTCACCGGCCCCGACAGCGACGACCTCGCCGAGTTCTACACCGGGTACCGCTCGCTCTCCCCGCTGCGCAACGGCCTCGCCATCGCAGGCGACTACATCTCCGCCGCGACCGTGCTGACCATCGGCGGTGTCATCGCCCTGTGCGGTTTCGACGGGGTCGTGCTGGCCCTCAGCACCCTGCTCTCGCTGCTCGTGCTGATGTTCCTGCTGGCCGAACCCCTGCGGAACACGGGCACGTTCACCATGGGGGACGTGCTGGCCCGCAGGATGCCGGGCCGCGCGGTACGGATCACGGGATGCGCGGTCACGATCGCCGCTCTCGTGCCGATGATGCTCGTCCAACTCGCCAGCACGGGGCACCTCCTGGGGTACATCCTCGGGTTCACGGACAGCTCCATGAGGACGGGCTGCATCGTGGGGGTCGGCACGCTGATGATCATCTACGCGGCCATCGGCGGCATGCGGGGCACCGCGCTGATCCAGCTCCTGAAGATGGTCGTGCTCCTCGGTTCCGGAATCGCCGTCGCACTGCTGATCCTCGACCGGTTCCACTGGGACCCCGGGACGCTGTTCACCGCGGCCGCGGACCGCAGCGGATCGCCGGACGCTTTCCTGCACGGCGGGCTCCAGTTCGCCGGAGGCCCGCATCCCCGGCTCGACATGATCAGCACACAGTTCGCCATCGTGCTGGGCGGTGCCTGTCTGCCGCATGTGACCATGCGGATGTTCACCGCGAACAGCGCCCGCCAGGTGCGGCGTTCGATGTCCTGGGCGGTGTCCTCGGTGGCGCTGTTCATGCTGGTGGCGGGCGTCGTCGCCATCGGCGCGACGGCGATGATCGGCCGGACCGGCGTCACCGCCGCCGACCCGCGCGGGCACACCGCCTATCTGCTGGGCGCACGTGCCGCGTTCGGCCCCGACGTGTCGCGGGCGGAGACCCTGGTGTTCACGACGGTCACCACGGCGATCTTCCTCACCCTGCTCGCCTCGGTCGCAGGCATGACCCTCGCCTGCGCCAACTCGCTCGCCCACGACGTCTTCGCGGGCCGCGGAACCACCCTGTCGTCCCAGCGCGAGACGGCCTTCGCACGGGGCTCCGCCCTGGTCGTCGGCGCGCCCGTGATCGCCCTCGCCGTCCTCGTCCAGGACCGGAGCCTTCAGCCGCTGGCCACGATGTCCTTCTGCGTGGGCGCCTCGGCGATCGCCCCGGCCCTGGTCTACAGCCTCTTCTGGCGCCGCTACACCCGCGCCGGACTGCTGAGCACCCTCATCGGCGGAACGCTGGCCGTCCTGGTCCTGATGCCGGGTACCCGGCTGGTGTCCGGCTCCCCGACGTCCGCCTTTCCCGCCGCCGACTTCAACTGGTTCCCGTTCACCACCACGGGGCTTGTGTCCATCCCGCTGGGTTTCGCGTTCGGCTGGCTCGGCAGCATGCTGTCCGGACGCCGCGCGGCGGACCGCGAACGCGGGGTGTACGAGAGTGTCGAGAGCCTGATCCTCGCGGGACCGCGGCCCAGGGACCGGTGAGGGTCGCGGGCCGCGGGCCCCGGCCGGCGTCGGGGCGCCGTCACCGGCTCACGAGCCGTCGACCACGATCTCGCGCTTGAGGATCTTGCCCGTGGGTCCCTTGGGCAGTTCGGCCGCGATCGTGACGACACGGGGGTACTTGTACGCGGCGACGCGCTCCTTGGCGTGCGCGCGGATCTCCTCGGGCGTGGCCTCGGCGCCCGGCCTCAGCGTGACCACGGCGGCGACCTCCTCGCCGTGCAGCGGGTGCGGCACACCCACGACGGCGGCCTCGGCGACGGCGGGGTGCTCGTACAGCACCTCCTCGATCTCGCGCGGATAGACGTTGTAGCCGCCGCGGATGATCATGTCCTTCTTGCGGTCGACGATGAAGTAGAAGCCGTCCTCGTCGACGCGGGCCAGATCACCGCTGTGGAACCAGCCGTCGCGGACCGCGTCCGCGGTGGCGTCCGGGCGGTTCCAGTACCCGGTCATGACGTTCTCGCCGCGGATGGCGATCTCGCCCACCTCGCCGGGCGCGGCCGTGCCGCCGTCCTCGGTGACGAGCCGCATCTCGACCCCGCGAATGGGCACACCGATCGAGCCCGCCTTGCGCGGCCGGTCCGGGTGGTTGAACGCGGCGACGGGAGACGTCTCGGACAGCCCGTACCCTTCGAGGACGGCGGCGCCGAAGCGCTTCTCGAATCCGTGCAGGACCTCGACCGGAAGCGCGGCCCCGCCCGAGACGGCCAGACGCAGCGGCCCGGCGTCGAAACCGTCGGGGAGTTCGGCGTGCAGCAGCGCCGCGTACATCGTCGGCACACCGAGGAAGACGGTGACCTTGTCCCGGGCGATGACCTCCAGCGCGCTTCGCGGGTCGAACCGGGGCAGCAGGGTGAGCGTGGCTCCGGCGGCCACGGCCGTGTTGAGCGCGCACGTCTGGCCGAAGGCGTGGAAGAGGGGCAGGCCGCCGAAGAGCACGTCCTCCGGTCCGACCTGGAGGAGGGTCCCGGCCGTGGTGAGGGTGTTGCTCGCCAGGTTCCGGTGGGACAGTTCGGCGCCCTTGGGCGTTCCGGTGGTGCCGGAGGTGTAGAGGATGAGGGCGGCGTCCTCGTCGGCCCGGTCCGGGGTGTCGCGCAACGGCTCGTGGCCGCGCAGCAGGGCGTCGAAGCTCTCGGGGTCCGTCACCAGGCAGTCGGTGCCCGTCTCGGCGGCGGCCTTCGTCACCTCGTCGGCGAACAGTGGGAACACCAGCGCGACGCGCGCCCCGCAGTCGCGCAGGGTGAAGGCGACCTCGCGGGCCTTGAGCAGCGGGTTCATCGGGACGACGACTCCGCCGGCGCGCAGGATGCCGTAGTAGAGGACGGGGAACAGCGGGACGTTCGGCATGGTCAGCGCGACACGGTCGCCCGGCCGGACGCCGCGCTCCCGCAAGAGCGCGGCCACCCGTGCGCCGGCGTCGTCGAGTTCGGCGTAGGTGAGGGTGTGGTCGTCGTGGCGGACGGCGACCCTCTCGCCGTGAGCCGCGACGGTGGCGGCCAGAAGGGTGACGAGGTCGGTCATGCCAGGTGTCTCCTTGCGTTCGTCGCGTGGGGCGCGGCACCGCCGCGCGGGCGGATCACGTCGCGAAGCGTGACCCAGGGGTGAGTGTCCTGACTGCCGGGTCCCTGCGGGAAGGCCAGCCAGAGACGCAACAGGTGGCGTGCCCGTTCCGGCGGTCCGTGATCCTCGAACGCCGTCCGGGCGTGCATCACCCGGTGCGTGTTGAGCAGGAGCAGGTCCCCGGCCCGGAGGTCGAGGTCGAGCCGGTGTTCCGGGGAGGCGGCCACGGAGTCGATGAGGTCGAACAGTTCCCGGTCCGCCGGTTCCAGGCGGGGCACCTCGGGAAAGCGCTGGGCGGATTCCAGATAGCACCGGTTGTACCGCATGCCCGGCGCGCCCGCCGGGCCCTCGCGGCGGGAGACCAGAGGCGCCTTCGTACAGGGCGGCTCACCGGGGGCGTGTTCCCCGCGGCGGTCGAAGTGGTACGTGCCGTACAGGCGCCCGGCGAGATCGGGGCGCAGGTCCAGCACGGCGTTGTGGACCGCGGCCGAGCTGACGAGGGAGACGCGTCCGCCGGTGCGGGGCGTGCGCAGCGTCAGCAGGGCGAGCAGATCGGTGGGGTCGGTGTGGAAGGGCAGGGCCTCGCGGGTCTGGTAGCAGCGCACGGCGGGGTCGCCCAGGCCGCGTCCGGTGTCCCTGACGTGCCCGAGGACGAGTCCGTCGGCGTTCTGCGGTACGGGCCGGCCCAGATGCCGGCCGATCCCCCAGAACACGGTGCTCGCGGCGGTCTCGCCGAGCCTGTCGACGGGGAGGCCCCGGACGACCGCGAAGCCCCGTCCGTGTTCGAGGACACCGGACAGGCGCGCCAGTTCGGCGCCGAGGCCGGGGAGCGGGAAGTCGGCGGCTGTCAGCCTGAGCAGGGTGAGGTCCCGTCTGCGGGTCTCGCGCAGGGCGGTGTCGATCTCGGCGAGCACGGTGTCCGACAGGCGGGTCTGCCACTGCTCGGGGTCCGTCAGTCCGGGGTCCGCGAGTTCGGGGCCCGTCCACAGCGCGGGGCCCGAGAAGGGCGTGGGCGGGGACGGGGCCCGGTCCGGGCCTGCACGGCCCGGGTCCATGTCCGGGTGGGCCGGGGCCCGGTCCGGTTCCGTGCGGGGCGCGGGCGGGGACGGCTTCCGGTCCGGGTCCGTCGGTCCTGTCATGTTCGCCTCCAATCCGTCGCGCGTTCACCTGCCGGTGAGCGGCCCCCCATGAGCGGCCCGGCAGGTGAACGGCGTCATGCTAGGTTCCTCGATCACGACCGCGCTTGCCATGGCGGGACAGGAGACTTGGCTTTTCGGGACATTCCTGGAGCGTGCCCATGAGACCGCTGGTCCGCACCGCCGCCCTGAGCGGCTACGTCGAGCTGTGCCGCTCCCTGGACATCGATCCGCAGGCGCTGCTGAAGCGCGTGGGCCTGGACACGGCCGCCCTCACCGTCCAGGACCGGTGGATCTCCGGCACGGCCGCCGTCCAGGTGCTGGAGCTGTCGGCGGCCGAGTCGGGCCACGAGGACTTCGGGGTGCTGCTCGCGGAGTTCCGCCGCTTCTCCACCCTCGGCCCGATCAGCCTAGTGGTGCGCGAGGAACCGGACGTGCGCAGCGCGCTGGAACTGCTGATCCGCCATCAGTACATGTACAACGAGGTGCTGCACACCCGGCTGTCCGAGGGCGACGGACTGGCCACGCTGAAGGTGGATCTGCGGCTCGGCGAGGCCATGGAGTCCCGCCAGGCGACGGAGCTGGCCGTCGCCGCGTTCCACCGCATCCTCAGCGACTTCCTGCACGCCCGCTGGCAGCCGCTGTCCGTGTGGTTCCGGCACCCCGCGCCGGCCGACACCTCCGCGCACCGGCAGGCGTTCGGGCCCATCGTGGAGTTCGGCCGTGAGATCGACGGGATCGTCTTCTACGCGGACGACCTGGACGCCCCGAACGCCATGGCCGACCCGCTGATGCGCGAGTACGCCCGTCAGTACTTCGACGCGATCGCCGTACCGAAGGACACCACCGCCGCGGACCGGGTGCGGGAACTGATCGAGGTCCTGCTGCCGACCGGGCGCTGTTCGGTCGAGCAGGTCGCGCGCAGCCTCGGCGTCGACCGGCGCACCGTCCACCGTCATCTGGCCGCGTCGGGCGAGACGTTCTCCTCGCTCCTCAACGTCACCCGGCGCCATCTCGCGGAGCAGTTCGTGGCGAACCCCCGGCGGTCGCTGACGGAGATCTCCGATCTGCTCGGGTTCTCGTCGCTGAGCGGGTTCTCCCGGTGGTTCCGCGAGCAGTTCGGGTGCAGCCCGAGAGCGTGGCGCGGGAGCAGAACTCCGTAGAGCGGGTCTCCGCAGGGGCGGCCCTCTAATCCGCCCGCCCACCGGTCCGCCTGCCCGCCGGTCCGCGCGCCTTTCGGTCCGCCCGCCTTCCGTCCGCCCGCCTTTTCGTCCGGCGGACGACGCGACTTCGCGGACGGGGCACGGCAACTGCCCTGCCGGGACGGGCGGGACGGATGGGATCCGCGGCGGGGCCGTGTGCCGTCCCGTCGGCGCCCCCTGACGCAGATGTCCCCAAATGACAAATCATCTGTCCCCTGACGGCAAGCACGCCCGTGGACTCGGCCCTACCTTGGCACCACCGCACAGCACAACGCGGTCGGCCGTCGGAGGGAGCCGAACCACTCCCCCGGGCTCCCTCCGGACCGGCCGACCGCAGCGGGCCGCCTCGCGCCCGCTGTCACCGGTGACCCGCATCGATCCCCGCCGGACGTCCCAGGCCCGCGCAGCGCGCGGCGATGCTCCCGGCGAGTGATCACCGATCCGACGAAGGAGACGGACCGTGCATTTCCACGACGACTCGCTCTTCCCCGAGAACCAGGAAAAGCTCGTCATCCAGGCCGCCCCGTACGGGCCCGAATGGCTTCCCGGCGACGCCGACGACCTGCCTCTGACGATGGACGAGCACGTGCAGGCGGCCGTCGACTGCTACAACGCCGGTGCCACCGTCCTCCACATCCACGTCCGCGAGCTCGACGGCAAGGGCTCCAAGCGGCTGTCCATGTTCAACGAGCTGATAGGACGGCTGCGTGAGGCCGTGCCGGACATGGTCCTGCAGATCGGCGGGTCCATCTCCTTCGCCCCGGAGGGCGAGGGCTCCGAGGCCAAGTGGCTCGACTTCGACAGCCGTCACATGCTCGCCGACCTGGACCCCAAGCCGGACCAGGTCACCATCGCGATCAACACCAGCCAGATGAACATCGTCGAGATCATGACCGACGACGACCTCGAAGGCACCTCGATCGCGAAGCCCGACTACTACAAGGCGTACCGGGACATGTACCTGGAGGCGGGTCCGGACTTCTACCTGGAGCACCTCAGGCGGCTGGCCGAGAGCGGTATCCAGCCGCACTTCCAGCTCGCCACCCTGGCCCAGCTCGAGACCGTCGAGCGGCTCATCCGGTCCGGTGTGCACACCGGCCCCCTGGTCCTCAACTACGTGGCGATCGGCGGGGGTTTCGCCGGCCGTCACCCCGCCGACCTGATCGAGTTCGTCCGTCGCGTCCCGGACGGCGCCGTCCTCACGATCGAGAGCTCGATGCGTGCCGTGGCGCCCATGAACGCGATCGGCATCGCGCTCGGCGTGCACGTCCGGGTGGGCAACGAGGACAACCTGTGGCGGCGGAAGGGCGAGCGCATGTCCAGCGTCGAGCAGATCGAGCAGATGGTCCAGATCTCCCAGGCACTCGGCCGTGACATCGCGACCGGCGCCGAGGCCAGGAAGATCTACAAGATCGGCGAAACTTACTCGAGCACCGACGAGACCCTGTCCCAGCTCGGGATGGTGCCGAACCGCCGTCCCGGACAGCGCGGCTTCATGCTGCGCGACGCCTGACCGCACCACTCCCCGCCGCGTCCGGCCCCACCGCTCGCCGGAACAGCCGACCCCGCCGCTCACCGGAACGGCCGGTCCGCACCCGCGGACCGGCACGGCACGGCACGGCACCCGACGGTTCCCTGGCGACGGACCCCGGGGCCCGACCCGCCCGGCATCCGCACCGACCGGCGTGGCAAGCACCCGGGTTCCACGCCGACCAGCGTGGCGTCCCTCCCGTCCCACGAGCACCGACCCCAGGACGACCCGCCCAGGTTCCACAGCCACCAGCGTGGCGCCCCACCCGCCCCACCGGCACCGACCCCAGGGCGTGCCGCCCGGCTGCCGCACCCACCGGAGCGGCGTCCCGCCCGGTCGTGGCGGGGCGGGGGTCCGCCGTCGTCACGGCCGTCACGCCACGGGGCCGCCGGGGCCAGACCCCCCGGTTCCGGCGGCTCCCTTCTCTCCCCGACCACCACCCGACACCAACAACGGAGTGCCCCCGTGGCCCACGCCATTCGATTCAAGGAGACCGGCGGTCCCGAGGTCCTGCGCTGGGAGGAGGTCGTCGTCGGCGACCCCGGCCCCGGCGAGGTCCGGATCCGTCACCACGCCGTCGGACTCAACTTCGCGGACACCTACTTCCGCACCGGGCTCTACCCCGCGCCGCTGCCCGCCGGGCTCGGCGTCGAGGCGGCGGGCGTGGTCGAGGCGGTCGGCCCGGGCGTCACCGGGTTCGCGGAGGGCGACCGGGTGACGTACACCGGAAGTCCGCTCGGCGCCTACAGCACCGAGCGCGTCATGCCCGTCGGCTCCCTGATCCGGCTGCCCGACGGCATCTCCTTCGAGACCGCGGCGGCGATGACCATGCGCGGCCTGACCTCCGCGTACCTGCTCCGCAGGATCCACCCCCTCGCCGCCGGCGACTCGATCCTGCTCACGGCCGCGGCGGGCGGCGTCGGTCTCATCGTCTGCCAGTGGGCCAAGCTGCTCGGACTGAACGTCATCGGCACCGTGTCCACCGAGGAGAAGGCCGAACTGGCCCGGGCGCACGGCTGCGACCACGTCATCCACTACCGGCGCGAGAACGTGGCCGAGCGGGTGCGCGAACTCACCGACGGCGCCGGGGTCCCGGTGGCCTTCGACAGCGTCGGCGAAACCACGTACGCCTCCTCGCTCGCCTCGCTGCGGCGCCGTGGACTGCTCGTCTGCTTCGGCACCGCCTCCGGCCCCGTCCCGCCCATCGACGCCATGCAACTCGCCGTCCAGGGCTCCCTGTTCGTCACCCGTCCCGCGCTCGCCGACTACATCGCGGACCCCGCCGAACGGGCCGAGCTCGCCGGCGAACTCTTCGAGCACGTCACCTCCGGCCGCATCGGCATCCAGGTCAACCAGCGCTACGCCCTCGAGGACGCCGCCCGGGCACACCGTGAGCTGGAAGCGGGCGGGACCACGGGATCGTCCGTCTTCGTCCTCTGATCCCGGGCGCTCCCCGCGGCCGACGCCGCACCTGCTCCCCCGCGTCCGAGCGCTCGGCTCCACCCCGTTTCCCAGCACTTCCCCGCGGTCAACTCCACTGCCTCCAGGAGGAAGCACCATGGAACACACGCTCGCTCCGCCCGAGGGCGCACCGGTCCGTGCCCACCACCGCGGCACGATCCGGGTCGAACCGCTGACCTGCGCGATCGGCGCGGAACTGTCCGGCGTGAACCTCGGCGACGCCGCCCGCGACGACGACCTCTTCGCCGAGATCAAGTCCCTGCTGCTCCAGTACAAGGTGCTGTTCCTGCGCGATCAGGACTTCACCCGTGCCGAACACGTCGCCTTCGCCGAACGGTTCGGCGCGCTGGAGGACCACCCGGTGGCCGGCAGCGACCCCGACCACCCCGGTCTGGTGCGGATCTACAAGGACCTGGACAGTCCGGCCGAGCACTACGAGAACGCCCTCCACACGGACGGCACGTGGCGCGAGAGGCCGGCGATGGGCGCCGTACTGCGCTGTATCGAGGGCCCGCCCGTCGGCGGGGACACGATCTGGGTCGACATGGCCGAGGCGTACCGCCGGCTGCCCGAGGACATCCGCACCAAGATCCGTGGGCTGCGCGCCCGGCACAGCATCGAGGCCACGTTCGGCGCCGTCATGCCGGAGGAGAGGCGGCACGCCCTCAAGGCTCAGTTCCCGGACGCGGAGCACCCGGTCGTCCGCGTCCACCCGGAGACCGGCGAGGAGATCCTCTTCGTCAACGCGTTCACCACGCACTTCGTCAACTACCACACCCCCGAGAACGTGCGGTTCGGGCAGGACTTCGCGCCCGGCGCGAACCTCCTCCTCAACTACCTCGTCGCCCAGGCCGCTATCCCGGAGTACCAGGTCCGCTGGCGCTGGACCCCGAACAGCGTCGCCATCTGGGACAACCGCTCCACCCAGCACTACGCCGTACAGGACTACTGGCCCGCCGTCCGCCGCATGGAGCGCGCGGGAATCGTCGGCGACAGACCCTTCTGAACCCCCCTTCTGCCAACAGCGCGTGAGGTGATGACAATGGAGTTGCACACCACTGCTGGACCCGTCCCCGGGACGGACTCGACCGCCTCGTCGGGATGGCCCGTGTCCCGACGTTATGCCTGGGTGGTCTTCGCCCTCAGTTTCGGCCTGCTGCTGTCCGACTACATGTCCCGGCAGGTCCTCAACGCCGTGTTCCCGGACCTCAAGGCCGAGTGGCTGCTCTCGGACGCCAGGCTCGGCACCCTCAGCAGCGTCGTCGCCCTCATGGTCGGCCTGCTCACCTTCCCCATGTCCCTGATCGCGGACCGCTGGGGCCGGGTGAGGAGCCTGCTCCTCGCCGCGGTGATGTGGAGCGTGGCCACCCTCGGCTGCGCGCTCTCCGCGAACTACGACCAGATGTTCGTCGGCCGCCTCTTCGTCGGCGTCGGCGAGGCGGCGTACGGAAGTGTCGGCATCGCCGTCGTCCTGAGCATCTTCCCGATCGGGCTGCGCGCCACCCTCTCCGGAGCCTTCATCGCGGGCGGTGCCTTCGGTTCGGTCCTCGGTGTGTCGATCGGCGGCGCCGTCGCCGAACACCTGGGCTGGCGCTGGGCGTTCGGCGTCATGGGCGTCTTCGGCCTGGTGCTGGCCGCGGTCTACGGCGTCGTCGTCACCGAGAGGAGGCTCAGGCCCGAGGCCGGTTCCGTCGACGCCGAACCCGAGCCCGGACTCCGGGGTCGCGTACGTGAGCTGCTGCCCCGGCTGTTCTCCTCCGTGTCGGTGATCAGCGCCTACGTGGGCAGCGGCCTGCAACTGTTCGTCGCCGCGTCCCTGATGGCCTGGCTGCCCAGCTACTTCAACCGCTACTACGACATGCCCACCGCGAAGGCGGGCGCGACGGCCGGTGTCTTCATCCTCGTCATCGGCGTCGGCATGATCGGCGGCGGCATCGTCTCGGACCGCATCAGCCGGGCGTTCCCCCTCCGCAAGTGGGCGGTCGCCATCGGGTGCAGCCTAGGCTCGCTCGCTCTGCTCATGACCGCGTTCCGGCTGCCGACGGGGCCTCTCCAGCTGGCGGTACTGGCGGCCGGCGCCCTGCTGTCGGCCGGCACGGCCGGCCCCGCGACCGCCATGGTGGCCAACCTGACCCCCGCGGCGATCTCCGCGACGGCCTTCGCCACCCTGACCTTCGCCAACAGCCTCCTCGGACTGGCTCCCGGCCCCGCCGTCACGGGCGCGCTCGCCGACCACATGGGACTGCTCGGAGCCCTGCGGATCGTCCCGCTCACAGCGCTCGCCGCCACCGCCGCATTCCTGATCGGCCGTCACTTCTACGAGCGTGATCTGCGAGGTCTGACGAGCGGCCCGGCCCCGGCGGCGGAGCCGGAGGACGCGGTGGTGACCGCGTGAGCGCCGCGACCGGCCCGGTGACCGGGAGCACCGACCCGACGGCCGTGACCGCCGATCCGGTGACCGCGCCCGCCGACCCGGTGATCGTGATCGTCCCGGGGCTGCGCGACCATGTCGCGGACCACTGGCAGACCCTGCTGGCGGACCGGTTGGCCGAGGCGGGGCGCACCGTACGCACCGTCCCGCCGCCGCTCACCGAGGACGGCCTGAGCCGCGAGGCCCGGGTCGCGGCGCTCGACGCGGTGATCTCGGAGACCGAGGGTCCCGTCGTCCTGGTCGCGCACAGCGCCGGCGTGATCACCACGGTTCACTGGGCCCAGGGGGAGACGGACCGGGTGCGCGGAGCGCTGCTCGCGACGCCGCCGGACTTCGACACCCCGCTGCCCGAGGGCTATCCGGCGCCGGAGGTCCTGCGCGAGAACGGCTGGACGCCGGTGCCCCGGAGCCCGCTGCCCTTTCCCAGCATCGTCGCGGCCAGCGCGAACGACCCTCTCGGCGCGTCCGAGCGGGTCGCCGCGCTGGCCCGCGACTGGGGCGGCGCCCTGGTGGAACTCGGCGAGGTCGGCCATCTCAACCCCGCGTCCGGCCACGGCCCGTGGCCGCGCGCGGAAGAACTGCTCCGCGACGTGGAAGCCGGCTGAACGGCCGCGTCCAGCCCAGGAAGGCACCCGATGAACACCGACACCGATCTGCTGTGGTCCCCCGGTCCCCGCGAGCTGGAGAACTCCGAAGTCGCGCGATTCATGGCCTGGGTGAGCGAGGCTCGGGGGCTCCGCTTCGCCGACTACGCCGAGCTGTGGCGGTGGAGCTCCACCGACCTCGCGGGATTCTGGTCGGCGCTCTGGGAGTTCTACGGGCTGGACGCGGTCTCCGGCTATGAGGAGGTCCTGGCCGACGCCTTGATGCCGGGGGCCGACTGGTTCCCCGGCGCCCGGCTGAACTTCGCCGAACGCTGCTTCGCCCGGGCCACGGACGCCCGCCCCGCGCTCGTGAGCCTGACCGAGGGCGGCTCGCCCGAGGAGACCTCCTGGCACGAACTTCGCCTGCAGGTCGCCGACGTGGCGGCGGCGCTGCGCGGCATGGGCGTCGAGCCCGGCGACTGCGTGGCCGGCTACCTCCCCAACCTCCGCCAGACCGTGGTGGCGCTGCTCGCCACGGCCGCCGTCGGCGCCGTGTGGACGGTCTGCTCCCCCGACTTCGGCACACCCGCCGTACTCGCCCGGCTCCGCCAGGCACGGCCGACCGTCCTGGTCGCGGCGGACGGATACCGCTACGGCGGCAGGACCTACGACAGGCGCCCCGAGGTCGCCGAACTCGTGGACGGGCTGCCCACCCTCCGCCACGTCCTCGCCGTCGACGGTCTCTTCCCCGCCCCGGCCGGTCCGTGGTCAGCGCGACCCGGCGTCCGCCGGCACAACTGGTCCGAACTGCCCTCCGCGGACGGCGAGCCGGAGTTCGCCGAGGTGCCCTTCGACCACCCGCTGTGGATCCTCTGGTCGTCCGGGACCACCGGCATACCGAAGGGGATCGTCCAGGGACACGGCGGCATCGTGGTCGAACTGCTCAAGGCACTGGGCCTGGGCATCGACCTGCGCGCCGACGACCGCTACCTCTTCATCACCTCCACGAGCTGGATGGTGTGGAACTTCCTGGTCGGCGGGCTGCTGCACGGCAGCACCGTCATCCTGTACGACGGCAGCCCGACGTATCCCGGCATCGACGGCGTCTGGGAGATCGCCGAACGGACCGGCGCGACGGTGCTCGGCCTCGGTGCCGCGTATCTCACCGCGGCGGAGAAGGCGGACACCCGTCCCGCCGAAACGTTCGGGCTCGGCCGGCTGCGGACCGTCCTGCAGACGGGGTCGACCCTGCCGCCCGGCACATGGCGGTGGGTCCACGACCGGCTGACGCCGGGTGTGCGGCTCCAGTCCATCTGCGGCGGCACGGACGTCTGCTCGGTCCTCGCCGGAAGCACCGCGCTGCTGCCCGTCCGCGCCGGCCGCATCCAGGCGCCCGCCCTCGGTGTCGCCCTGGCCTCCTGGGACGCCGAGGGACGCCCGCTGACCGGCGAACAGGGCGAACTGGTGGTGACCGCGCCCATGCCGTCCATGCCGCTGCGCTTCGTCGGCGACCCCGACGGCTCCCGCTACCGGGCCGGCTATTTCGACACCTACCCCGGAATCTGGCGGCACGGCGACTGGGTCACCATCGGCACCGACCTGTCGGTCGTCGTCGCCGGCCGCTCCGACTCCACCCTGAACCGCTCCGGCGTACGCATGGGTTCCGCCGACATCTACGCAGTCGTCGACCAGCTACCCGAGATCGCCGACAGCCTCGTCATCGGTGTCGAAGAGCCCGACGGCTCCTATTTCATGCCGCTGTTCGTCGTGCCCGCCGGGGGCTCCGCGCTCGACGACGCTCTGCGCGGGCGGGTCGCCGGGGCCATCAGGAACCGGCTGTCCCCGCGCCATGTGCCCGACGTGATCGTGCAGGTCACCGCCGTCCCGCGCACCCTCACCGGCAAGAAGCTCGAAGTCCCGGTCAAGCGCGTACTCCAGGGCGCCCGCCCCGGTGAGGTCAGCAGCGAGGGGTCCATCACCCACCCGGAGATGCTGGCGTGGTTCTCGGAGTTCGCCGCCGCCCGCGCGACGCCCACGGGGCGCCAACCGTGATCAACGAGCGGCCAATGACGATCAATTAACTGTCCCTCGGTGCGCCTTTCGGCACTCCTTCCGCCAGTCCCGAAAACAACCCGGCCGTCCCCCGCGGACGGTCCGTAGGGTCCGGGGCACCGGCCGGTCGGGAACTCCTCCGTCCGCGCGGTGACCCGAAGGAGACATCGGTATGGCAAATGTGGAGATCTCCCTCAAGGAGACGATGACGTCGATCGAGGGCGCTCTGGGCGTCGCCCTCGTCGACTACACGAGCGGCATGGCGCTGGGCACACTGGGGGGCGGCAAGGACCTCGACCTGAACGTCGCCGCGGCCGGCAACACCGACGTGGTCCGGGCGAAGGTGCGCACCATGGAGCACCTCGGGCTCAAGAGCAAGATCGAGGACGTACTCATCACGCTCGAGAGCCAGTACCACGTGATCCGACCGCTCACCGGCCGCAACGGCAACGGACTGTTCCTGTACCTCGTGCTCAACAAGGGGACGTCCAACCTGGCCATGGCCCGCCACCAGCTCGCACGCATCGAAGCCGAACTAGAGGTGTAGACACCCACGTTCTCCGCGCCTTCGCATGCCCACGACTTGAAGACTTCTTCATGTAGGTACATCCAGATGGAGTCAATCACGTGGGTGTGCGGAGGTGGAGCCGCCAGGATCGGTCCTCAGGCACCGTTCGCGGCGGGCACGCGGACAGCCACCGCACCAGCCGGAGAAACAGCCCGTCCCGAGGCGGCAGGGAGCGAACGATTTTGAACAGGCAGGTTCCCCTCTACCAGGCCAAGGCCGAGTTCTTCCGCATGCTCGGACACCCTGTGCGCATCCGCGTCCTGGAGCTGCTGCAGAGCGGCCCGGTCTCGGTGCGCGACCTGCTCAGCGAGATCGAGGTCGAACCGTCCAACCTCTCGCAGCAACTGGCGGTGCTGCGCCGCTCGGGCATCGTGGTGTCCATCCGCGAGGGCTCGACCGTCAGTTACGCGCTCGCGGGCGGCGACGTCGCCGAACTGCTGCGCGCCGCCCGCCGCATCCTCACCGAACTGCTCGCCGGGCAGACCGAGTTGCTGGCCGAGCTCCGCCAGGCCGACGTCGGCACGGGCCTGCCTCCCGGCCCCCGCGAACCGGACCTCGTCGTCACCCGGTCCGCGCGACCCTCACCCGCGGGCCACGGACACTGACGCCCTGAGGCGTGTCCGGACCGGCCGCGGGCCGGGTCGTCAGGCCCAGCCCCTGCGGGCGGCGTGCCAGCCCAGCTGGATACGGCTCTCGGCACCGGCCCGCGCCATGAGTTCACCGATGCGCCGCTGCACGGTGCGCCGGGAGACGCCGAGGCGCGCTCCGACGGCCTGATCGGTGAGCCCGGCGAGGACGAGGGCGAGCATCCGGGCGTCGAACTCGTTTATCTCGTCCGGTCGTTGCTCCACGAGACCGTCGCCCGCCATGTGCGGCGACAGCGGATACGCCTGCTCCCAGGCCAGTTCGAAGTAGGCGACGAGGGCGTCCAGCAGTCCCCCGGCGTGCACCAGCACCGAGGCCGCGGCGGTGTTGCGGCCGCTGTACAGGGGGAGCATCGCCAGATCGTGGTCCGCGATCATCATCTTCACGGGAATGGCGTCGGCGACCCTCACCTGCTGTCCGGCCGCCAGGACGGACAGGGCCTGGGCGACCAGGCCGGGCTCGGTCAGCGCGTCCCGGTGCAGGATCGTCCGGTAGAGCACGCCACGGCGGATCCCGGCGCCCTCCGCGGTGTTGTCGTCGCGCGTCACGACGCTCTGCTCGGGCACCATCATCGACCGCACCTCGTGCCGGGCGGACTCCTGGAGCCGGCGGAACCGGTGGCGGACCGCGTCGATGTCTCCGATCACCTCCACCGCGCTGCCCTCGGCGCCCGTGCGGTGCTGCTCGGCCAGGGTGAGCACCGCGTGCTCCGCCGCGCTCAACTCGTCACGGCGACGCCGCAGTTCCCCGCCGAGCGCGACGGCGGGGGCGCCGCCACGAACACGTCGGCCGCGCCCTCGGCAGCCTGCCGGACGACGAGACCGCGCCCGGCCAGCGCGGTGAGGATGTCACGTGTCTCGGACTCGGGGCGGCCGCTGCGGGCCGCCAGGTCCTGGAGCGCCGCCCGTCCACGCGCCACCAGGAGACGGTAGACCTCCTCCTCGGCCGGACCGACACCGAGCGCGGCGAGCATGGGCCACTCCTTGAAGTCGGCCGGCGGGCCGGAACGGGGACCTGCCGGTCGGGCCCGGAAGTCGCCCGGTCCCACGGTTGCCCCAAGGTCTACTTCACCCCCCGGCCCCCTGTCACCTCCGGGCGGAGCAGTTGCCCGCATCGCCCCGAGTGCCTGCCGCGGGAAAGCCTCCGTGAGGGCATTGTCAGTGGTGGCAGGCAGGATGGCGGGTATGACAACACCTGTTGCAGTGATCGTGGATGCCGTCGCCTACGCGCAGGCGGTCGAGGACGCACTGAAGGCGTCGGCCGCCTACTACGAGGGCGGCACGTCCGAGCTGGACGACGACGCGTACGACCGGCTGGTGCGCGGCATCGCCGCCTGGGAGGCCGCCCATCCCGATCAGGTGCTGCCCGACTCGCCGTCCGGGAAGGTCGCGGGCGGCGCCGTCGAGGGGGACGTCCCGCACACGGTGCCGATGCTCAGCCTGGACAACGTCTTCTCCTCCGAGGAGTTCATCGCCTGGACGGCGTCGCTGGCGCGGCGGACAGGTCACGATGTGGAGCGGTACAGCGTCGAGCCGAAGCTCGACGGCCTGGCCATCGCGGCGCGGTACGAGAAGGGCCGGCTCACCCGGCTCATCACCCGCGGGGACGGCACGGCCGGTGAGGACGTGTCGCACGCGATCGGGACGATCGAGGGCCTGCCCGGCGAGCTCTCCGAGCCGGTCACGCTGGAGGTGCGCGGCGAAGTCCTCATGACGACGGCGCAGTTCGAGCACGCCAACGAGGTGCGCACCGCGCACGGTGGGCAGCCGTTCGCGAACCCGCGCAACGCCGCGGCGGGCACGCTGCGCGCCAAGGAGCGCGCCTACACCGTCCCGATGACCTTCTTCGGCTACGGCCTGCTGCCGGTGCCCGGCACCGAGGCCGGCGAGGCGGCGCGGCTCGGCGAGATCGCGCACAGCGAGCTCATGGCGCGGGCCGCCGAGCTGGGCGTGAACACCACCGCGAGCACGGCCGTCCCCGGCGTCACGGCCGCGAGCGCCGAGCAGGTGCTGGCACGCGTCCAGGAGATCGGGGCGCTGCGCGCCGAGCTGCCGTTCGGGATCGACGGGATCGTCGTCAAGGCCGATCTGGCGGCCGACCAGCGGGCCGCGGGGTCCGGTTCACGCGCGCCGCGCTGGGCCATCGCGTACAAGCTCCCGGCCGTGGAGAAGATCACCCGGCTGCTGGCGGTCGAGTGGAACGTGGGCCGCACCGGCATCATCGCCCCGCGCGCGGTGCTGGAGCCGGTCGAGATCGACGGCTCGACCATCACGTACGCCACCCTGCACAACCCTGCGGACATCACGCGTCGCGATCTGCGGCTGGGCGACCATGTGATGGTCCACCGCGCCGGGGACGTGATCCCCCGCATCGAGGCTCCCGTCGCCCATCTGCGCACAGGCGAGGAACAGCCCATCCTCTTCCCGGAGACGTGTCCGAACTGCGGGTCCGCCATCGACACCAGCGAGCAGCGGTGGCGCTGTGAGCAGGGCCGCAACTGCCGTCTGGTCGCCGCGCTCTCGTACGCGGCGGGCCGCGACCAGCTCGACATCGAGGGGCTCGGTCACACGCGGGTGGTCCAGCTCGTCGAGAGCGGTCTGGTCGCCGATCTCGCCGGTCTGTTCGACCTGACCCGCGAGCAGCTCCTCGGCCTGGACCGCATGGGTGAGACCAGCACCGACAACCTGCTCGCGGCGATCGAGACGGCCAAGGGCAGACCGCTGTCGCGGGTGCTGTGCGCGCTCGGTGTCCGCGGCACCGGCCGTTCCATGTCCCGGCGCATCGCGCGGTACTTCGCGACCATGGAGCACATACGCGCGGCGGACGCGGAGACGATGCAGCGAGTGGAGGGCATCGGCACGGAGAAGGCCCCCTCCATCGTCGCGGAGCTGGCCGAACTGGCCCCGCTCATCGACAGGCTCGCCGCCGCCGGGGTCAACATGACCGAGCCCGGCGCCACCCCGCCCGCCGCGCCCGGCGAGGACGGTTCGGACACGGAGGAGGGCGGGACGGACGGCGGACCGCTGGCCGGGATGACGGTGGTGGTCACGGGCGCGATGACCGGTGCCCTGGAGCAGCTCAGCCGCAACCAGATGAACGAGCTCATCGAGCGTGCCGGGGGCCGTTCCTCCTCCAGCGTGTCGAAGAAGACGACCCTGGTCGTCGCCGGTGAGGGTGCCGGCTCCAAGCGCGCCAAGGCCGAGAGCCTCGGGGTCAGGCTCGCGGCGCCGGAGGAGTTCGCCGAGCTCGTCGCCGACTACCTCGCCTGATCGCTCCGCTCACGCGGTACGCCGACCCGCCGGGCCAGTACCTGGCCCGGCCAGGTTCCGGACAGGAACCGTTCGGTGGGGGTGAATCCCTGGTGCTCGTAGAACGCGACGAGCCGGCCCCCGCCGCCCGCCCAGCAGTCGACCCGCAGCAGCCCGACGCCGGACCTGCGGGTCTCCTCGACGGCGTGGGCGAGGAGCGCGGCCCCGATGCCCCGGCCGGCGTGCCGTCGGTCGGACACGAGCAGCCGGACGTACCGCTCGGGTTCTCCGGCGGGGTCGATCGGCATCTGCGGGCTGGGCCCCGTGTCGAGGACCAGGGTGCCCACGGGGGTTCCCCCGGCTTCCGCGACGAAGGGCGTGTTCTCGGTCAGGTACCGCCGGACGCGCTCGGCTCCGCCCGCCGTCTCCGAGTACGGGGTCGTGCCCCACTGCTCGGTGTTGCCCCGGGCGTTCATCCAGACCACCGCTCCGTCGAGCATGTCCAGAACGGCCGGTGCGTCGGCCGGTCCGCCGGGTCTGATCCGTATCGCCGGTGAGAGGTCCCGCTCGGTCTCGATCATGGCCGAAGCCTAGGGCGTGTCCGCGGGGTCGCTCCGGGCCGGCCGCTCCCGGCATGGCCCTAGGCGCACGAAGGGCACAGTCCCCGGTAGGTGACCTCGACGGCGGCCACGGTGAAACCGAAGCGTTCCGTCGGCGGCAGGTCGGCCAGCGGGTTGCCGGTGGGGTGGACGTCCCGGACGGTGCCGCAGGCGGAGCAGACCAGATGCTGGTGCGGGCGGTGGGCGTTGGGGTCGTAGCGCTTGGCCCGGCCGTCGGTGGTGACCTCGATCACCTCGCCGAGCGAGACCAGCTCGCCCAGGGCGTTGTAGACGGTCGCCCGGGAGATCTCGGGCAGCCGTTCGACCGCGCGGGCGTGCACCTCGTCGGCCGTGAGATGCACATGGTCGCCGTCGAGGACCTCCGCAACGACGCGCCGCTGGGAAGTCATCCGCCAGCCACGCCCTCGCAGTCGCTCCAGCAGGTCACTCATATCGGTTCACCTTTTCAGGATCGGTGGGAACCCGCAGTTTATCGGTGTGCATCCTGGGTCCGATCGAATATGGGTCTGGTGTTCTTCTTGACTTGGACTCTGTCCATCGTAGGATCGGTTTTGGCACTGGCCAAGGGACAAGAACACTTCGGGACGAGCAGGAGAGACACAGATGTCGGGACCACCGCCGTGGAACCTCGCGGCGCCGGACCGCGCGTGACGGCCGCCGTGACACGCAGTCCGGGACACTCCCGGAGCCCGGGAGCGCCCCGTCGGCGACGCGATCGCCGCCATGGCGGGCGACCCGGCGCCGCACCTCCCCGCGCGTCGCACACAGCCCTCCGTCCGTTCACCGTGGCGGGATGCGTACCCCGTATCGGACCGGTCCAGCCGGTCCGGCGCGAGCCGTGTACGGCGTCCCCGCCTCCGGTCGTGCGGCAGACCGCCCCCTTTGCCCGCTATCGTCCGAAAACAACGGCCTCCCCGTCGGCTCCGCCGATGGTTGGGGCCGGCCGCCGGGGCCCCGCCCCAGCTGTTCCCCCCACCCGTAGTCGCTGAGCAACGAGATCGGCCCATCCGGAAGGATTCCCATGTCTGAGAACCACGACGCGATCGTCACCGACGCGAAAACGGAGGGGGCGGGCGGCTGCCCGGTCGCGCACGGCCGTGCCGCGCACCCGACCCAGGGCGGCGGAAACCGCCAGTGGTGGCCGGAGCGTCTCAACCTGAAGATCCTTGCCAAGAACCCCGCCGTCGCCAACCCGCTGGGCGAGGACTTCGACTACGCCGCGGCCTTCGAGACCCTCGACCTCGCCGCGGTGAAGCAGGACATCGCCGAGGTGCTGACGACCTCGCAGGACTGGTGGCCCGCCGACTTCGGCAACTACGGCCCCTTCATGATCCGTATGGCGTGGCACAGCGCGGGCACCTACCGCATCAGCGACGGCCGTGGCGGCGCCGGTGCCGGGCAGCAGCGCTTCGCGCCCCTCAACAGCTGGCCGGACAACGTCAACCTGGACAAGGCCCGCCGTCTGCTGTGGCCCGTCAAGAAGAAGTACGGCCAGAGCCTGTCCTGGGCCGACCTCATGATCCTCACCGGCAACGTCGCCCTGGAGCAGATGGGCTTCGACACCTTCGGCTTCGCCGGTGGCCGTGCGGACGTGTGGGAGTCCGAGGAGGACGTGTACTGGGGCCCGGAGACCACCTGGCTCGACGACGAGCGCTACACGGGCGACCGCGAGCTGGAGAACCCGCTCGGCGCCGTCCAGATGGGTCTCATCTACGTCAACCCCGAGGGCCCGAACGGCAACCCGGACCCGATCGCCGCGGCCCGCGACATCCGTGAGACCTTCCGCCGGATGGCGATGAACGACGAGGAGACGGTCGCCCTGATCGCGGGCGGTCACACCTTCGGCAAGACCCACGGCGCCGGCCCGGCGGACAGCGTCGGCGACGACCCCGAGGCCGCCTCGATCGAGGAGCAGGGTCTGGGCTGGAAGAGCAGCTACGGCACCGGCAAGGGCGCCGACGCCATCACCTCGGGCCTCGAGGTCACCTGGACCACCACGCCCACCCAGTGGAGCAACGGCTTCTTCGACAACCTCTTCGGCTACGAGTGGGAGCTGACCCAGAGCCCCGCGGGCGCCCACCAGTGGAAGCCGAAGGACGGCGCGGGCGAGGGCACCGTACCGGCCGCCCACGACGCCTCGAAGAAGATCGCTCCTTCGATGCTCACGACGGACCTGTCGCTGCGCTTCGACCCGATCTACGGGCCGATCTCCCGCCGCTTCCACGAGAACCCCGCCGAGTTCGCGGACGCCTTCGCCCGCGCCTGGTACAAGCTGACCCACCGTGACATGGGCCCGAAGTCCCTCTACCTCGGCCCGGAGGTCCCGGAGGAGACGCTGCTGTGGCAGGACCCGCTGCCGGAGGCGGAGGGCGAGGTCATCGGCGCCGAGGACATCAGCGCTCTCAAGGCGAAGATCCTCGCCTCCGACCTGACGGTCGCCCAGCTCGTCTTCACCGCCTGGGCGTCGGCCTCGACGTTCCGCGGCAGCGACAAGCGCGGCGGTGCCAACGGCGGCCGCATCCGTCTGGAGCCGCAGCGCGGCTGGGAGGCCAACGACCCCGACACGCTGGCGACGGTGCTGCGCACGCTGGAGGGCGTCCAGCGTGACTTCAACTCCGGCGCCAAGCACGTCTCGCTGGCCGACCTGATCGTCCTCGGCGGCGTCGCCGCGGTCGAGAAGGCGGCCAAGGACGCGGGTCACGACATCCAGGTGCCCTTCGCCCCGGGCCGTGTCGACGCGACGGACGCGCACACCGACGCGGAGTCCTTCGCCGCGCTGGAGCCGACCTCGGACGGCTTCCGCAACTACCTCGGCAAGGGCAACCGGCTTTCGGCCGAGTACCTGCTGCTCGACCGCGCCAACCTGCTGACCCTGAGCGCTCCGGAGCTCACCGTCCTCGTCGGCGGTCTGCGTGTCCTGGGCGCCAACCACGGCCAGTCCTCGCACGGTGTCCTCACCGCGACCCCCGGACAGCTCACCAACGACTTCTTCGTCAACCTGCTCGACCTGGGCACGACGTGGAAGGCGACCTCCGAGGACGCGACCACCTTCGAGGCCCGCGACGACGCCACGGGCGAGGTCAAGTGGACCGGCACGCGTGCCGACCTCGTCTTCGGCTCGAACTCCGAACTGCGCGCGCTCGCCGAGGTCTACGCGAGCGACGACGCCAAGGCGAAGTTCGTGAAGGACTTCGTCGCCGCCTGGGACAAGGTCATGAACCTGGACCGGTTCGACCTCGTCTGAGATCCGACGGCTGACGTCACCTGACGTCACCTGACATCGTCCGGCGTACGGGCCGGCTCCCCCGCGGGGCCGGCCCGTAGGCGTGCCACGGCGAGCGGCCGTCGCCCTCCACGGCCGCGCCCGTCCCGTCGCCGAGGGCGGTGGCGTTCTAGGCTGAACGCCATGAGCGCACACTTTGACGTGGTGGTCCTGGGCGCCGGCCCGGGCGGATATGTCGCGGCGATCCGGGCGGCCCAGCTCGGACTCAGCACGGCGATCATCGAGGAGAAGTACTGGGGCGGTGTGTGCCTCAACGTGGGGTGCATCCCGTCGAAGGCACTGTTGCGCAACGCGGAACTCGCGCACATCTTCACCCAGGAGGCCAAGACCTTCGGCATCCAGGTGAACGGCGAGGTGAGCTTCGACTACGGCGTGGCCTTCACGCGCAGTCGCAAGGTGGCGGACGGACGCGTCAAGGGCGTCCACTACCTGATGAAGAAGAACAAGATCACGCAGTACACCGGCCGTGGCACCTTCCGCGACGACCGCACGATCGACGTCGCCCTGACCGACGGCGGCTCGGAGACCGTCACCTTCGGCAACTGCATCATCGCGGCCGGCGCCACCACCAAGCTGCTCCCCGGCACCTCGCTGAGCGAGCGTGTGGTGACGTACGAGGAGCAGATCCTGTCGGACACCCTCCCGGACAGCATCATCATCGCGGGCGCCGGCGCCATCGGCGTGGAGTTCGCGTACGTGCTCCACAACTACGGCGTCCAGGTCACCCTCGTCGAATTCCTGGACCGGATCGTCCCGTTGGAGGACGAGGAGGTCTCCGCCGAACTGTCCCGCCGGTACAAGCGGCTCGGCATCAACGTGCTGACGTCGACCCGCGTCGAGGCGATCGACGACTCCGGGGGCTCGGTCAAGGTCATGGTGACCACGGGCGGCCAGCGGCAGACGCTCGAGGCCGGCAAGGTGCTCCAGGCGATCGGGTTCCAGCCGCGCGTGCAGGGCTACGGCCTGGAGAACACCGGCGTGAAGCTCACCGACCGCGGTGCGATCGACATCGACGGGCACTGCCGTACGAGCGTGCCGCACATCTACGCCATCGGGGACGTGACGGCGAAGCTGATGCTCGCGCACGCGGCCGAGTCGATGGGCATCGTGGCGGCCGAGACGATCGGCGACGCGGAGACGATGGAACTCGACTACGTCATGATCCCGCGGGCGACCTACTGCCAGCCGCAGATCGCCAGTTTCGGCTGGACCGAGGCGCAGGCCCGGGAGCGGGGCTTCGACGTCAAGGTGGCGAAGTTCCCGTTCACCGCGAACGCGAAGGCCCACGGCCTCGGCGAGGCGGCGGGATTCGTCAAGATCCTCAGCGACGCACGCTACGGCGAACTCCTCGGCGCCCACCTCATCGGCCCCGAAGTCACCGAACTGCTCCCCGAGTTGACGCTCGCCCAGCAGTGGGACCTGACGGTCCACGAGGTCGCGCGCAACGTACACGGCCACCCCACGCTCGGCGAGGCGGTCAAGGAGGCAGTGCACGGACTGGCCGGCCACATGATCAACATGTGATACCGCACGAGCTCAGGACGGCTTTCCACTCACCCGGGTCGTCCGCGGCCGTCGGTCGCGCTCTTCCTCTGCCGGAGGAGGGCGGCCGACGGCCCGTGACCTCGCCGGCCCCTCTTCGGCGGTGGACGGGCCGGGGCGCCGGTCCACCCAGCGGACGCGCGAGCAACAAGATGTGCGGCACATCTACAGTGCGAGGCGCGCCGACCGATCGAGGGGAGCCCGGGTATGACCGAGGTGAGGTCCGAGCCGGACGTCAGGGACACGCGGGCGGTGGTCGCGCTGCGCGATGTGAGCGTCCACCGTCACACGAACCGCCAGGTGATCCTCTCGGAGATCGACTGGACGGTACGGGCCGGTGAGCACTGGGCGCTGCTCGGCGCCAACGGCGCGGGCAAGACGACCCTGCTGCGGCTGCTGGGCGCGCTGATGCATCCCACGACCGGGAGCGTCGAGGTGCTCGGCTGCCGGCTCGGCCGGGTCGACGTGCGCGAGCTGCGCGCCCGCATCGGCCATGTGAGCACGGCCCAGCGCGTACCGCAGGACCTCGACGCCCACGGCGTCGTCCTGACGGGACACACCGGCACGGTCCAGCCGCTGTGGCGCAAGTACGACGCCGAGGTGCGCCGACGCGCCCACGAACTGCTCGCCGAACTGGACATCAAGGAGCTGGCCGACCGGCCGTACGGGGTCTGCTCGGGCGGGCAGCGGGCCCGCGTCCTGATCGCCAGGGCGCTGATGGCCGAGCCGGCCCTGCTGCTGCTCGACGAGCCGTTCAACGCCCTGGACCTGCCCTCCCGCGAGGACCTCGTCGAGGCCATGCAGCGGCTGGCCGAGAGCCGGCCTGAACTGGCGACCGTGACGGTCACCCACCACCTGGAGGAGCTGTCCCCGGCCGTCGGCCACACGCTGCTCCTGCGCGAGGGGCGCGTCCTGGCGCAGGGGCCCGTCGAGGACACGCTGACCGATTCCTGGATGACCGGCTGCTTCGGCCGGCGGATCACCGTGGCCCGCCACGGTGGGCGATGGGCGGCCTATTCCGGCTCCCACCAGGGTAGTTGACAGCGGTACGAAGCAACTCGCGGCGTGGGAAAGGAACATGACGGGCGCCATGAGCGCCCCATGAACGCGGACGGCCTGTGCGGGCCGCACCCCGGCGACGAACTCGCCGCGGGGCCAACCGCACGGCGGGGCGCACCAGTTGCTGGAGTGTGCCCTGTACGCGCCCCCGTCCGCACGGCGAAAATGCGCCTGTCGACGGTGATTTCGCCAAGACACCTAGTACCCGCCGCCAAGTCACCAGGAAAGCAGGTCGGCTGTCGTGCTGTTGCGTCTGCCCACGTCCGTGTCCGAAGCACAGGAGTACCTGACCCAAGGGGCGGTGCCCATCGGCGGTGCCACACTGGTGTGGGCCACCTGGCAACGGGACGGGTTCCCCGAGCACGCCATGTCGCTGCGGGACCTCCCGGAGGCCAACACGATCGAGCCCGAGACCCTGGGTGCGGCCGTGGTGCTGAACCGCATAGACGACCGGGTGCCCGAGGTGCTGCGCCGGGCGGCCTCCACCGTGGGGACCGGCGCCGTACGGCGGACGGCCACGGTGGGCGGCAACATCGTGGGCAGCACGCTGCGTTGTCTGCTGCCCGCGGCCCTGGTCCTGGACGCCCGGGCGGTGATCCTGGAACCGGAGGGTGTCACCGAGACCGATCTGGCCGAGGTCGTCGCCAAGCGCCAACTGCTTCTGAGCCTGCGCTGGAACACGCCGATCACCAGCAACTACGTGAAGGCCTCGGCCGAACCGGGCGGCCCGTCACCGCTCGTCGTCGCCGCGGCCCTGCACGCCGTGGCCGGAGGCGGGACCCTCCTTCGCGTCGCGGTCCGTTCCGAGGACGAGGTGTTCAGCGAGACCGCCGCGTACCACGGCGACGCCGGGGAAACCCTGAGCACACTGTGGGACGGTTCCCTGGGCCGGCTTCCGGCCCCGGCACGGGAACTCGTCGGCCGCCAGGCGACCGAGCTGCTGGCGCGCCCCGGCTGCCGCTAGGAGCCCCGCCCGGGCCCGTCCGACGGTCACCCGGCGCCCCTGAAGCAGGGGGCGGGAAATTCAACAGGTGCCGCGTGACAGCACCGATCCGGGGGCGGGCGCGTCGACGTGCCCGTCCCCGGCGGTCCGCCGGTCCGGGCTCCCCGGCCCACCGACCGGCGTCTTCGCCCGGCTCGGCGCCGGGGGCCGCCTTCGCACGCGTTCCCCGCGCACCGGCCGCCGGACCGCACCCCTAATTCATCAACGTGGAAATCGCGCGGCGGACTCCCGACTCTGGGTCCAGGCACCGGAAACGTCCCGGGGCCCTCGGACGAAGGACGGAGCCCATGCCCTCCACCCGCACCCCTGCCGCCGGTCCCGCGCCGGCCGTACGGCACAACCTGGTCCTGGTGGTCACCTGCGTCGCCCTCGGCACGGTGGTCGCCGCGATGGCCTCGCTCAACGTGGCGCTGCCCGATCTCGCCCGTGAGACCCACGCCACGCAGACGCAGTTGTCCTGGATCATCGACGCCTACAGCCTGGTCTTCGCGTCGCTGCTGCTGCCGGCCGGTGCGCTGGGCGACCGTTTCGGCCGCAGGCGCGCACTGCTCGCGGGGCTGACGATCTTCGGCGCCGGGTCCGCCGCCGCCGCGCTGACGACCGACCCGTCGGCGCTCATCGCGCTGCGGGGCGTCCTCGGTGTGGGTGCGGCGCTGGTCATGCCGGCCACGCTGTCGACCATCACCACCACGTTCCCCCGCGCCCAGCGGGCACGGGCGGTGAGCGTCTGGGCGGCGGTCGCCGGAGCCAGCGCGCTGGTGGGACTGTTCGCCTCGGGCGCCCTGCTGGAGGGCTGGTCATGGCGCTCGGTGTTCCTGCTGAACGTCACCCTGGCCCTGGTGGCCCTGCTCGGAACGCTGCTCTTCGTGCCCGAGTCCGCCGAACCGAAGCAGCCCCGGCTCGACGTCGGGGGTGCCCTGCTCGCCGTGGCCGGTCTGGTGACGCTGGTCTACTCGGTCATCGAGGCGCCGACCCGCGGGTGGGCCGACCCGGTCACGCTCGCCGGGATCGGGCTGGGTCTGGCCGTGCTGGCCGGGTTCGTCGTCTTCGAGCTGCGCCGCGAGAACCCGCTGCTCGACCCCCGGCTGTTCCGCAACCGCCACTTCGCCGCGGGCTCGCTGTCGATCATGCTTCAGTTCTTCGTCTTCTTCGGATTCATCTTCGTGATGATGCAGTATCTGCAACTGGTGCGCGGCGACAGCGCCTTGATGGCCGCGACCGCCATGCTGCCGATGGCCGCGACCATGGTTCCGGTCTCCCGCGCCACCCCGCTGCTGGTGGGCCGGTTCGGGTTCCGGGGACCCTGGGTGGCCGGTCTCGTCGGTGTCGCGACGGGCATGGGGATCCTCTCCCTCCTCGACGCCTCCAGCCCGTACTGGCTGATCGCCACGGGGCTCGTGCCGCTGGGCGCGGGGATGGGCCTGGCCATGACACCGGCCACGACCGCCATCACGGACGCCCTGCCGCGCTCGCTGCAGAACGTGGGTTCGGCCATGAACGACCTGGCACGGGAGCTCGGCGGCGCCCTGGGCATCGCCGTCCTCGGCAGCCTGCTCAGCGCCGCCTACCGCGACCACCTGAGCCTGCCCGGCCTGCCGCAGCAGGTGGCGGACGCGGCGCGGTCCTCGCTGGCCGCGGCCCACGCCATCGGCGGCCCGGTGTCCGACAGCGCGACCAGCGCCTTCGTCGACGGCATGCACCTCGCGCTCCTCGGTGCGGCGGCGGCCGCGATCGTCGCTGCCGTCGCCGTCGCGGCCCTGCTGCGCTCCGCCCCGCGGCCGGAGGCGTCCGCCGAGGACCACGAGGCGCCGGCCACCGCCGACGCGCAGGAGCAGCCCTCGTACAGCTGAGACATCCCCGACGACACACTCCCGACCTGCCGAAGACCGGTCTCCCGCCCCGTGCGAGGGACCGGTCTTCGGCAGGTCGGGGGCACCCGGTCCTTCCGCACCTCCGGCCGCCCGCAAGGACTGACGGGTCCGCGGATCGGTGGATCGGCGGATCGGTGGATCGGCGGATCAGGAACGCGCCGCCGGTCCTCCCGTGGGCCGCGCCTCCCGTACCGTGCGTCCGGGGCCGCGCAGGGCCTGCCGGAGTTGCGGACTCACGAGACGGACCAGATCGTCGGCCGTCATGGAGGTGATCGGCTCCAGCCGCAGCAGATAGCGGGTGGAGATCAGCCCGGCTATCACGGCGGTGAACGCCGCGGCACGCTGCCGGGCGTCACGTCCCGGCACGACGGCCGCGATCCGGTCGACGATCTCGCGTTCCAGCGCCTCCTTCACGAGTGCGCCGAGGGAGTCGTCGTCGATCGCGGTCTTCAGCATCGCGAGCAGGGGCGGACCCGTCACGGGATGGTCCCAGACGGCGACGACCTGACGGACGACCCGTTCGGGGAACGTGTTCAGGTCGCCTTCCTCCACGACCCGCGCGAGGAGTTCGGCCGGATTCGCGCCCAGCGCCAGCGCGGCACCGAAAAGCCCCTTCTTCGACCCGAAGTAGTAGCTGATCAGAGCGAGATCGACCTCGGCCTCGCCCGCGACGGACCGGAGGGTCACGGCGTGATAGCCGTCCTCCAGGAAGCGGCGCCGGGCGACGTCCAGGATCGCGGCCCGGGTGTCCGGGCTTCCCGGCCTGCGACCGCGCTGCGCGCCGGGTTTATTCATCACGGACGAATTCTACGGCGACGACGGGAACGGTCGCGGTGTGTTCCGATGCGTCGCCCTGTGTACCGATCTCGACCTCTTCTTACGAAATGGCATCGTTCATCCAGATGAGTGGTACATCACACATCGAGACCGTAGCGTCGGGGCAGAGCCGACACGCTGACGGCCACCCGACAGAGCGTCCCGCACGGAGCTGATATGCGCACAAACTCGATCCGGACCGCGTTCACCATCTGCGCGGCCGCGGCGCTCACAGCGGTGATGGGTACCGCTTCCGCCACCCCCGCCGCCTCTCACCACGCGAAGCAGCGGCAGGCGCCCCCCGTCCTCGTGGACTGCTTCTGGCATCCGGATGTGCGCCCCGCCGCCTTCATCCTGGCCTGCGGGGACGGCAACAGCCGTCTCGTCTCCCTCCACTGGTCGCAGTGGAATCAGAAGTCCGCGGTCGCCCGGGGTGTGAACCTGGTGAACGACTGCAAGCCGTACTGCGCGGCGGGCAAGTTCCACGCGTACCCCGTCGTGGTCCGGCTGGACCACGCGCAGCCGTGGAAGAAGAAGCCGCACCTGCGGCACTACACGCAGATGACGCTGACCTACACCCACGACCACCCGGACGGATACGCGCAGAAGGTCAGCTACCCGCTGTGGAACTGACGCCGTCACCCCGCGGATCCGGCGCCACGCCCTGACCGCCGTCGCCCGAGGCCGTTCGACGGGGTCACCCGAGAGGCGGCGCCCGCGCCGGACTCGCCGACGGTGGACACGGCAAGGAACCCCGGAGCCGTAGAAGCAGGTACAAAATGGGGCATGTGGGTATCCGGCGCATGTCAGTCGACCGTCTCGTGGCACAGCCGTCGGGCCGCGGTCTGGTGGCGATCCCGCTCGCGTTGATCGTCGTGATCACCGTGGTGGACATCCGCTCCCCCACCGACGTCCATCTGGGGCCCCTGCTGGTCATCGCACCGACCCTCACGGCCTCCCTCGCGGGCCCCGCGACGACCGCCCTGGTCGGCCTCCTCGCGGTCGCCGCCCAGGTGGTCATCGCCGTACTGCACGGCGGACTCGGCACCACCAATCACATCGCCCAGCTCATCGCCCTGGTGGTGCTCTCCGCCCTGGTCGTCTTCGTGTGTCATGTACGGGAGCGGCGAGCCCGGGAACTGGTGCGGGCGCGGTCCGTCGCCGAGACCGCGCAGCGGGTGCTGCTGCGGCCCCCGCCGCGCAAGATCGGTCCGCTGCGGGTGGCCTGGCTGTATCTGGCCGCCGAGGACGACACGCAGATCGGCGGCGACCTGTTCGCGGTCACCCGGGCCGCCGACGCC
Source organism: Streptomyces sp. NPDC001914 (assembly GCF_042891215.1). Classification (NCBI taxonomy): domain Bacteria; kingdom Bacillati; phylum Actinomycetota; class Actinomycetes; order Kitasatosporales; family Streptomycetaceae; genus Streptomyces; species Streptomyces sp. NPDC001914. Next base: position 539,455 of record NZ_JBIASW010000004.1, read on the forward strand.
TCAACCCGCGTCATCATCGGGGACGTCCGGGGCAAGGGCCTGGCGGCCATCGGCGAGGCCTCGGTCGTGCTGGGCGCCTTCCGCGAGGGCGCCCACCGGTACGCCACCCTGCCCGAACTGACGGCGGCCCTCGAGGTGAGCGTGTGCCGGGACCTGGACGAGGTGGCCGACACCGAGCACGATCCGGGCGAACACTTCGTCACGGCGCTCGTCCTCGACATCCCCGACGACGGCGACCGGGCCGAGATGATCAACTGCGGTCATCCGCCGCCCCTGCTCCTTCGTGATCACCAGGTCAGCGTCCTGCACGCACGGCACCCGGTGCCTCCGCTGGGCATGTGCGAGCTGCCCGCCTCCAGCCACCACACCGACCCGTTCGCCTTCGAGGCCGGCGACTTCCTGCTGCTGTACACCGACGGCGTGATCGAGGCCCGCTCCCCGCAGGGCGTGTTCTATCCCCTGGCCGAGCGGGTCGGCGGGTTCACCGCGTCCAGCCCCGACGCCCTGCTGCGGCAGATCCACGACGACCTCGTCCGGCACATCGGCGACCAGCCGGGCGACGACGCCGCCTTCCTCGTCATCGAACGCACCCCGGCCCACCACCTGCGCCTCACCCACCGTCCCGTCGACGGCCATCACCGCCTTCCCACCGACGGATCGCCCCCTCCTGCACAGTTCTGAGACACCGGCGCCGGGGCGGCCCGCGACGCTCCTCGCGCGCGTGCCCGAGTAGCGGGGCCGGTCGCCCCGGGGCCACGATGGACGGAGATCGACTCGACGCGGGGGACACACGCAGGGAGGCTCCCGTGGCCCACTCCTTCGGAACCGACGTCGTGGTGGCGGGTGCGGGCCCGGTGGGTCTGACCGCGGCCGCGGAGCTGCGCAGGCGCGGGGTCCGCTGCCGTATCGTCGACCGGCTTCCCGAACGCCTCCCGTACGCGAAGGCCGTGGGCATCCAGCCGCGCACGCTGGAGATCTGGGACCACATGGGGCTGACCCGCACGGTCCTGGAGGCGGCGGTGCCGATGTACGGACAGCTCGCCTACGTCAACGGCGTCGAGCGGGCCCGGATCGACTTCGCCCTGCCGCCCGAGGTTCCCTACGGCTTCGCCGCCCTGCCGCAGTACGAGACCGAACGCATCCTCGAGGATCATCTCGCACGGTTCGGGACCGGGATCGAACGCGGTACGGAACTGGTCTCCTTCAGCCAGGACGCCGACGGCGTGACGGTCGTCCTGCGCTCGGCGTCCGGAGCCGAGGAAGAGGTGAGGGCGCGCTTTCTGGTGGGCTGCGACGGCGCGCACAGCGTCGTGCGCAAGAAGCTGGGGCTCACCTTCGAGGGAAGCGCGTTCCCCGAGGAGTACATGCTCGGAGACGTGGAGGTGGACTGGGACATGCCGCCGGGCTACGGCGTCCGCGCCATGCACCACGACGACGCCGGCGAGGTGGACGACATCCTGGTGTGCATCCCGCTGCCCGGCGACAGCCGGTACCGGACCTCGATGAAGGTCCCGCCCGAACTCTCCGCCGCGGCACGGGACGACGGACCGGACCGCCCGGCGGACGGCGTCTCGCACGGCCTCGACGGCAGGATCGCGCCCGCCCTCGCGGACATCCAGGCGGTGCTGGACCGGATGTCCCCCCGGCCCGCGACCGCCTCCCGCCTGCGCTGGTCCTCGGTCTTCCGCATCAGCCACCGGATCGTCGACCGCTACGGAGACGGCCGCGTCTTCGTCGCGGGCGACGCGGCCCACATCCACCCGCCGACCGGCGCCCAGGGCATGAACACCGGTATCCAGGACGCCTGGAACCTGGCCTGGAAGCTCGCCCTCGCCATCGAGGGCGGCGCGCAGCACGCGCTGACGGCCAGTTACGACGCCGAGCGGCGGCCCGTGGGCGAGGAGGTCGTCGCGCGCACGGTCCGCCACGCGGCCCACGGAGTCCAGGCCGACCCGGACGACCCGGGGACCGTGATGCTGCGCGAGGCACAGCTCCTCCTCGGCTACCGCGGCAGCCCGCTCGTGGGCCCGGCCTCCGAGGGCCCCGGCCCCCGGCCGGGCGACCGGGCGCCCGACTGCACCGGCCTCACGGCGCACATCGCCGCCTTCCCGCTGCGTCTGTACGACCTCCTGCGCGACCGCGGACACGTCCTGTTGGTGTACGGGGACGGCGAGGAGGGCCGGCAACTCGCCGAAGCGGCGGGCGAGTTCTCCGGAGGGCGGGTCGCCACGTGTGTGATCCGGCCCGCCGGGAGCCCCCCGGGGACCTCCGGCCCGCCGGCGTACGCCGACACGCTCGGCGAGTTCGCCCGCCTCTACGGGGTCTTCGACGGGGCGGCGACCGCCTTCCTCGTCCGCCCGGACGGATACCTCGGCGCCCGCCTCAGCCCGCCGACCGCGCCGGAACTGACGGCGCACCTCGCCCGCACGTTCACCCCGGCCGACTCCGGCCCCCGGTAAGGGTGTCGGGACCTGTCGGCCTCGACGCGCGGGCTCAGTCCATCAGTCGGGCCGCGAGGGTCGCGCCGAGCTCCCAGCACGCCTCGATGTCGGACTTGCCCGGCTCGCCGGTCACCTTCACCGCCTCGGCCGCGCGGCGCCAACCGAGGCCCGTCGTCACCGACTCGATGCCGCGCACCGCCCCCGTGACGTCGTTCCCGCCGTGCACGTAGTAGCCGAACGGGCGGGCGGACGTGGCGTCCAGACACGGGTAGTAGACCTGGTCGAAGAAATGCTTCAGCGCGCCCGACATGTACCCGAGGTTGGCCGGGGTGCCGAGCACGTAGCCGTCGGCGGCCAGCACGTCCGAGGCGGTCGCCTCCAGCGCCGCCCGCCGCACCACCCGGACGCCCTCGATTTCAGGCGCTGTCGCGCCGGAGAGCACGGCCTCGAACAGGGCCTGGCAGTTGGGCGAGGGCGTGTGATGCACGATCAGCAGAGTACGCACACCCCGCACCCTGCCGCGCCGCCCGCCGTCACCGCAAGCACCACCTGGCCACGGAAGGGCCGGTGCGGGACCCGCTGATCAGCTGATATGCTCGATCTTGAGCCCGCACCGGACACCCGGTGACGAGCCCGGCGTTGGTGGTCCAAGGAAAGACGCCCCGCTTCCTGCGGGGAAATGCAGGTGCAAGGCCTGCCCGGCGCTCCATGCACATTGCCTCCGGTCATACGACCGGAGGCGGTTTTCTTCGTTTTCCGGGGACCTGCGTTCAGTGGCCGGTGACCACGGTCAGTGTCCTTGCACCACGAGGTGCGCCCTGTCCCGGGGACGGGTCGTGGCCAGGTAGTGCTCCTCGGCCAGACGCCAGCGGGCCTCCCAGTCGACGGGGCCGTGGTCGTCACCGCGGGCCCGCAGCCGGCGCATGGATTCGTCGGGCGGGGTGTCGACGTAGACGACGATGTCGTAGTGGTCGACGAGTTCGGGCCGGGCGGTGTAGACCCCCTCGACGATGACGATGCCGTCGCAGATGACGGCGCGTCTCTCGTCCGTCGCGAGAGATCCGGTCGGCCAGTCGTAGCGCCGGTAGTGCGCGTCGTGGCCGGTGGCGAGCGGGGTGAGGACCTCGTCGCGCAGCCGCTGCCAGTCGAAGTAGCGCTCGTAGCCCTCGGCGGGAGTCAGGGCGGCACGTTCGTCCGCGTCCATCGGGCGGTAGAAGTCGTCTCCGTGCACGACCACGGCACCGCCGAGCCGGGCGGCCACGGCCGACGCGAGGGTCGACTTGCCCGACCCGCCCATGCCGTCCACCGCGATCAGCACCAATCCTTGGTTGCCACGGGCGCGAGCGGCGGCCACCACACGCTCCGCGACAGTATCGATCTTCGTCATGGGGTGATTGTGGCGGCACAGGGCACCGCGTCCGTGCCGAATGACCACACTCGTGTCGCCGGACGGCTCACCGGCCTGGGCGGGGACGTCGGCACACACGACGGAGGGGCCGGCATCGAGATGCCGGCCCCTCCGTCTTCGAGTAGCGGGGACAGGATTTGAACCTGCGACCTCTGGGTTATGAGCCCAGCGAGCTACCGAGCTGCTCCACCCCGCGTCGGTGAAGACAACTCTACGTCATGTTTTCCGGTCCCAGGACCAAGATCGCCCGCCGGCGGCCGGGGGCGCTCCGTACGGGGTCACACGTCGGTGGGCAGACCGCTCACCTCTGCGATACCCCGCAGCTCCTCGTCCTGGCGGTGCCGCTCCCCGATGAAGTCGGCGATCTCCCTGCACCGCTCGGGATCGTCCGCCGTACCCGAATCCGTGACGACCCGGACGACTCCGATCTCCTCGGTCTCCAGCTCGACGATCCGGTTGTCCAGACGTCCCGTGACGGCCACGGCGACCACGAGGGACGCCTCGTCACGGACCTCCTGCGGGACGCTCTCGGGTTCCTCGCCGTCGAGACACAGTTCGATCGCTCCCACCCTCTCCTCCCTGATCGCTTCGAGTACGGGCTCGACCATGCGCAGCAAGAGCGCGTAGTCCGCCGGATCCATACGCAGGCGGAGCATTTCTAGGTACAGGTCGAGGGGCCGGTCATCCGGTGCCTGCTCTGATGCGTCCATGGAGCTTCGCCTTCCCCAATGTGGACGACATGATCGCGTCTCACACCAGCATGCTGTGAATCGGCGCACACCGCCGGTCGAGAGGGCCGTCCGGAACACGGCCGAGGGGGGGGGGGGGGGGGGGCGCCCCCCGGCCGGCCCCCCGCCCCGAGCCCCGTTCCACCCCGCCCCCCGCTCGCGCCGCCGGGGCGGTGTGGGGGGGGGGAGGGGACGGGGAGG
>NZ_JBIASW010000004.1:544242-671543 GCF_042891215.1 Streptomyces sp. NPDC001914
ATATTCCGGGTCCAACCCCCTCCTTGTGTTTATGGGGCCCCCCCCGCGGGGCGGGGGGGCCGGCCGGCCCCCGCCGGGGGGGGGCGGCGCCCCCCCCCCCCCCCCCCCCCCCCCCCTCGAACTCGTCGTTCCCCACTCGTCCGTCAGGACGCGTCCGGCGGGTTTAGTCCGTCAGGACTCGACCGTCAGGGCGCCTCCCGTGGCGGACGGTCCGTGTCACCCGTAGGTGCGACGGATCCGGTAGAGCACGAAGATGCCGGCCAGGACGAAGATCCCGCCGATCACGCCCGGCCACAGGTTCGCGCCGGTCTCGGCGAGCCCCCCGGTCCCGACCGCCTGCGGCTCGATCCCCGAAGTGGCCGGCGGGTAGGACTCGGCCGGGGGCTGCGTCTGCGCGGGCGTCCCCACCTCTCCGCCCTGGTCGTCGCCCGAGGTCTCCCGCGGCGAGGACGTCACGTCGGACTTGGGCTCCACCGTGGCGGCGGGCGCGTCGTCCCCGGCCGGCTCGGTGGGCTCGGCGGTCTGACCGCCGCCGTTGTCCCCGGAGTCGTCTCCGCCCTTGCCGTCGTCACCGGAGTCGTCTCCGCCGTTGCCGTCGGACGGGTCGTCCGCGGTGGGCGCCGGCTCCTCGGAGGGGTTCTCGGACGGGTTCGGGTCAGCCTCCGACGGGTTCGGGTCGACGCTCTCCGACGGGTTCGGGTCCGCCTCGGACGGGTTCGGGTCGGCGGTCTGCGACGGCTCGTCGGTGGCCGGCGGGTCGTCCTGCTGCCCGCCCCCGTTGCCTCCGCCGTTGTTGCCGCCCCCGTCACCGGCACCCGCGCCGCACTTCTTGCCGCTGTTGATGCAGTCGACCACGTTGTTCATGGTGCCTTCGTCGAAGACGTTGATGAAGTCGCCGTGGTCCGTGATCGGCTTGTGCAGGTTCTCGGGGAAGGAGTCCACCGCGAACAGCGGCGAGGTACGGCCACCGTCCTGGAGGCTCGGCGCGTCGATGTCGTAGACGATGCGCTGCACCAACTGCGGAATGGCCTTGAAGTTGCCGGGGCAGTTGCCCTGGGCGTCCGCGAAGGCCACGTGGGTGCGGTGGTTGGCGCTGTCGATGTTCGCGCCGTCCCAGCAGCTCTGGAACTTGAAGGTGCGCACCACGTCGCTGCCCTGCGGGCAGAGCGGGTACTTGTCCTTCAACTGCCGGTCCTCGAAACCGGTGCAGCTCCAGGAGGCGTTGGCGTTCGCGGGCCCGTTGACGAAGGCCTTGGCGTCGCCGGTGATGATGCGCAGCAGCCGGGGCATGGCCGTGACCTTGCTGCGCGGGTTGCCGACGAAGGTCAGCGTGACCTGCTTGGGCGTGACGATCTTGCCGGAGTTGCCCTCGGTCCCGCCTCCGGGGGCGCCCGCGTCGCGCTCCTGGGTCCCGTCCTGGAGGCGCACCACGGGCCAGTAGTACGAGGACTTGTCGCCCTTGTCCGCACAGGAGGTGTCGGCCTTGCTCAGGTCGTCGTCACTGGCGAACGCGGTGTTGGACTGGTTGCCGATGTAGTCGTGGAAGTGGTGGGCGCCGTTGGTGACACCGGGAGCCACGATCACGTTGTCCGAGTTGAACAGGCCGTTCGCGTTCACTCCGCAGCTGGAGGCGAACTCGCCCCGGGAGGCGTCGGCCTGGGGCTGCGGGTTCTGCACGTTGGGCTGGACGGACTTGATGTCCGCGTAGTCGGCGGCGACGGGACCGTTGCCGGCCGGGGCGCCGCCCGCCTGCTGGCCGCCCTGGTTCTGGGGCGCGCCACTGGCGCTCGGCGACGCGCCGCCCTGGTTCGGCGGCGCGGTGTTCTGGCCGGTGTCGGCCCCGGTGCCGGGCTGGTTGCCGGAGGGCCGCAGGGTGCAGGCCGCGAAACCGTCGAGCCCGCTCGGCGGGTCGCCCGCGGCGTCGATGGCGGCCACGATGCGGCCGATCGACTCGGCTCGCTTCTCCTTCAGCGGATTCATGACGGCATCGGCGCCGCTGTCGCCGTTCTGCTGCATCTGGTCGGCCTGGGCCTGGAGTTGCCGGTACGCCTCGGCGATCTGCTGGTCCAGGTCCGCGAGTTCCTTGTCGACGCCCTCCTTCGCGGCGTCCGGGACCGTCTTCAACTGGTCGCCGACGTCGGGGCAGTCGATGGTGGCGGAGCCGGCGGACAGGACGTTCGCCTCCGTCGCGCCGGTCTCGGTCGCCGATGCGTAGACGTTGACTCCTACGAGTCCGCCTCCGCCCAGTATCAGTGCGAAAGCTGCAGAGGTCGCGCGGCGTGCGCCCGTTGGGCGTCTGCGCTTGTTGCGTCCCAAGGTGGTGCTCCTACGCGTCGTGGTCGGCTCGACATGGAAATCCCCCGGCCCTATACGCACACGGGTCGCGTTGTGTTCAGCCGTGTCTCGAATTCACAGAGACCCCGTATGGAGCAACTGCCCCAGGACGCTTCGGTGAAGGCCGGAAAGCGGCTCTCACCGGCGCACCGGGCACGGCGAGGCCGGTCCGAACGCTTCTGCGGTTGCACCGGGCCCGGACCGGTGGCCTGATGGGAACACTGCACCACGGGTGTGCCCTGGGCATGGCCCCGGCCATGCCCAGGGCCGGTGGGACAGGGCAGGGTGCTCCGCCGCTTTCGCCGTGGGCACGGCCAGGGCGGCGGCGTGAGGCGGGTGAACCGATGGCGGGAGCGGAGATCGACTTCCGCGGTGTCTTCCACGCCCTGCCCGGCATGGTCGCCCTGCTCACCCCGGACATGGTCTTCGTGGACGCCAACGACGACTACCTCAGCAACTCCGGGCGCTCCCTGGAGCAGCTGGTCGGCCGGTATCTCTTCGACGTGTTTCCCGACCGGCCGGGCGACCCCGCCGCCACCGGGATGCGGAACCTGGAGGCGTCCCTGCGCCGGGTGGTGGCGTCCGGGGAGCGCGACAGCATGGCCCTGCAGCGCTATGACGTGCAGTCCCCGGACCGGCCGGGTGTCTGGGAGGAGCGGTACTGGAGCCCGGTCAATTCCCCCGTGCTCCGGGAGGACGGCACCGTGGCGCTGGTGGTGCACCGGGTGGAGGAGGTCACCGAGTTCATCCGCGCCCGCGGCGGGATGGAGCAGGGCGACCGGAGCCCGGTGCTGGAGGCCGAGTTGTTCACACGGACCCGTGAACTCCAGGAGCTCAACGACCGCCTGCGGCGCGCCCACGCCCGTGAGCGGGAGGTCGCCGTCGCCCTCCAGGACGCGCTGCTGCCCTCACCGGACCAGACGGGACCGCACCACGCGGCCGTGCGCTACCGGCCGGCCACGCGTTCGCTGAACGTGTGCGGGGACTGGTACGACCTGGTGGCGCTGAGCGACGGGCGGATGGCGGTCGCGGTGGGCGACGTCGTGGGGCACGGGCTCTCCGCCGCCTGTGTCATGGGCCAGTTGCGCAGTGCCCTGAGCGCGGCCTCCCGGGCCGCCGAAGGTCCCGCGCGCGCTCTCGAGGTGCTCGGACTGTACGCGCGTTCCGTCGACGGCGCCGAGTCCACCACGGCGGTGACGGCCTGGATCGACTGGGAGACCCACACCATCAGGTACAGCAGCGCCGGGCATCCCCCGCCGGCCCTCCTGCGCGGCGACGGGAGCGTGGAGTTCCTGGACGGGGCGACGGACCCGCCGCTGGGAGCCCGGCCGGAGCACGTGGAGCGCCCCGAGGCCGCGACGGACTTCGCGGCGGGCGACACCCTGGTCCTGTACACCGACGGTCTGATCGAACGCCGCACCGAGGACATCGACGTGGGCCTCGGACGCCTCGCCGCCGCGCTGACCCGGCACCGGCGGGCCGAGCCCGAGACGCTCGCCGACGCCCTGCTGTCGGACCTGCTCCCGCCCGGTGGCGTCACCGACGACACGGCGCTGGTGATCCTGCCGCTGTGAGCCCGCCCGGCTCCGGAACGGCTGCGGCGCCCCGGGGCCGGGCGACGGCCCCGGCCGCCGACCCGCGGGGACGGCCGCCGGAGGGCGTCACGCGCCGGTGCCCGCCGGGGTGAGGCGGTGGGAGCGGACGACCGCGAGCACACAGCCGGCAAGGAGGGCGAAGGCCAGTGCGGCCAGGGCGCGCAGCGGCCCCGTCGTCACCGGTCCGGTGGCCAGGGCATGGGGCGGCATCCGCCCCTCGGGGTCGTAGACGACCGCGAGGACGTCCCCCGGCCGGGTGGTCCGCCCGCATCCCCGCAGGACACGGACCTTGACCGGTGCGCCGTCCCGGGTCACCACCGAGCAGCGGAAGCGGGTGCGGCCCGCGCCCCCGTTCCCCTCGCCCCCGACGGACGTGACGACCATGGGCGCCACCCGTTCGCCGTCCACCGGCACCAGGTCCGCCGCGGCCTGCGGAGCCTGGAGGGCGAGGCACACGCCGAGGGCCGCGACGATGCCGACCAGCGCCCGCCCCGCCCGCAGGCGGACCAGGTGCAGGACGAGGATCCCGGCGCAGACGAGTCCCGCCTCACCGCTCACCAGGACGGGTGCTCCGGTCCGGTCGCCGGCGACCCCCGCGCCGACGATCGATCCGGCCCCCAGCACCCCGACGAGAAGCCCCTCCCCCATCAGCCTCCGGGGCGGCCATCCGACGAACTCGGCGGGACCCCACACCGTGCTCCGCAGGTACTCCGTCAGGTCTGTCTCCTGGACGGGCGGAGGACGACGCCACCGGCGCATAGCTGTACCACCCCCGGCAACGTTCCTCGTCGGTCGACGCCTCGTATCGTGCCGCCCGCGCGCCGACCGCGGCCCTGCCTCCGTCCGGAACAGATGACGCGGACAACGTTTCCGGGAGTCGGCAGCCAAGCCCGCTCCGTCTCCCGGGCCGTCGCGTCTCAGCTCTCGGCGGCCCGGTCCTGCCGGGGTGGTGCCACCGGGGACCGCGCCAGCAGGACTCGGCCGCTGAGGCCCGCCATCAGGAGTCCCGCCACCATGGCGACGAGGCAAAGGGCGGGCCCCGAGGACCAGTTGACGGCGGAGGCGCGGCAGGCCAGTACGACGGCCAGGGCGACGGCGGTGCCGGGCAGGGCGATCAGGGCCGGGCCGGTGCGGCCGAGGTCGTCCTCGGCGAGCGCTCCGAGGACGCCGACGCCGAGGGCCAGCGCCCACACCCCGAGCGCCTGCGCGTCGGCGCGGCCGACACTCCACGGCACGAAGTCGGCCCAGAAACCGGGCCGTACGAGCAGGCCCGTACCGATGCCGAGCCAGGCCGAACCCAGCACGGCGAGCGCGGGTTTCGACCAGCCGGGCAGCGGAGCACCGCCCGGACCCGGCGGGTGTCCGGGGGTGAGGTACTGCCAGGCCAGCGCGATCAGGGCGCACACGCACAGCGCGCCGAGCACGAAGAGCCAGCCGAGGCTGAACAGCACCGGGACGATGGAGCCGCCCCGGGCGATGTACAGCTGCCCCGCGTTGAGCAGGCTCACCGTGAACAGGCCGACCAGCACCACGGCCAGCGGAAGGACGAGCGAGCGGGCCTCGTGCCAGACGCGGACCCGGTTCAGCGCGAACAGGCCGGGCGCCGTGCCAAGCATGGCCGCGCCGATCAGTCCCGGAGTCAGCGACTCCGGGGAATGCCAGGCGCCGAAGACGTGACCGGTGAGCGCCACGGCCGCCAGCAGGCCGCCGACGAGGACGCTGACCACGGCGACCGCGGTGGCCAGCATCGCCACTCCGGCGGTCAGCGGCCGCCCGCCCGCGGCGAGGGACGTGGGGTGCGCCGGGACGTCGTCGGTCCGGGGCGCGTCGGATGCGTTCGACATGAGGATTCCGTTTCCGGACGAGGGGCGCGACGGGGTGGACGACACGGTGCGGTGCACGGTCGACGCGGTGGACGAGTCGACCCGGGGACGAGTCGACCGCGGGCGAGGAGAAGCCGGAGCAGGGGCTACGGGACCGGTGCCGACAGGCGTCCGGCCGAACCGGGCGCCGGCAGGGCCCTCTTGAGGACCTCCCGTGCGTACATGACGCGGGCGCTCACCATCAGGGTCGCGGCGAACGCCATCACGCCCCAGCCGATCGCCGCCCCCGCGGCCAGCGCCGTGAGCCCGTCGAGCCCCAGCGACCGTTCGAAGAGCGGGGCGGCCCCGACCGACAGCACCGGCGCCAGGCACAGGGCCACCCAGTGCAGACGCCACTCCTCACGCGCCCAGAGGCGGCCCTCACGGCCCGCGTGCCGCGCGCGCAGTGCCGTCACCGCGTACGTGAGGGCGTACGGCAGCAGATAGGCGAGCAGGAGCCTGCGCCCCTGGGTGCCGTGCTCCAGCGTGCCGCGCGCGATCCAGGCCAGCGCGGCCGCCCCGACGACGTGCGCGAGGGCCAGGACGGGCACGGGCGCCCAGGACCCGGAGACCCCGGAGACCTTCGGGCGCCGGTCCAGGGAACGCGAGGCGATCAGGGCGCCGAAGGAGACGACGGAGCCCAGGTGCATGGTGGCGAGCTGGTTGATCTCGGCCATGGACAGTCCGGGCAGGAGCAGCGGCAGGCCACCCCACTCGAACCGGAGCAGTGGCGCGGTCATCAGGAAGCCGTAGCACAGCAGCATCCAGCGCTGGTGCAGGTCGGGGAACCCGCCGACGGCGGCGAGCACGCCGAACGTCACGCTCATCACGGTGCCCACCAGGATGGTCGCGAGCACGATCCAGAACGCGGCGCCGCTGAAGGCGTCCTCGGGTGCCGTGCGCGCCAGATACAGGGCGGCGCCCGCCATCGAGGCGTACACGGTGAGCGCGAAGACGACGCCCAGGGCCCGGTGCAGCCGTACGCGCCGCCGTACGGCGGTGAGCACCTGCGCGGGGCCCAGCAGCATCAGCACACCGCCGAGGACGGAGTGCACGATCATCGGGACGAGGCTGTGGCGGTACGGCCCGATCCGGGTGGCCAGCGCGTCGGCGACGTAACGCGGTGAGACCACGTGGGCCAGGATCCACTCACCGAACGCGGGCGCGCCGGGGCGCGCGTACGGCCACAGCTCGGTCATCGCGATCGGCGCGTAGCCCACGCACACGGCCGACACGGCGACGACGGCGAAGCGGCGCCAGGTGGTGCCCGTTGGACGGCGCACGACGGCTCCCTGCCCATGGCCGCGACCCGGCCATCGATAGTCTCGTTTGGACTATCGAGACGGTAGGGCCGTCCACCGCCGGGGTCAACGGTCCGGCGCGTCCTCGTCCCGGCGCTGCACCCACCGCCAGAAGTCGATCATCATGCGTTCGTACCGGATTCCGAACTCCAGCGCGTCCCGCTGCCCGCGCGTCAGCAATTCGCCCACGGTCTCGGCGAGTTCCTCGTACTCACCGAGGGTCCGGCGGTGCTCGTCGAGCTGTACGGGGCCGAGCACGTCGGGCTCGCCGCCGAACCACAGCTTGAGGATGCCGCGCTCGCGGGCCTCCACCGGGACGAACGCGGGGTCGTCGAGCCAGCCCCGCAGGGCGCTCCGGCCCTGGTCCGTCAGCGTCAGCACCCTGCGGTTGCGGCCGCTCTCCTGGCGTACCTGGGACAGCATCCCGGCGTCGAGGAGACGGTCGCACTGCGCGTACACCTGCGCGTGCGGCACCGACCAGAAGGGCGCGACCGTCCGCGCCGCCTCCCCCTTGACGTCGTACGCGCTGGCCTCGCCCAGCTTGTCGATGATGCCGAGGACGAGGTACGAGGCGGTGGTCAACCTAGCGTCAGCCATGGGCCGACCGTATCGCCACGCGATCACCGCGCGGCAGGGACCGCCGGACCCGGTCACCGCACGGCGGGCGGCGCCGGACGCACGGCCGCCGCACGTCGGGCTCCGTCCGACGCGAAGAAGATCCGGGTGCCCGGCACAATGCGGGGTATACGGGCGATCACACAACCGACCGCACTTCAGGCCCGCGCGCCGGCCGCACTAGGAGCTCCTGTGACCACCTACGTCATCACCGTTCCCGGGACGTTCGTCCACGGCCTCCCGGACGCCTCCCGGGCCGACGTGGAACGCAGGCTTCGCCCCCAGGACCCGCAGAACACGGACCTGGGCGAGAGCGAGGAACTGAGCCTGCTGACCGTCGACGAGGACAACCGGTTCTCCGTACGGCTGGAGGTCGAGGCCGCGGACCGGAAGAGCGCCGAGGCCGAGGCGGTGCGGCTCGTCTCCGGTGCGCTCCTGGACAGCGGTCTGTCCGCGGACGACGCGCCGCTGGGTCCCGCCGCCGTCACGGGGATCGACAGCGAGTTCTGACGGCCGGCGCCGCGGCACCGCTGCGGCGCCTTCACCGAGGACCACCCTCCGGACGGCCGCCGGTACGCCCCGGACGGCCGTACGCCCCGCGGGCCGGGACCGGTCAACGGCCTCCGGGGCATACGGGCGGCGGCTCAGACCGGACGGACGACGCTGTGGATGGCCGCCTGTCCGACGGACTCGACGGACTCCTCGCTGATGCGCGCTCCGGGACTCGGCGCGTGGACCATCATGCCGTCGCCCACGTAGAGACCGACGTGGCTCACGTTGGCGTGGAAGAAGACCAGGTCACCCGGCTGGATGGCGCCGAGGTCGACCGCCGGGCCGGCCTGTGCCTGCTCCTGCGTCGACCGGGGGAGCATGACCCCGGCGCTCTTCCAGGCCGCCTGGGTGAGACCGGAGGGGTCGTACGAACCGGGTCCGGACGCCCCCCACACGCACGGGCTGCCGATCTGAGCGCGGGCGAAGGCCACCGCCTCGGCGGCCCGGCTGTCCGGAGCGGCGGCCGGCGGAGCCACGGCCTGCGGGGCGGCCGCTCCGGCGACGAGGCTGTCGATGTCGAAGCCCGGGTTCGCGTCGACGGTCCCGGGAGCGGCGGGCCACGTCTGCTGCTGGGCCGCCGGCCGCAACGACTGCCGCCAGGCGTCGTCGGCCTGCGGAGGCGCCGGCTGGTTCACCGGAGGCATCGGGGCCGACGCGTACGCGGCCTGGGGCGGCGCGGACTCGTACGCGGGCGCCTGCGGCACCGGCTCAGTGACCGGCGGCATCGGCGGGGCCGCCTGGTACGCGGCGGGACGCGGCGCCGTCTCGTACGCCGGGGGCTGGGGCGCCGGTTCGTTCACCGGCGGCATCGGCGCCGGCTGATACCCGCTGGGGCGGGTCGGCTTGTCGTACGAGAGGGGCAGGAGCACGGACGTGTACTCGGGGGCCGGGGCCGGCGCTTCGTAGCCGGGGGGCAGGATGACCGCCTTGGACTCCACGGCCGGAGGCGGCGCCGACTCGTACACCTGGGGCATGGAGCCCGTGTCGAAGACCTGGGGCGCGGGCGCCGCCTGGAACGCGGCGGCCTGGGGCACCGCCTCGTACGGCGCGGGCTGGGGCGCCGCCTGGAACGCGGGCGCCTGAGCGACCGACGGGAACGAACCGGTCTGGCCGACCGAGGGGAACGAGCCCGTCTGACCCACCGACGGGAATGAACCGGTCTGAGCGGTGGACGGCAACGCGGCGGTCTGAGGAGCCGCCTGGAACGGCGCGGCCTGAGGGACCGACGGGAACGAACCGGTCTGGGCGACCGAGGGGAAGGTGCCCGTCTGAGCGACCGAGGGGAACGAGCCCGACTGGCCCACGGACGGGAACGAGCCCGTCTGACCCACCGACGGGAACGAACCCGAATCGCCCACCGCCGGGAACGAACCCGTCTGACCCACCGACGGGAACGAACCGGTCTGGCCCACCGACGGGAACGAACCCGTCTGAGCGGCCGACGGGAACGCCGCGGCCTGCTGAGGTGGCGGGAAGGACGGCAGCTGGGGCTCCGGCGTCGGCCGGTACTCGATCGCCGGCATCTGCGCGACGGGCATGCCCTGCCGTGCGGCGTGCCGCGCCATCAGCTCCCGCGCGGCGGCGAGCTTGAGCCGGGCACTCTGCTTCTTGAGGTGCGACGAGACCTTCTGGGGCGCGCCCGCCGGGGCGGCTCCGGCACGGAGCGCCGCACGGACCTCCGTGCGGGGGCCCGGTACCGCCGGGGCGCCACCGGCCATGGGCCCGGTCATGGAACCGGTCATGGAACCGGTCATCGGCCCGGCCGTCGGACCCGCGGTCAGCTCCAGCGCGGGGCGCGCGGCCGGCTCCGAGGCCGGACCGGCGGTCAGTTCGAGCACCGGGGCGGCCGTCAACTCGGCCACCGGCCGCACGAGCTGCTCCAGCTCGTAAAGCGTCGGAAGGTCCGACGAGGATCCCTTGGGCCCCTGCGGAACGGCCTTCGGACGGGCACCTCCGCCACCGCGCTCCGACTGCCTGTCGGCCGGGAGCGACGCCGGAGCAGAGGGCCCGAACCGGGACCGCGCCCCGTCGAACCACTGCCGCATCAGATCGTCCTGGGCGGCGTCGGAAACGCCACTCCCCTGACCCGCGCTCCCCCGGCCCGGCCTGCGGGCGGAATTCGCCGAGGCGCGGGTCCCGTTGAAGTTTCCGGTGGCGAGCTCCGCCTGGTCGTAGAGGGACGAGAGCCGTCGGGCGACTTCCTCGCGGCTGGGCGGGGTGCGTTCCGGCGCCATGGAGTGGTGCTCCTTCCGTCGTCCGCCTACCGGGTTAGCTGTCGGGTTCGGGCGGACGATTCCGGAAGGTATGCCCTACGACCCCTGCCCCGAAAGGCAGTTGGCCGATTCACCCCAGGTTCGGTGGGTCCCCGGCTCCCGCTGCCGCGTGGACAGGCAGGACTCGGCGGAGGCCGCGCCGCCCGGCGAGCTTCGCCGGAGGGAGTCGGGCGGCCTGGTCGCCAACTTAGCCATGTTGTGCACCGGATGTGAAGATCCACGTCCCAGATGTCCGATACATTTTCGTGACCTTCATCGCACCACCCCGCAGCGCGACGGTGAGGACACGGGCCGTGCTCGAAAAGGCGGCTGAGCACGGTCGTTGGGGCGATCCGGGCCCGTCCGCAGGTCCGCCGTCGACCCGAACTCCCGCGCGGCGGCCCCGCACCGCTTCGTCCTGATTACGTTCGGAGCGGACGGATCCGACCCTTCCGGGGTCTCGGGCCGGTGGGCCGGCCATCCCGGATGTGTCGGAAGTGTGCACAGAACTGGCTTTCCCTGGCACGTCGTTCAACATCGACGGCGCCCGCTGGTCACACCTTGACCGGTTCTGGCCGAGCTGGCCGGATCACCGCTGCGACCACGTGCCGCCCGTACGGTCGAGGCACGTCAGACCACGCGAGCGAGTCGAGGATCCCCACGTGCACGATGCGCCGATCTATGCCCAACTGATCTCCGAACGCGGCGACATACCGACGCTCGTGCGAAGCGAAGCACGTCGGCTGCAGCGCGACTTCGAGTGGATTCTGAGCTGGGATCCTTCGACGGGCGCCCCGCTACCCTCGTCCGCCTCCCGGCAGGCGTCCTCCGGCACTCGCCGCCCCTTCTCCCCCACCCCCGACCCCGACGACCGTCTCGACACACCCGGCCCCTGACCGACGGCCACCCCGGTGGACAGGGCACGGCGGGCCGGGCAGGTTCTAGAGAACGCCGGGTTCGCCACCGGACCGTTCGGCGGGAAGCGGGTCGAGCCCACCGCCGATCCGGGTGACCAGATCGGCCACCGTCGTACCCGTGGCCCGGTGCCAGGTCCGCGCGCGGCGGAGCATCGCGTGGTCACCTCCCTCGACCCGCACGGCGCTCGCGGAGGAACCCGCCGCCGCGGCCCGGCGCACGAGGGCGAACGACGCCGCCGGGTCGGTGATCCGGTCCCGGTCCCCGTGAAGCACGATCACGCGTTTGTCCCGGAGGTGGGCCACCGGCTCACCCTCCGGGCACCAGGGCGCCAGCGCCACCACGGCCCGGACCTGCGGTGCGGCGGCGGCCCGCAGAGCGGCGCGCCCGCCCATCGAGTGGCCCACGAGCACGACCGGCACCTCGCCGACCAGAGCGGTGAGTTCGTCCAGTGCCCGCAGGACGTCGGCGACGGGGTCGGCGTCCGCGCCGTTCCATCCCCGGTAGCGGTAAAGCACCTGCCCGACGAACGCGCCCTCGTCCGGCAGGGCCCGCGTCACGGAGCGCACGAACGGCCGCATCCGGGCGCGCGCCACGTTCCACGGCCGCAAGGGGGCCTTGCTGTCCGCGGCGCCGCCGTGAAGGATCAGTACGGCGACACGCGCCGGACCCGTCTCGGCAAGGGCGGCGCGACACGGCCGCAGCGCGACGGGAGCTCCCGTCGCTCCGGACCGGGACACGTCGTCGGCGGACATCCCCGCAGAGCCTCGCATGACGCCCCTCCACCTCACGGCGCTCTCCACGCCTCGCACGGACCGTGAGGGGGATCGTCTCATCGGCCGCGGGCCCGCCCCAAGCTCACTCCGGGGGCTCGGGCCGCGCACGGTGGCCGTTGCGCCACTCCTGGTAGTAGCGCCAGAGGCGGGCCGCCTGCGGGCACCGCCCCGCCTCCCGCTGACACGTACGGCAGTTGCCGACGTGACTGACGTAGGCGGTCTCGGGGGCGTCTCGCCCCGGCTGCGGATTCGGCATGACCCTCGGCACCTGTCGGCACGACGCGCACCGGCGCAGCGTCGCTTCTGATGCCGTACTTCCGCTCCAGGGCCCCCGGCGGATGCACCCGCACGGACGCACCTGCCGGGACATCCCCCTTCTGGTGTCAGTCGAGGAGGTCGACCTCGTACTCCTCCGTCGCGGGGAAGGGTCTGCCGACCGGGGGCCTGCGGACTGTCAGCCGGGCCACCTCGTAGTCCATCTCGGAGACCTCGGGAGGCGGCGGCGGGTGGTAACGCCCGGCGCAGACGGAGAGGTTGACGATGAGATAGGCGTGCCAGGACCTGCCCACTCCGCGCCGGTCGTCGAAGGCCCGGATCCCGTTGACCCACCACACGACCCGCAGGGCGCCGAACTCGACCACGAGGTCGACCCAGGCACCCGGCTGGATCGCGGGGTTCCGGTAGTAGCGGTGGGTGTTGCGTACGTGGTTGGAGAGCTCCAGCAGATCGGGGTTGTCGGGGTGATACTCGAAGACGTCGATCTCCTGCCCGCCGTCCCGCCAGGTCCAGATCGCCGGCCAGGCCCCGATCACCGTCGGCAGCTTGACCCGCGCCTCCAGCACGTCGCCCGTACGGACCATGAAGCCGTCCGCGCTGCCCTCGGTGGTGAGGAGGCCCGCGTTCCAGTCGCCGTCCCGGCGCCGAGTGGCCCGGAAACGGCCCGTACGGCAGTAGGCGGGGTCGGTCACCAGATGGTCGAGTTTGCCGTCGTCCGGGTTGACCGGACCGCCGTCGGGATAGGCCCAGGAATGGCCGGCGACCCATTGGCGGGTCGAGGCGAAATCCGCCGTGAAGACGACATCGGACACGCGGCACTCCTCGATGACGGCGTTTCGCGTACGTCCAGGTTCTCCCCAAGCCCCGGACATCAACGCCCTGTTCGCCCCAACCCGCCACAAAACAACCCATCGGGGTGAACCGGCCGTACTCCGGCGCGCGACGCCTTCCGCGCGCGGCGCCCGGACACCCGGCCCCCGCTCCCCTCACAGAGCGCGGCGCGCCCCCACGCACCTGCCCGGCCGACAGCCCGGCCGGGCGCCGCGTCCCGCGGTCCCGACCGGGCTCCCTGCGCCGGCCCTTGTCCTCCTAGAGGTACGGGCGGGTGATCAGCTCGATGGCGTGGCCGGCCGGGTCCTTGAAGTACACGCCTCGGCCGCCGTGTTCGTCGTTGATCTCCCCGGGGCGCCGCATCTGCGGGTCGGCCCAGTGCTCGACGCCGTCGGCGCGGAGCCGTCCGTACGCCCGGTCGAAGAGCTCGTCGTCGATCAGGAACGCGTAGTGCTGCATCTGGATGTCCACCGGAGGCTCGGCGAACTGCAGCAGCACGCCGTCCGTGAGCTGGACATTGATGAACGGCCCCCAGGACGGCGCTTCCGGCAGCTCCAGCAGTTCCCGGAAGAAGCGGGCCGACTCCTGGCGGTCCTTGGCTGCGACGATGGTGTGATTGAAGGTGACTGTCATACGGCTTGACCTCGGCAGTGCTCGGCACGGAAGACGGACTCACGGTGCTCGGGCTCCGGGAGGTCCACGCGCCGGACAGCGGCGGCGCCTTCGGCGCGCCCACCGCGCGATCAGTCGTCCACCGGATTGCCGATCCGTGTATGGCGAGACGCCGGTCCGGTATTCACGCCGGTGACGCTACTTGATCCGACAAGCCGCGACAACGCCCCCGGGGACGGCAGACTGGACCTCATGACGTCACCGGATCCCAAGGCCGACCTCCACCGCTACCTGCAGTCGGCTCGCGACGCCCTGGTCTGGAAGCTCGACGGTCTCTCGGAGTACGACATCCGCCGCCCGTTCACCCCGACCGGGACCAACCTCCTCGGCCTGGTCAAGCACGTGGCCACCATCGAACTCGGCTATCTCGGAGACACCTTCGGACGGCCGTCCGGCGAGCCGCTGCCCTGGCTGGAGGACATCCACGAGACGAACGGGGACATGTGGGCCACCGCCGACGAGACACGCGCGTTCGTCGTCGGGCTCTACCGCCGGGCCTGGGCGCACGCGGACGCGACGATCGCGGCGCTGCCGCTGGAGACGACCGGCACGGTGCCGTGGTGGCCCGCCGGGAAGAACGAGGTGACGTTGCATCACGCGGTCGTCCGCGTGATCGCCGACACCCAGCGGCACGCCGGGCACGCCGACATCATCCGCGAACTCATGGACGGATCGGCCGGGTTGAGCGAGGACAACGACAGCCTGATGCCGGGCGACTCGGCCCGGTGGGAGAACTACCGGGCACGGCTGGAGCAGGCGGCCCGGGACGCCGACAAGAACGGCTGACGCCGCACCCCCGTCCGCCTGGCCGGGATCCGGGTGGCCGGGATCCGGGTGGCCGGGCCGTCAGTCGCCCGGCCAGGCGCCGCGCCCCGCCAGGTCGAGGACGAGTGCGGCGATGTTCCACGCGTCGTCCTCACCCCGGTGGTGCCGCCCTTCCAGGGGCAGTTCGGCGAGGCGCAGGGCCTGTGCCATGCCGGGGCGCCTCCGCAGCCGGTGGGCGTCGGTGAAGACCGCCTTGGCGTTGGTGTGCCGGTGCCCGAAGGGGTAGGCCGTGCCCGTGGCGGCGCACTGGCGGGTGAACTGATGACGGTCGTAGTCGCCCCAGCTCGCCCACGGCCGCTCCCCCGCAGCGTGCTTCGAGGCCAACTCGCGGCAGGCCTCGGCGAATCCGAGTCCCTGCTGGACCTCGTCCTGCGTCAGGCCGGTGAGTTCGGTGCAGAAGGCGCTGACGGTCGACCGCGCGGGCCTGACCAGAAGGCGGTGCTTCTCCACCCTGACGCCCTCGTCCAGGTCGACGACCGTCAGGCCGATCTCGATGATCTCGTTGACCGCTCCGGGCGGAGGCGGTCCCTCCCAGCAGGTCGCCTCGACATCGACGACGTTCAGCAGTCCCCCGGTTTTTTTCATGCGGGCGAGCGTAGAGCGCCGCGCGTGACCCTGTCGCCGGGTTTTCCGCTCCGGCCGGGCCGTCCGGCACGAGGTGCCGGCGCCGCGGCGGCCGGGCCTCGGGTCACGGGCGCGGCCAGGGGCGGCCGCCGATGCGCTCGATGTCCGCGTTGAAGCGCCGCAGATAGGAGGCGAACGCGGCGATGTCCTCCTCGGGCCAGTCGGCCATGACGCGGTCCAGCGAGTCGATGAGCCCCTGCCGCTCCTTGTCGAGGAGCCGCGCTCCTTCGTCGGTGATGCGGAACTTGCGGGCCATGCCGCCGTCGGGGTCGGGGATGCGCTCGACGAGCCCGGCCCGCATCGCCGCGGCGGTCTGCCGGTTGAGGGTGGAGGCGTCGAGGCCGAAGGCGTCGCTCAGCTCACCGATCGACATCGGCCCCTGGATCCGGATCCGGCTGAGGAGGATGTAGGCGCTGCGCTCCAGGACGCCGTCCTTGGTACGGCCGCCCCGGTGGTTCATCCATCCATGGCGGCTGAGCAGCATCTGCTCGTACTCGACCTCGTGTGTGGGCCTGACCATCCGCCTGCCGCCTCCCGCCGTCACCTGGGCCGCGCGTCCCGCGTACATCGGTACGGCCCGCCTCCATGTTCCCACACCGCGTGCACAGGCCACATCACGTGCATAAACCACATCACGTGCGCGATACATAGGACATGTACGATGCACATCCCTTAGCCCGCAGACAGACAGATCCCCCCGAGGAGTCCCTGATGGACGCCCCCCAGCCTTCCGCCCGAGCGGGCGGTGTGGTCGCCACGCTCGCCTTCGCCGGCACCGTGGCGGCGATCATGCAGACGCTGGTCACTCCGCTCATCGCCGAGCTGCCCCAGATCCTGCACACCACCCCCGCGAACTCCGCCTGGGTCATCACCGTCACGCTCCTGGTCGCGGCCGTCTGCGTCCCGGTCTCCGGGCGGCTGGGCGACCTGGTGGGCAAGCGGCGGATGCTGCTCGTCTGCTCCGTCCCGCTCGTGGCCGGCTCGGTCGTGTGCGCGCTCTCCTCGTCCGTCGTCCCGATGATCGTCGGACGAGGTCTGCAGGGCATGGGCATGGGCATGGTGCCGCTGGGCATCGCCCTGCTGCGGGACGTGGTTCCGGCGGAGAGGCTGAGCTCGTCCATCGCGCTGGTCAGCGCCTCGATGGGGATCGGCGGCGGCCTGGGCCTGCCCATTTCCGCCGCGGTCGCCCAGTACGCGAACTGGCGCGTCCTCTTCTGGGGCTCGGCCGCGCTGGCCGTCCTCATCGGGACGCTGATCTGGTTCCTCGTCCCGGACGTGCCGGCCAGCGCCAAGGGTCAGCGCTTCGACATCCTCGGCGCGCTCGGACTCGGTGCCGGCCTCGTCTGCCTGCTCCTCGGCGTCTCCAAGGGCGCCGACTGGGGCTGGGGTTCCGCGACGACGCTCGGGCTGTTCGTCGCGGCCGTCGTGGTCCTGCTCGCCTGGGGCGCGTGGGAGATGCGCACCAAGGACCCGCTGATCGACCTGCGCACCACCGCCCGCCCCCGGGTCCTGCTCACCAACGTCGCCTCGATCTTCGTCGGCTTCGGCATGTACGCGAGCATGCTGATCATCCCGCAGCTTCTGCAGTTCCCCGAGGCCACCGGCTACGGCCTGGGCCAGTCGATGCTCGCGGCGGGTCTGTGGATGGCACCCGGCGGCATCATGATGATGATCGTCTCCCCGCTCGGCGGGAAACTGACGGACGCGCGCGGCCCCAAGTTCACGCTGATCTGCGGCGTCCTCGTCATCGCCCTCGGATACGGACTGTCGCTGGTCCTCATGAGCTCGGCCTGGGGTCTCATGGTGACCTGCATGGTCATCAACAGCGGCGTCGGCCTCGCCTACGGTTCGATGCCGGCCCTGATCATGAGTTCGGTGCCGCTCGCCGAGACCGCCGCCGCGAACGGCTTCAACACGCTGATGCGCTCACTGGGGACCTCGGTCGGCGCGGCGGTCATCGGCGTCGTCCTCGCCCAGATGACGACGAGCATGGCGGGCTACTCCTTCACCTCCGAGGGCGGCTTCCGCACCGGCCTGATCGTCGGTGGCTGCGTCGCCCTGGTGGCCGCGGCCGTCGCCGCCGTCATCCCGGCCGCCCACGCCGCCGCCGGGGACGACAGGACCGGCCCGGCGGCCACGCCCGAAGCGGCCACGGCCACGCGCTGAGACGCAGCACTCCCGCACCGGTTCCGGCGGCTCCCGTCCGCCGCAACCGGTGCGTCGGCGTTCACGCCACCGCGGTCGGCCTGCCCAGGTAGGTGAGCGGTCCCGGGTCGTCGACCGGAATCTCGTGGAAACCGAGCCGGTCGTAGAACGCGCGGGCCGGTTTGTTCTCGGTGACCATGCCCAGGTGGACCGCCGGAACCCCGCGGTCGTGCAGCGCGGTCAGGAAGGTGTTCATCAGCGCCCTGCCGTACCCGCGCCGCTGGTAGCCGGGCAGCAGGTCGATGTGCAGGTGCGCCGGATAGCCGGCGAGTTCGGGCAGGATCATGCGCTCGGGCGTGTGCAGCAGCCCGACCATCACCTCACTGGGCGTGCCGGGCGCCGTCGTGGGTTCGGGATAGCGGTGCGCGACCCGGGGGATCCAGGTGTCGCGGAACCGGGCGACGAAGTCCGCGGTGTCGCCGGTGCCGACGACATAGCCGACGGCCCGGCCGCTCCCGTCGTCGAGTACGAAGGCCAGTCCGGGCTCCAGATGGCAGTAGGGCGCGGCGAAGAGCGTCGGCATCAGCTCCTCGTCGGGATACAGGGCACGGGAATCGCCGCCGAGGTCGGCGGTGCTCACGCACACGTCCGCGACGGCGGCGCGGTCGGCGGGCCGGTAGGAACGAATGGTCGGCACTGGGTTCATGTGCGGCATCCTGACCTCTTGGGAGCGCTCCCACAAGAGGGGGGCGGGCTCGCCTCCGTACCGGGGCGCCCGGGCACCGAACGGCAGGGGGCGCCGCTTGATGCGATGCTGAAGTACCGGATCATGACCTGGGAGCAGGGAACGACGGCAGCGTGAGGACAGTGACACCCCCGAACCGCGCGGCGATCTGGAACCGGTTCGTGGCATCCGACCCGGGCCTGCTGCGGCTCATGGCCGGGCTGCGGACCGTCGGCGCGATCGCCCTCACCCTCGTCGTCCTCGGCATGATGGGATCCGGTCCCAGCCGGATGGTGACCGGGGCGATGACCGCCATGGTCGCCACGTTCTCCATCAAGGAGAAGCACCGGGGCGAACAGGCCGTCACCCTGGCTCTCGGGCTGCCCGTGGCCGTCGTCGCCATGTCGCTGGGCGCGCTGCTGAAGGGCCACACGGTCGCGGGCGACGCGTGTTTCATCGCCCTGATCTTCGCCGCGGTCTACTGCCGCCGGTACGGCGAGCGCGGTACGGCACTCGGGCTGATCGCCTTCCAGATCTACTTCCTGTCCCTGTTCGGCGGAGCGACGTACTCCGCCCTTCCCGAGCTCTGGGCGACGCTGGCCATCGGCTTCGTCTGCAGCGCCGTGGTGCGCTTCGCCGTGATCGCCGAGTCGACCGAACGGGTCCTGAGACGGCTGCGCAAGGCGTTCCGGGCGCGCGTCGCCCGGTTGGTGTCCGTCCAGATCGACCTGCTCGACGCCGGCAACGACGACGTCGAGAAGGCCCTGGACGACGTACGACTGCACACCGCGCGGCTGCACGAGAGCGCGATGATGATCCAGGACCGGCTGGACGAGGGGACCGCCGACCGCGCGACCGCCTCGCTGCTGCAGCGGCGGGTCGCCGAGACCGAGATCGCCGCGGAACGGCTCGGCATCCTCATTCTGACCGCGCGCAGCGCCGAACAGGCCGACACGCTCGCCCTGCATCTGCCGCACGCGCCGCTGCCCGCCGCCGGGGACCGGCTCCGCAAGCAGGACGACACCATCGCCACGCTGCACCGCGATCTCGAAGCACTTCAGGTGCTCGTCGCGGGCCCGGTCTCGGGTGAGCGCGGCGCCGGGGTGGCCCAGCTGCGCAACCGTCTGCTCGGCTACCGGGACGAGAAGAACCTGCCGCAGGCTCCGGCGGCCGTGCAGGACGTGTTCCGCGGCATCGGGGAGGCGACGCGCGCGGCCCTCGGACTGCGGCTGGCGCTCGACGGCCCCCAGGACGAGTCCGACGACTCCCCCGAGACGAAACGCTCCCGCGAGGAACTGGACGCCGAGGACGCCTCCATCGCCGCCGAGGAGGGCGAGGAGGAGGAGCCGAACCCCACGGGTCTCGACCGGCCGACGACCCGGGCGGCCGTGCAGGTCTCGGTGGGGTCGACCCTCGCCATCGTCGGCGGGGAACTGCTCTCCCCGCAGCGGTGGTACTGGGCGGTGCTGACCTGCTGGGTCGTCTTCCTGAACACCGCCTCGACCGGGGAGATCCTGGTCAAGGGCTACCGCCGGCTGTTGGGGACGGTCCTCGGCGTGGTCGCGGGTGTCCTGCTCGCGGGTGTGGTCGGCAGCCACACCTGGACCGCCTTCACGCTGGTCCTGCTGCTCATCTTCGCCATGTACTTCACCGCCCCGGTGTCGTACGTCCTGATGTCCTTCTTCGTGACGGCGATGCTGGGACTGCTGTACACGGTGCTCAACACCTACAGCCCGGCGGTGCTCGTCCTGCGGATCGAGGAGACGGCGCTCGGCGCGATCTGCGGGATGGTCGCGGCCGTCGTGGTCCTGCCGGTGCAGACCGACCGCCGTACGGACGAACTCCTCGCGACCGTGCTCGTCCGGCTCGGGGACGTCAGCGGCGCGGCGGTGGAACAGCTCAGCGGCGGAGTCGCCCTCGATCTGCTGGACAAGGCACGCGAGCTGGACGTGGCCCTGGACAAGCTGCGGGGCTCCACCAAACCGCTGACCCATCCGATCACTCCATGGCGGGCCCGCCGGCAGAACGCCCGCTACATCGTCGCCCTGCTGGAGACGTGCGCCTATCACGCGCGGTCCCTCGCGGCGACGGCCGAACTGCTCCCCTACAGCAGGTCGGTCGCGGCGGACCCCCGGCTCAAACTGGCGGGCCGCCGGATCGGCCACAACATCGACGTCCTCGTGGCCCGGGTGGCGGCGGACGCCGGGGACGGCGTCGCGGAGACCGGGGCGAGCCTCGCGGCCATGCTGGAGCCGGACACGCAGGACTCGCCGCGGCACGACCGCGTCACGGGCCGGGTGCTGCGCCATCTGCAGCGCCTCGACGAGGGCGTGATCGGTCTGGCCCGTCCGCTGGGGGTGCGGATCTCGACACCCGGCAAGAAGCCGGCCCGGAGCGCGGCACGCTAGGACTGTGGCGGTGCTCAGCCCACGTTCCACAGGAACCGGTGCGTGTGGATCCCGAAGTAGGGGAACGACTGCACCTGCCGGACGCCCTCGATCTGCCGTACGACGTCGTTGACGAAGTCCAGCAGATCGCGCGGTCCGGGGCAGACGACCTCGGCGAAGAGATCGAAGCCGCCCGAGGTCAGCACCTGGTAGACGACCTCGGGCCGCTCGGCGAGCGTGTCGGCGACCGCTCGCGGATCACCGTCCACGGCGATGCCGAGCAGGGCCATCGCCTGTCCGCCCATGCCCATGGGGTCGGTGACACCGACGACCTGGACCGCCTGCGAGTCGAGCAGGCGCTGCAGTCGCTGGCGGGCAGCCGAGGCGGACAGCCCCACCTTGGGGCCGAGTTCGGCATAGGCGATACGGCCGTCGATCTGCAGTTCCCGCAGGATGGCCCGGTCGATCTCGTCCATGCTGTTCCTCTCCGCCCGGCAGGGTCCAAGATTATCGGCGCCGCTCAGCCGGCCAGTTCGGCCAGGGCGGCGGCGAAGACCTCGGTGTGCCGGTCCACGTCCTGTTCGGTGGTCACCGGGCACATGAGCGCCATGTTGTGGAACGGGGTCAGCAGGATGCCCCGGTTGGCGAGGTACAGGTGGAGGAAGTCCTCCAGCTCGGTGTCGGCCACCGCGGCCGATTCCGTTCCGGTGCGCGGGGCGGGGTCGGCGAACCGGTATTCCGTACGGGCTCCGAGCCGGCTCACCGACCACGGCAGCCCCCAGGCGTCGATGCCCGCCCGCACCCCGGCCTCGAAGCGTTCGGAGAGCTTCGCCATCGCGCTGAACGCGGCGTCGGTGAGGACGTGTTCCAGGGTGGCGCGCGTCGCCGCCGTGGAGAGGGCGTTTCCGGCGAGGGTGCCGCCGACGCCGCCCATGTCCACCAGGTCCAGATCGGCGCGGCCCAGCAGTTTGTCGGCGAGTTCGGCGGAGAGCCCGTACGCCCCGGCCGGGATGCCTCCGCCGATCGCCTTGCCGATGGTGAGCATGTCCGGCTCCAGGCCCCACGCGGCGGTGCAGCCGCCGGGACCGGCGGAGAAGGTGTGCGTCTCGTCGTTGATGAGCAGGGTTCCGTACTGACGCGTCAGGGCGCGGACGCCTTCCAGGTAGCCCGGCTCGGGCAGCACGATGCCGATGTTGGTGAGCGCGGGCTCCATGAGGACGGCGGCGACGTCGCCGTGGGCGAGCTCGCGTTCCAGCTGCTCCAGGTCGTTGAACTCCGCGACACGGCTGGTGAGGGTGACGTCGCAGGGCGCTCCGACGTTTCCGGGGCGGGCGGCGCCGTGGCCGTCCGGGCCGACGACGATCAGCGACTCGTCGACGCTGCCGTGGTAGCTGTAGCTGTTCACCAGGATCTTCGGGCGTCCGGTGACCGCCCGCGCCAGGCGGATGGACCAGCGGTTGGCGTCGGTCGCGGTGAGCGAGAAGCTCCAGCGCGCGAGTCCGAAGCGGCGGGTCAGTTCGGCGCCCACCCATTCCGCGTCCTCGGTGGGCAGCATCGCGGTCGCGCCGCCGCTGTCGGCGAACCGGGCCCGTACCGCCTCGGCGACCACCTCGGGCGAGTGACCGGCCATGGCGCCGGTGTCGCCGAGACAGAAGTCGATGTACTCGTGACCGTCGATGTCGGTGACGCGGGCGCCGCGGGCGCTGTCCAGATAGCGCGGGAAGGCCCCCGCGGTCTTGTTCATCCAGGTCATCGGGACCCTGCCGAACAGGTGCTCGGCACGCTCGTACGCGGCCCTCGACCGCGGGTTCCGACGCTCGGCCTCGGCGCTCTCACGAGCCAGGAGCTGTGTGAGTCGAGTGCGGTCCATCGAGGGCTCCTCTGTCCGTGGATGCGATCACCGAGCTCGGTCGACGACGTGTCGACGAGCGCGTACGGCGAGCGAATACAGCCAGAGTACGAACGTATGCGGCATCAAATCAAGATCTGACGCTCGATTCGACTGCATGGACAACTGATTCGAGCGCCTAGGGTGCTCGAATCAGTTGTCACCCGTGTCGAATCCACGGGACGGGGTCCCGCTACCGAGGGACCTCCGGGGTCCACACCCGGTCGGCGTAGTCCAGGAAGTTCCTGCCGAGGATCTTCTCGATGCGCTCCGAGGTGTAGCCGCGCCGCTCCAGCAGGCGGACGAGTTCCCGGAACTGGTCCACTCCGCGCAGGTCGAGCACGAAGGGAAGCGTGTCGTCGCGCTCCCCCGTCGCGCCGACCCCCGCCTGGCGACGCAGGGCCACGTGCTCGGCCAGATGCGCGCGGTAGGTGTCGAGGTCGTCGATGGACGTCACGGTCCCGTCGGTGCCGATGCCGACGGCGTCCTCGCCGCACACGTCGACCGCGTGGACGATGTGTTCCACGACGTCGGCGGCCGACGCGTGACCCGACACGTTCAGGTACGGCATGAAGTAGATGCCCACGAAGCCGCCGCGCGAGGCCACCAGACGCAGTTCCTCGTCCGTCTTGTTGCGCGGGAGGTCGGCGATCGCGCGGCAGCCGGTGTGGTTGATCGACACCGGGAGCCGCGCCGCCTTGGCCGCCTCCAGGCAGGTGCGCTCGCCGCTGTGCGAGAGGTCGACCATCAGACGGTGCTCGTCCAGGGCCTCCACGACGCTCCGGCCGAAGTCGGTCAGCCCCCGGTTCTCCGGGGCCATGGAGCCGTCACCGATGTGGTTGGCCTGGTTGTACGTGAGCTGGACGACCCGGACACCGAGATCGGCGAAGGTGCCGACGCGCCCGACGTCGTCGCCCACCGCGACGGCGTTCTGGAAGCCGTAGATGACACCGATCCGGCGCTCCGCGCGGGCCCGGTGGATGTCCGCGACCGTGGTGACCTTCAGGAGGTCGGCCGCGTTGTCCCGGATGATCCCGTCCCAGACGGCGATCTCGTGCAGCGTGTGCTCGTACGGCGGCAGATCGCCCATCGTGTAGCCGAGGGTGATGTTGACGGCGGTGAGTCCGGAGGCGTGGGCGTCGGCCAGCGTGCGGGCGTCGACGGTCATCTGCTCGCTGGAGGGGTTGAGCTGCGCGGCGGCCTCGGCCGACTGGGGGGCGTTCGGATTGTCGAGCTGCCCGAGCGCGTTGATGATCATGGGAAGGTCGGTCATCGGGTCTCCTCGGCGGGGTGGGTCGGGGCGGCGGAGCCGGGGGCGGTGCCGTCGAAGTCCCGGCGCTCGAAGCGCCGGCCGCGCTTGACGGTCAGCGTGAGGCTCCGCAGATGCGCGATGTCCCGCAGCGGATCGTCCTCCAGGACCACGAAGTTCGCGAGCTTGCCCGCCTCGACGGTGCCCATGACGTCCTCGGCCCCGGCACTCCGGGCGCCGATCAGCGTGGCCGAGCGCAGCACCTGCGCGGGCGACATCCCGCAGCGGTCCACGAGGAAGGCCAGCTCGTCGTACAGGGCGGGGAAGGGGTCCTCGGCCGCGGTCTCGTAGTCCGTGCCGGTCGCGATCTCCACCCCGGCGCGGTGGGCCTGGGCGGTGAGCACGGCGGCGAGTTCGGTGTTCGACGCCGCGCGCGCGGCGTCCTCGGGGCCCTCGCCCGCCAGGGCCTCGCTCACCCACATGCCCGCGGTGGCGTCCAGGACGGTGCCCCGCTGCCGCATCAGGGCGAAGAGTTCCTCGACTCGCGGGTCGTCCCCGGCGGCGAACCGCTCGTAGTCGACCTTCGGCTTGGTCTTGTAGCTGGTCAGGGGCTCGTCGGTGCCCTCGAAGGCGAGCAGGGTGACGTGCGAGACGCTGTCCGCGCCGGCTTCGACGATCTCGCCGGGCGCGGCCGGGAAGACGGTGGCGTGGGCCCAGACGGGGATGCCCTGGCGGTGCGCCTCCGCGGTGATCGCGGCGACGGTGGTCCGGTCCAGGTCCGCGTACACCTTGATCGCGGAGGCGTGGGTGCCGCGTGCCAGAGCGACGGCGATCGGCAGGTCGGTGTCCTTCGTGACCGCCTGCATCCACGGAACGGCGCCGGGCGTCTCGCCCTGGGACACCTGGTGGGTGCGCGGGTCGTCGAAGAAGCCCGGTCCCGCCATCAACGCGGCGTAGCGGATGTCGGGGCCGGGGATCTCGCCGACGAGCGTCGCCCTCGCGAGGTCGCCCACCTGGCGCAGGTCGTCGGCCATGTCACGGATGGCCGTGACGCCGCTGTGGACGAGCCGGCGCAGCACCGCCTCGGCGACGGGCCGGTCGGGGGGCGTCGCGATGTGCTGGTGACTGTCGATCAGACCGGGGATGACGAAACGTCCGCCGAGGTCGAAGACCTGGGCGTCCGCGGGCAGGGTCTCGGCGATCACGGCGTCGTCGCCGACGGCGCGGATGACCGGGCCGTCGAGCACGATCGAGGTCGAGCTCCGGGCCGGAGCGCCGGTTCCGTCGAACAGTGTCGCGCCGCGGTAGACCGCGACGGTGCCCTTCACCGCGGGCGCGTGGGGGGCCGGTGCGCCCGAAGTCTCGTCCGTCATCTTCACCTCAGTAGTCGCCGTGTGCGGGCCTCGGCGGTCGCCGCCGCCGGGCCGATGGGCCGCTCGATGGATCTTGTTACGCTCTACGTAACAGACGTATCGTGTCTCGCAACATGCGCTACCGTACGCTCACATCTCACGACGTCACAAGGAGGGGCCGGAATTGCCCGAGGCACCCCGCAGCGCGGTGGACAAGGCCCTGGACCTGGTCGAGGCCGTGGCCCGCGCGTCCCAGCCACCGCGTCTCACCGACCTCGCCGAGGAGGTCGGGCTGCATCGCGCGACCGCCTACCGCGTGCTCGTCGACCTGGTCAGGCGCGGCTGGGTGCTGCGCGCCGGCGACCGCTATCTGCCGGGCACGGCCGTCCTGCACCTCTCGTCCTCGGCGGCCCGGAACTCGCTCGGCGCCCTCGCCGCGCCGGTCCTCACGACGCTGTCCGAGCACACCGGCCTGATGGTCAACCTCCAGGTGCCCGAGGCCGACCGGTCCCGCGTGATCGACGTCGTACGGCCCGACCGGCTGGCGATGATCAGCAGTCTGAACGGCCAGAGCCTGCCCGTTCACCGGTTCGCCGGCCCGCTCGCCCTCGTCGCCGCGCTGGCACCCGCCGACCGGGTCCCGTATCTGCGCGCCGCGGAGGAGTCCGGGCATCCGCTGGACGGACCGGACGGGCTGCTGGCCGACATCGAGGAAGCCGAACGCACCGGGTTCGCGGTCGAGTACGGGCGCAACGAACAGCCGGTCGCCTCGCTCGCCCGGGCCGTGGTCACCCGCCCGGGCGCGCCGGTCTGCGCCCTCACGCTGGTGGGGCTCGGCCCTGACTTCGGCGAGGCCCGGCTGCCCGGTCTGCGGGAGCGGCTGCGCGAGGCGACGGACGAACTGGCACGGATCCTGGAAGGCCCGGCATGAGCGAGATCCTCTTCCTCGACGCGGCGCGGACGCGCTCCGCACTCGACCCGCACCGGGTCCTGGCCGCCGTGACCACGGCCCTCGTCGCCATCGGCCGCGACGAGGTCTCCGTACCGCCGCGGATCGCCGCCCACACCCCGCACGGCCTGCTCGGCGCGATGCCCGGACATGTGCCCGGTCTCGGGCTCGCGGCCAAGCTGGTCTCCGTGTTCGCCGACCCCGCGCGGCCCGGTCGCAGCAGCCACCGGGGGATCGTCGCGCTCTTCGACGAGACCGACGGCCGCCCGCTGGCCCTGATGGACGCGGAGCCGCTGACCGAGATCCGTACCGCGGCGACCGCGACGCTGAGCGCCCGCGCGCTGGCCCGTCCGGACGTCGACCGGGTCGCCGTCGTCGGAACGGGCGCCCAGGCACGGGCCCAGATCGCGCTGCTCGCCGCCCTGGACCCGCAGACCCCCGTCTCCGTCGCGGGCCGTGATCCCGGGCGGGCCGGGAGCGCCGCCGCGCTGCACCCCGCCGGACGGGTCGCGGTGAGCATCGAGGAGGCGGTACGAGGGGCCGGCACGGTGTTCTGCTGCACCGGCGCCGTCCGCCCGGTGATCGACCGGGCCTGGCTCGCCCCCGGCACGCACGTCAGCTCGGTGGGCGGCTCCCACGGACCCGAGCTCGACCCCGGCACGGTCCGGGACGCCACCCTCTTCGCCGAGTGGCACGGCGCCGCCACGACCCGGCCCCCCTCCGGCGCCCACGAACTGCAGGACCTCCCGGCCGGGCGGAGCGTGACGCTGCTGGGCTCGGTCCTCGGCGGCGAACATCCCGGCCGGCGCGACGACGGCGAACTCACCCTGTTCAAGTCGACCGGCCACGCCGCTCTGGACGTCGCGGCCGCCCATGTCGCCGACTCCGTCGCCCGCGCCGAGGCGTGGGGCACCCGCGTCGCCCTGTGAGACGGCGGCGGGTGACGCCGGTCCCGGTCGTCCGGGCCGGCGTCGCGCGCAGGTCCGACGCGGGGCCGGGTCCGACGCGGGCCCGTGGACTTTCCGGCCTCGGTTCGGCCATGCTGAAGGTGTTTCCGCCGGTCCGGAGCGCGGCCCGGATCCCGCGGTCGGCGCCCGAGGTCGCGGCCCGGGGCCGGTCGCGATCCCGGACCCCGCGTTTCGCGGTCCACGACGGACGGCCGGGCCAGGACGGGCCACGGGCGCGACGGAGCACGACGCGGAGGAGGCCGGTGCCCATGAGACGGACCGGAACGGACGGCGGCGTCCGGGAACGGCTGGGCAGCGCTCTGTTCTCCCGGGTCGCGGGCCCGGAGGGACCGAAGAACCGCGCCCTCATCCACGGCACGCCCGGACCCCGCTGGTTCGGCCCGGACCGTCCCATCCGCACCGTGCACGGGGACGCGTCGATGTTCATCGGCGGCCTGTCCGCGCTGCTGCTCCAGTCGCTGCACCCGCTCGCCATGGCCGCCGTCTCCGCGCACTCGGGCTTCCGCGGCGATCCCTGGGGCAGACTCCAGCGCACCAGCACCTTCCTCGCGGTCACGACGTACGGGACGGCCGAGAGCGCCCAGGACGCCTGCGACCGGGTCCGGGCGGTCCACGAGCGGGTGCGCGGCGTGACCCCGGACGGGACGCCGTACCACGCGGCGGATCCCCACCTCCTCGCCTGGGTGCACGTCGCCGAGGTCGACAGCTTCCTGCGCGCGCACCAGCGGTACGGCGCGCGGCCGCTGGACCGGGCCGGGTGCGACGCCTACGTGGCGGACACGGCCCGTGTCGCCGCCGCGCTGGGCGTCCTCGACCCGCCCACGACAGTCGCCGGGCTCACCGACCGCCTGGCCTCCTACCGCGGCGAGGTCCGGGCGACGCCGCAGGCCCGGGACGCGGCGCGGTTCCTGTTGCTGAACCCGCCGGTGCCGCTCGTGGCACGGCTGCCGTACGGAGTGCTCGCCGCGAACGCGGTGTCCCTGCTGCCGCCCTGGGCGGCCGCCGAACTCCGGCTGCTGCGGCTGCCGTTGGTGGACAGCGTCTGCGTGCGCCCCCTCGGCAGCGCCTTCACCTCGGCCGTGCGCTGGGCGATGGCACCCCAGCGCGCTCGGACCGTCCGGGGGGTCGCCTGAGGGGCGCGCCGGCCCCGGCGCGCCTCCGCCCGCCCACGAACGCGGTACGGAGTCGGCGAAGTCGGCACACAGCGGACGTCAAGCCCGAAAGACTGTGCGTGTGCTGAGAAATCTGCCGTCCGTTCCGCCTGGATTCGTCGGTCGCCGGGGCGAACTCGCCCACCTGGAAGAAGCGTTGCGCGAGGAACGTGTCGTGACCCTCACCGGCGCGGGCGGTGTGGGCAAGAGCCGGCTGGCGCTCGAAGCGGCGGACCGGACGCTGGGCTCGGGGGAACGCGGGGTGGCGTGGGCCGATTTGTGGCCGTTGCGGGACGACCGGCTGCTCGTCGCGACCGTGGCCGACGCGGTGGACTTCGCGGACCACACGACCGACAAGGCGCTCGACTCCCTGACCGAATGGCTGGCCGACCGGGACGCGCTGCTCGTCCTGGACTCCTGCGAGCATCTGGTCGCCTCCTGCCGCCGCCTGGTCACCCGTCTCACCTCGGACTGCCCGCGCGTGACCGTTCTCGCGACGAGCCGGGAGCCGCTGGGCGTCACCGCTGAACACGTCGTCGCCGTGGACCCGTTGCCGGCGGCCACCGACGCCGTGGAGATGTTCCGCCTGCGCGCGGCCGCGGCGGGCACCCCGCTGTCCTCCCCGGCGGACCTCGTGGCCGTCGCCCGCCTGTGCGAAAGGCTCGAAGGCATGCCCCTGGCCGTCGAGTTGATCGCGGGCCAGCTCGCGCACCGCGGGGTCGAGGAGGTCGAGCTGGAGCTCGGCCGGCGCCTGGACATCACGGCGGAGGGCCCGCTGCCGGGGCCGCCGCGCCACCGGGCGGTACGGACGACGATCGGCTGGAGCCACGAACTGTGCGCGCCCGCCGAACGCCTCCTGTGGGCACGGATGTCGGTGTTCCGGGAGCCGGTGGACGCGCATACGGCACGCCTCGTGTGCGGCGGGGGCCCGCTGCCCGTGAACGACGTCGACCGGGCGCTGACGGGCCTGCTGCGGAAGTCGGTGCTGTCGAGCGCCGGTTCCGGGTACCGGATGCTCGACACCGTCCGGGAGTACGGCCGTATGTGGCTCGACCAGGTGGGCGAGGGCCAGGAGTCGGCGGACCGGCACGCCTCGCACTTCCTGGCGATGGCCCGCGACGCCCACGCAGGCTGGCTGGGAGACCAGCAGGAGCGGTGGTACGAACGGCTCGGCTCGGCGCACGCGGATCTGTGTGCGGCCCTCGACCACCTGCTCTCCGGGCAGCCGGACGCCGCTCTCGAACTGATCGGTCTGCTCGCGTTCCCGTGGAGCTGTTGCGGACATCTCAGGGAGGCGGCGGAGTACCTGGAGGACGCGCTGGCCCTGTCCGCCGCGTCCGGCCCGGTCAGGACGAGGGCCCTGTGGGCCCTGGGCGTCACCCGTGTCCTGCGCGGCGAACACGAACACGCGGGAGCGCTCGCCGTGTTCTGCCGGGACCGCGCGGCGCTCCAGGAGGACGTCGGGGGCATCCTGCACGCCGCCTACCTCCTGGGCCTGACCCACCTGCTGCGAGGGCGGCCCATGACGGCCAGACACGAGGTCGAGGGCGCTCTGCGGGAAGCAGGCGGGACGGCGTTCACCTCCGCGGGGCACGTTCTGTGCCACCTGGTCCGGGTGTTCGCGCTCACCGCGGAGGGGCTGCTGGACGAGGCACGCCGGGCGGCACAGGAGCTGCGGCGCGGCTGTGTCGAGCGCGGTGAGTGGTGGACGCGCTCGTACACCGACTACCAGCTCGCGCTCATCGCCCTCTTCGAGGACCGCGCGGAGGACGCCACCGCCCACGCCCTGTCGATGCTGGACGGCAAGCGGCACATCGGGGACAGCTTCGGCCTCGCGCTCGGCCTGGATCTGCTGGCTTCCGCCCTCGCCGCCCAGGGCGCGGGCGAAAGGGCGGTCGCCGCCTACGGCGCCGGGGAGACGTACTGGAGCGCGGTCGGCCATCCGCAGCGCGGCACACCCGAACTGGGTCCGGTGCGTGAACGCTACGAGGACACGGCCCGCTCGCTCCTCGGCGACGACCGCTACGAACAGGCCCTGCTGACCTCGGCGCTCAGCGATCCCGAGACGATCCTGCACCGCCTCCTCGACGGTCCCCGCGGGGGTTCCTGAAGGAGGGGCCGGACGGCCCCCGGGTGTCACGGCGGGCCGTTCGCTGCATCCGGGGGGCCTCCCCGGGCCGAAGCAGGGGTGAGCCCGGTGGACCGGCCGGGTCCTCTGCACGGCTCCCGAAAACGAGGCGAGGCCCGTCATGAACTGCCCCCACCGCGCACCGGGCCCCTCCGCCCCCGGGTGGGGCGTCGCCGCCGGGGCGTCGTCGCACCGCGTTCACACGGGAGCCGCGCCGTGGAACTGAGCGCCGAGGGCGAAACGGAGACCTCCGGTGCGGGGGTGACCACCGGATTCCTGGCGCGCAAACTCGGGGTGTCGCCCACGACGCTGCGCTCCTGGGACCGCCGGTACGGTCTGGGACCCGCCGTGCGGGCGGACGGCCGGCACCGCCGCTGGTCGCCAGACGACGTGGCCATGGTCCAGGAGATGTGCCGTCTGACCGCCGCCGGGCTGCCCCCCGCCGAGGCCGCCCGCGCCGCGAAGGAGACGGCCCGCGGCCGGGTCGCCGCGTCGCCGGCCCTCGCGGGCCCCACGCGAACCGCCGCTCGTGCGCGGACCGCGGCCCGTACACGGACACACGCTCCTGCCCGGACCGGTGCCCGGGTTCCGGAGGCGGCGTCGACGGCCGCTCCGGGCACAGGGACACCGGGATCGAAGCCGGGCGCCGGGCCGTCGGGCACCGGGAGCCCGCCGTCGGGGGACGCGGCCCAGGAGAGCCGGGGTCTGGCGCATGCCGCCGTACGGCTGGACGCCCCCGCCGTACAGGAACGGCTGGCGGCGGCGGTCCGCGCGCACGGACTGGCCCGGGCCTGGGAGGACGTGATGGTGCCCGCCCTGCGGGTGGTGGGCCGCAAGTGGGAGTCCTCGGGAGACCGTTACGTCGAGGTCGAGCACCTTCTGACCTGGCACGTCTCCGCCACCCTGCGGCACGCCTACGTGTCCGCGGCGCGGCAGGCACCGCCCGCCTCGGCATCGCCCGTCCTGCTGGCCTGCGTCCCGGGCGAACAGCACACCCTGCCCCTGGAGGCGCTCAACGCGGCGCTCGCGGAACGGGGCGTGCCCGCCGTGACCCTCGGCGGGGCCGTCCCGCCCGAGGCACTCATCGCGGCGGTGCAGCGCGTGGGTCCCCCGGCGGTCGTCCTGTGGTCGCAGTCGTGGTCCACGGCGAACCTGCCGCTCGCCCGGCACATCGCCGCCACGCGCTGGGGCGTACGCGGGGCCCGGACCCGGAGCCGGATCCTGCTGAGCGGTCCCGGATGGAGCACCGAGCCCGACCCGGGACTCCTGCGTCCGCACCACCTCGCCGATGCGCTGCGTCTGATCACCAGCCCGGAGGACGGGCCCGGCGAGGCCGGCGGCCACCCGACCGGGTGACATCACGTCGGACCGGGTGCCGTCGCGTCGGACGGCGCCCGGGACCACGGCCCTCCGGGCACGGACATCGCCCCGGGTCTACGAGCGCAGGAAGGCCGCCAGCCCCTCCAGCAGCCGGTCGACGTCGTTCGCGTCGTTGTACGGCGAGAGCCCGACGCGCAGACCCCCGGTGTCCCCGAGACCGAGGTGCCGGGACGCCTCCAGCGCGTAGAACGATCCGGCGGGCGCGTGCACACCACGGCCGGCCAGGAACACGGAGGCGTCCGCCGCCTTCCGTCCGTCGAACGTGAGCAGCAGGGTGGGGGTGCGCTCGGCCGCCCGGGAGCGGACGGTGACGCCGGGCAGTTCGGAGAGGCCCGCCTCCAGCCGCTCGCACAGCGCTCCTTCATGGCGCTCGACGGCCGCGAAGGCCGTGCGCAGACGGTCCCTGCGCCCGCCCGCCGTCTCGCCCGAGAGTCCGGCGAGAACGTCGATCGCGGCGATGGTGCCGGCGAGCAACTCGTAGGGAAGTGTGCCCAGTTCGAACCGCTCGGGAACCGTGTCGGTGGACGGCAGCAGCTTGTCCGGGTGCAGTCGCTCCAGCAGTTCCGGGGAGGCGGCGAGGACACCGTGGTGCGGGCCGAGGAACTTGTAGGGCGAGCACACGAAGAGGTCGGCGCCGAGCCGGGCGACGTCCACGAAGGCGTGCGCCGCGTAGTGCACCCCGTCCACGTGGAGCAGTGCCCGGGGGTGACGGTGGACCAGGTCGGCGATCGCGGCGACGTCGGGCACGGTCCCCGTCAGGTTCGAGGCGGCGGTGACCGCGACCAGCCGGGTGCGCTCGGTCAGCAGGGCGCCCACCGCCGAGGGCGCGAGTTCGGCCGACTCCGGGTCGAAGTCCGCCCAGCGCACCTGGGCGCCCGCCCGCTCGGCCGCCTGGATCCAGGGCCGGATGTTGGCGTCGTGGTCGAGACGGCTGACGACGACCTCGTCCCCGGGTGCCCAGTCCTTGGCGAGCGCCCGGGCGAGGTCGTACGTGAGCTGGGTGGCGCTGCGGCCGAAGACGACACCGGACGGATGACCGCCCACCAGGTCGGCCACGGCCTGCCGAAACCCCTGGACCAGGTTCTCCGCGTTCACCTCTCCCGGTGTCAGGCTCCCCCGGATCGACAGCGGTCCGGTGAGCGCGTCCGCGATCGCCCCCGCCACCCGGGCCGGGGTCTGGGTTCCGCCCGGCCCGTCGAAGTGCGCGACACCGGAGAGCAGGGCGGGGATCTCGGCACGCAGCGCGCCGACGTCGTACGTCACTCGGACTCCTCACTGGCCGCGTCGCGGTCCGTGCCCTTCGGCCCGGAACGGGTCCGCCGGGCGGGAGCCCGTGACCGGGCCGGCCCGCGCGTTCTCCGGTGATCATGACAGGAGGCCCGCCGCGGTGGGAAGGCGCGGAGCCCCGGGCGCGCCCCGAGGCGTGCCGAACGGCCTGGGGCCGGCACCGGAGTTCCCGGTGCCGGCCCCAGGCCGTGGGTGATGTCGTACCGAACGGGCCAAAGCCCGTTCACGCGTGGCGGTGCGACCGGCTGTTGCCCGTCAGGACCCGGTACAGAACCAGGAGGATCAGCGATCCCGCGATGGCGGCTATCCAGGTCGACAGGTCGAAGAACCCGTCGATCGAGTCGACGCCGAAGATGACCTTGCCCAGCCAGCCGCCGAGCAGACCGCCCGCCACGCCGATCAGCATGGTGATGATGATCCCGCCCGGGTCCTTGCCCGGCAGGAGCAGCTTCGCGATGGCACCGGCAAGCAACCCGATCAGAATCCAAGCGATGATGCCCACAGTTCCTCCATCGTCCGTACGTTCATGTGGCTTCCTCACTCCGTGTGCGCCGTCCCGGCCGGAACAAACCTGTGAACCTCAGACCGTCGCCTGATTCCTCGCCGCCGCGGCCTTGTCCAGTTCGGCCGTGAACTGCGCGCCGGCGAGCAGCGCGAGGTTGGAAAGCCACAGCCACACGAGGAAGACGACGAGGCCCGCGAGAGAGCCGTAGAGCCGGCTGTAGGCGCCGAAGACGGAGGCGTACAGGGCGAATCCGGCCGAGACGGCGAGCCAGAGGACGGCGGCCAGGACACCGCCGGGAAAGCTGTGCCGTCGCCGGCGGGCGGGCGGCGGTCCGGTGTGGAACACGACGAGGACCAGAAGGACCACCAGGCACGTCAACAGGGGCCAGCGGAGCAGGTTCCAGACCAGCGCCACCGTGCCGTCGACACCGAGGACACGGCCGGCAGCCTCGGCCACGGGTCCGGTCAGCAGCAGGAGGAGCGCGCTGACGACGAGCAGGCCGAGGAGCGCCAGCGCGGTCAGCACCAGCCGGGGCGCGGTGCGCCAGGCCGAGCGGTGGTCCGCCGCGTCGTGCATGCGGTGCAGGGCCCGCCGGAACACGGCGAGGTAGCTCGACGCCGACCACAGCGCGCTCGCCGCGCCGGTGACCAGCAGCGTCCAGGCGGCGGACCGCTGCCGCAGCATCTCCCCCAGCGCCCGGTGCAGCTCGGTCCCCGACTGCGCGGGCGCGTACGCCGTGACGTGGGCGATGAACTGCTCCGCGGTGCCCGGACTGATCAGGCCGAAGGCGATGACCATGACCAGCAGGGCCGGGAGCACCGCGAGGATCGCGTAGTAGGTCAGCGCGGCCGCCCAGTCGGACACGTCGTCGTTCCACATGGAGACCGGGGTGCGGCGCAGGGCCGGCCACCAGGAGGTGGGCAGCCGGGGCCCGTACCGGCGCCGCCGCGCGGGGCGGACCGCCTCGATGACACTGTTCATGCCTCACCTCTCCGCGCCGGTCCGGCCGGCGTTCCGGACCCCGTGTCCGGCGGAGTCGGTCGAGGCTCTTCTTCCACGCGCGCGTCCCCTTACGCCCACTGACCTCGCACGCGGCGACCGGCGGGACGCGTGGGACCGCTTCAGGTCAGCGGGACGAAGACGTGGATCGTCTTGCCGCCCCCGGGGCACGGCTCGACGGTGACGGCGGCGGAGAGGCGGATGATCAAGGGCCAGCCGTATCCGCCCGTCCGGTTCGTGTGCGGGATCTCACCGGTGCCCTGGGCCTCGGCCGGCACGACGTCGCTGTTGTCGCGCACGGCGATGCGTATGCCCCCGTCGGCCGGCGTCGCGTCGAATCCGGCGAGCCCGCCGCCGTGCCGGATCGCGTTGGTGACCAGTTCCGAGACGACGAGCAGCAGGTCGACGACGGCGTCCGGGTTCGGTCCGCCCGTCCGGCCGTCCTCGCGCACCAGGGCCCGTACGTGGTCGCGTGCGGTCGCGGCGCTCGTGACCGCGACGACACCCGCTCCCGGACTCGGCCCGGCCTGCGCCCGGTGGTTGACCGGGTTCATCGCCCGGTCGCCGGGTCCGGGAGTTCCAGCGCCGCTCCGACACTGTCCGCGAGGACGAAGAAGGCATCGGTCCCCGTCACGTCGAACAACCTCCGGACGATGTCGCTGAAAGGTCCGCAGACCACCATGAGCGTGCCGCGGGCCCGGTGCGCGCGCTGCGCTTCGAGGAGGACGTGCAGGATCGACGAGTCGGCGAACTCGGTGCCGGACAGATCGACCACCGTGCGTTCCGGGCCCGCCCGGTCCGCCAGGCTCAGGGCCTCTTCCAGCCGGAAGGCGCTCGCGTGGTCGATGTCGCCGCCGACGCGCACGACGAAGGCGTCCTCGGCCGCCCCGAGCGTCACGGTGGCTTCCAACCCGTCGGACATGTGCACACTCTTTCTCGTCCGCTCCCACCAGGGAGCCAGGTCTTCCAGGTGCGGTGGCCGGCCGCCGCACGCACACCACCGTATGTCGTCATGCGAGGGATCATGCGGGCTGCCTCGGCGGGAGGCCCCGGTAGTAGGTCCCCACGCTGGACAGGTACGCGGGGTCCGAGGTCTCGCGGTCGGTCCTGAACACGGGCGCCGACTTGATCTCCTCGCGGGTGCAGGCGACGGTGATCTTCTGGGACTCCGTGTCGATGCCGGCGACGACGCCCACGGGCACGAGCACGCTCTTGCCGAACACCCAGACGCCGGTGTCGACGACCAGGTGACGCATCCCCGAGTCGTCGGCCTGCCGGTCGACATGCCCTATGGTCCCGTCGGTCGCCTCGACGCTGTAGCCGGCCAGTTCGTGCGCCTCGGGGTGGTTGAACTCCGGTGCGTACGCCCAGATTCTGTCGATCGTCATGTCTTCCTCCGTCAGCTCGCCGGGTCGCTCAGGGCCCCCAATACCCCACTATCCGGCGGGCATTCGGCGGAATGCGGCGAATCGACGGGGAGTCCTGTGCCGTTCACCCGCGTGCGTGACGGTTGGGACGGCGCGGTGTCAGCCGGTCCCGGGACTGCGCTCCCCGCCGCTCTCCTCGCGGAGTGCGGTGAGGTGCTCCAGCGTTCCCGTGATCTCCAACAGCCTGTCCATGCCGCGGGGCCGCTGGTCGAGGTACAGGCGCACACCAGCGGCGTCGGTACGGCGACGGATCATCAGCAGGGCGGACAGGCCCATGGAGTCGATGCTGCCGAGACCGGCGAAATCGACGCGCAGCTCGCTGATTTGTCCCTCGGGGTTCCGAGGGGGGACGAGGTACTGGTCGACGGTCCTCGTCAGCTCGTCGCACGTCTCGTGGTCGAGGTCTCCGCCGACGTGGATCACGAGCGCGGAGGGCTGGACGTCGACGGTCAGCGTGAAGGCGGGGGGATGCGAAGTGGTCATGCGGGCTTTCCGGGGCCGGGGATCGTGGATGGCGGCGTTCGGTCTCCGAGCGCCTCCCGCGCGTGGGCCAGTGTGTGGCAGGCGCGCGGGAAGTCCTTCAGTTGCAGGGTCAGCAGGTCCAGGGCGGGGTCCAGGCTCCGCGCGGGGACACCGCGGGCGGTGAGGATGTCCGCGGTCCAGAGGATGAATCGCGTGAACAGTTCCTCGTCGGCGACGTACAGCGACGTGGCCAGGTACTCGACGATGTGCGCGAGGTCCTCGGCGGTGTGCCGCCGCTGCCGTTCGGTGTAACGGCGCATCGGCTCGAACCGGTCCTCCAGGTCCGCCAGTGTCTGCTTGACGAGCTGGTGGGTCGACCCGGCGACGATCGTGTACTCCTGGTCGGCCAGGTGCGGCAGGTCGTCCACGGTGTGGTGGACACCCGGAGGGCCCGGACGGTCGAGGCCCCGTTCCAGGACCTCTGCCGCGCCCCGGGCGTCGGGCGCC
Organism: Streptomyces sp. NPDC001914; assembly: GCF_042891215.1. Taxonomy (NCBI): domain Bacteria; kingdom Bacillati; phylum Actinomycetota; class Actinomycetes; order Kitasatosporales; family Streptomycetaceae; genus Streptomyces; species Streptomyces sp. NPDC001914. The sequence goes on from NZ_JBIASW010000004.1 coordinate 581,181, forward strand.
CAGCCGTCGGCGCCCAGGGCACGGGCGTACCTGCCGTCGGGGCCGAAGGCGGCGCCGCCCGCGATGACGGGCACGCCGGCCGCCTGGCAGGCCGTGACCGCCATGTGCGCGGTGGGCAGATGGGTGGGGATCGAGGAGGACAGCGCCACCGCACGCGGCCCCGTCCGGTGCAGGTGCGCGATGAGGTGCGGGGTGGGCACGTGCGCTCCGAGGAAGTCCACCCGCCAGCCGCGCAGCCGCAGCACCTCCGCGAGAAGCCTGGCGGGCAGGGCGTGCCACTCGCCGTCGACGCAGGCGACGGTGACCCGGGGACCGCTCGGCGCCACGGCCGGGCGGTCGGGACGGTGGGCGAGGACCGCGATGACCCGCTCGTGGATGGCTGTCGCGGTGTGCTCCTGCGCGACGGTGAGCCGGTTGGCCGCCCACTCCGTGCCGACTCTGGCCTGCACCGGTGCGATCAGGTCGAGCAGCACGGTCTCGGCGTCGGCCGACGCGTCCAGCGCGTCGAGGACGACGGCCGCGGCCCGGCCCTCGTCGCCCTGGAGGACCGCCGACCACAGGTGTTCGCGGGCGGCACCGAGCGACAGGGCGCCGGGGTGCTGTCGGGGAGGTGAGCTCATGCTGTGTACCTGCCCCGAGTGTGGCCGTTCACCGCACTCAGGTGCGCGTGGTGGGGTGCGGTGATCGCGACCGTGGCCATGTCGTCGTGGCCGCCGCGTCCGACCCATTGCGCGGCGAGCATCTGGATGTGCTCCACGACGGCCTCGGCGGGCATGCCGGCACATTCCGCGAGTGCCGTCTCCAGCCGCCGGACGCCGAAGAATTCGTCTCCGAGCGGGCCTCCCCTGGCCTCGGTGATGCCGTCCGTGAAGAAGAGACAGGTCTCGCCGGGCGCCAGTTCCACACCGACCGTGGTGGAACTGACGTCCCAGAACGCGCCGATGAGGGTCCCGCGTGTCCTGGCCTGCTCGACCGCGCCGTCGGCCCGCACGATCAGCGGAGGGGGGTGTCCCGCGCTGGTGACCCGCAGATGGACGATGCCCGCGCGGCGCACCACGGAGGCCATGGCCAGGGTGGCGAAGCGGGTGTGGTGGGAGTTCATGAGCGCGCCGTTGAGCAGTCCGAGCAGCCGCTGGTGGTCCTCGGCGAGCGGCAGGAGCGCCTGCACCGTGTTGCGGATCTTGCCGGTCAGGACGGCGGCCTCGAGTCCCTTGCCGCAGACGTCACCGAGGACGACGAGGGATTCCTGTCCCTCGTCGGCCGCGGGGTGGACGTCGTAGAAGTCGCCGCCGACGCGTTCGGCGTGGCCCGCGGGGCGGTAGCGTCCGGCGAACTCGACTCCGTGCACCGCGTGCAACTGGGGCGGCAGCAGCTCACGCATCAGCGTCGCGGTGATGGCGGCCTGTTCGGCGTACATGCGGGCCGCGGACATGGCGGCTCCGGCGCGTGAGGCGAAGAGCCGGGCGAAGATCTCCTCGCTCTCGGTGAAGGCGGCGTGCCGGCTCGACCGGAGCAGGATCAGGGCGCCGGCGGGCACGCCGTGTCCGGGCAGCGGTGTCACGACGGCCGAGCCGACGGGTTCGGTGAACCCCTCCGGCACGACCCATCCGGGAACCGTGGCCGGGTCGATCCAGCGGGACGGCACGGGAGGGAATCCGCGCAGGGCCTCACCGAGCCCCGGCAGCTGCTGTACGTCGTTCTGCACCGTCCGGTGCACGACGGCGCCGTCGGGTCCGCAGAACGTGAGCTGGACCTTGCGCCCGCGCGGCGGGGCGACGATCACGGCTGCGTCGGCGAGGTGCTCGGCGGCCAGCTCCGCCGTCACCTCCATGCACCGTTCGACGTTCAGCGAGGAGAGCAGGGCGCTGGAGGCACCGGCGAGGAAGGTGGCGCGCTGCCGCTCGGTCCTCAGGGCGTCCTCCGCCAGGCGCCGGTCGGTGTCGTCGACCAGCCACCAGACGACGTCGCCGTCACCGGTGCGGGTGGGGTGCGCCTCGAAGGTACGGTCGCCGACGGCGCCGTGCACGAACGCGACGGGACCGGGGTCCCGGGGGCCGGGCACGACGGCCCGCAACCGTGTGTGGGCGTCGGCGATCCACGCGGGGACCACGTCCTGCAGCCACGCCCCGGCGATCGCCTCGGGGAAGAGCCTGGCCGCGGCGTCGTTGGTGTCGACCACACCGCCGGACCGGTCGGCGACCACCACGGGGTAGGGGGCGGCACCCCACGTGGCGGCCTTGCCGGCGCCCGGCGGGCCGGGGGGAGGTTGCTGGGAAGTGTCCACGAGCAAGGGCCCGCTCCGCGAGCCCACCACCTTTCCGCGCGACAGATTGTTTCCGTCCGACAACCATCTCCCGAGGGAGTGCGTCACGGCAAGTCACCCCCGCGAAGTCACACGAAAAGAGGCCGCTGCGGCCGGTGACGTCCGTCAGCGCCGACGGCTGCGCGTCGTCCAGCCGCCACCGACGCCCGAAAGGTGAAGAGCCAGCAGGGCAAGGCCTATGAGCATGACATTGGTCGACGTGAACACGTGGTTCGTCGAGACGTCGCCGGCGTTGATCAGGAAGGCGATGAACAGCAGGACGGCGGCGGCTATGCCGAGCATGGGGACTCCTTGTGAAGATCCGGTCGTCGAGTGATGGAGTCCGGATGCCCCGATATGGCATTCCGACACCGCGCCGTGCGCGAAATCACCGCAGTCGCCACCCCGAACAGAGTGCAACCGCTCAGCGGCATTTCACGGAAGAGAAGGACGAAAGACGTGAAACGGACACCGTGTGACGGTGTTCCTCCCTGCGTACGAAGGGACGGGCGATGAAGCTCCAGGACGAACTGCCCCTCGACCACCACCTGGCCTCCGTGTACCGGTGGGGCGCCGCCTTCTGCGGGGTGGTCCTGCTCGTCTTCGGCGTCCTCGGCTTCGCCGACGAACTCAGTCCGTTCAACACGAACGGGGACAGCATCGCGGGCATGTCGACCAACGGCGCCCTCAGCCTGATCTCCGTGGTCATGGGCGTGATCCTGATCGCCGGTGCCGTCGTCGGCGGGAACGTCGCCTCCACGCTCAACATGACGGTGGGAACCCTGTTCCTGATCAGTGGATTCGTCCACATCTTCATCCTCGACCGGCCCGCCAACATCCTCGACTTCGGCATGACCAACGTCGTCTTCAGCTTCGTCATGGGGCTGGTGATCCTGACGTTCGGCATGTACGGGCGCGTGTCGAGCAAGCTGCCGCACGACAATCCGTACTGGCAGCGCCGCCACCCGCACGAGGCCGCCCGGGAATCCCTCGCCCGAAGCGGCCCGGCCCCGCAGGGCGCGCTGCCGGCCGGCCCGGGGCACGGCGGGCGGCACTTGACCGGGGCGGATTCGCCCGCCAAGCGCCGCCACGGGCCGCCGTCCTAGGAAACGCTCCCGGCCGAAGCCCCCGCGTCCTCCCGGGCGACCGGACCCTCCGCCGGTCCGGTCGCCCGCCACACGCTCTCGTGGTCCTCGGCCAGTCCGAGTCCGGCCAGGCCCTTGAGATGCCCCAGCACCGTGGAGCGCCGGAAGCCCACGGCCTCGGTGAGCTCGGCGACCTCGACCCCGCCCGCGCCCGCTTCCGCGAGACGCTCCCACGTGCGTACGGCATGACGGCTCAGACCGCTCTCGGTCACCGTCCTGGACACGGCCTCGGCCCGTTCCCCGTTCGTGTCCTGCCCGGGAATGGGAGGCTTGGCACGCGCCGGCCGCGGGTCGGCCGCGGCGGCGCTCACCTGCTCCCGGGCCTCACGCGGCGATCTGCTCGGTCCGACCGGACGCGGCGTCATGTTCACCTTGCGGTGCCTGCGGCCCTTGCTGTGTCGGCTCATCGATTCCTCATCTCCGCCTCGACGATGCTCACAGCAGGAGAACGAGCGGGAGACGACTAGGTAGTTCAGCCGTTCGACGGACAGGAACCGCGCGGTGCTCAGTGGAGCGGACCGGACAGATCCAGCGACCGGCCGTTCAGCGTCCGCACCTCGGTGTGCGGCCGGGCGAGCGGAGGGACGGCCGCGGACACCGCCTTGGGCGCCGGGGACGGCGCGCCGGCCAGCGACGGGGCCTGCCGCGCCTCCCGCCGCTTCTCCCCCGCCGCGAGCAGGGCGTCCGCCGCGGCGACGGCCTCCCGCACTCCGGTCGTTCCCGTCATCACACACAGGGTGTACGTGACGTCCTCCAGGCCGCGGGCCGTCTCGGGGGTCTCCTTCTCTGCATACGCGATCTTCAGGGCCGCGTAGCGGGTCAGCAGCCTCCGGACAACCTTCGGGTCGGGCACGAGCACGGCGAGGGCTCCTCTCTCGAGTTTCCGACCGTGTGCCCGGGTTCGCGACGGTTCATTCGCAACAGCCGCACCGGACAACCTATTTGGCCCAACGCCGTCCCATTGAAGGGATTCCGTCACCCTGCGGTCCGCCGTCCGCGGGAGGGCCCGCCGACCGGGCGGAAGGTGTGGCACGGGGAAACCAGGGCACTTGGAGCCACCATGACGACCTCCACGACTCCGCACTACACGGTCCCCGGCGTCAGCACGCAGGACGGCGGCCGGATCATCGACGTACTGAGCATGCGGCTGCACGCTCTCAACGACCTGTCGCTCACGCTGAAACACATCCACTGGAACGTCGTGGGCCCTCACTTCATCGCCGTGCACGAGATGCTCGACCCGCAGGTGGACCGCGTCCGCGCCATGGCGGACGACACCGCCGAGCGGATCTCCGCCCTCGGCGGGGTTCCGCACGGCACACCGGGCGCGCTCGTCGCCGAACGGACCTGGGACGACTACAGCGTCGGCCGCGCCGACGCCATCGCCCACCTCGGCGCCCTCGATCTCGTCTACACCGGGATCGTCGAGGAGCACCGCGCCGCCGTGGCCGAGGTCGGCAAGATCGACCCGGTGACCGAGGACCTCCTCATCGAGCAGCTGCGCGCGCTCGAACAGTTCCAGTGGTTCGTCAGGGCACATCTGGAGAGTTCGGGCGGTTCCCTGTCGCAGGCCGGGGCCCGCACGGAACGCGAGGCCGCTCGTTCGGCCGAGCGGGGCGCCGCGGGCTAGCGGGCCAGAGGACCGAACACGCGGGCGAGGGGGCCCGGCCCGGAGCACGGTCCGGGCCCCCTCGCCCGCGCTCGTACCGGGCCGGTCAGGCGCGTCCGATGTAGCTGCGCACCGTGGTTCCCGCGGCGTCGGTGTGCACCCGGACGAGGTCCGAGAGGAAGTTCACGAGGAACAGGCCCCGTCCGCCGATCTGGTCGGGACGCACGGGATGCCGGCCGGCCAGGGGATCGCCGATCCGTCCGCCGTCCCGTGTCTCGCACACGATCTGCTCGCCCTCGGCCCAGAGCCTCAGGGTTCCCGAACCGCCCCCGTGCACGACGCTGTTGGTCGTCAGTTCCGAGACGACCAGGTTCAGATCGTGCAGCCGGACCGCCGTCATCCCCAGGCCCCTGGCCTCGGCCAGGGCGAAGTCGCGGGCGACGGGCAGGAGTTCGGCGTCGAAGGCGACCGTCGCCGCACCGGGCGGATGGCTCAGCACGCGGTTGAAGCGGGCCAGTGCGCCGTCCGGGTCGTAGGCCGAGCTGACGCACTGCCGCCCGGCACCGATCACGACGGGGTGGGTGGCGTGGGCGTCGGCGATCACGCCCTGGGCGAGGGCACGGGCGTCGTACGGGCACAGGATGGTCACGTCCCGTCCGGCGAACGCCCTGTTGATCAGCGCTTCGTGCTGGACGCAGGCCGGGTACTCCGCCTCCGTGCGGCCGGCCCAGACGGGCTCGCCGATGATCCGTACATGGACGTCCCGGTGGTCGTCGGCGAACGCCCGCAGGACGGAGGGGATGATCCGGCCGGGGTTCCGGCCGGCCCGCTCCATGTCGATCCAGCGGACGCCGGCGCCGAGCGGTCCCATCGCCTCGCGGACGAGTCCGAGCCGCCGGGCGGGAACGGCCACCGCCACCGGCTCACCCGCGGCTACGCCGTCGGAGACGAACCGTGTCATCTCCTGCACGTACTCGAGGTCGTCGCGGTAGACGAGCGCGGGGTGGACGAAGGGATCGCCGCGGAGTGTCGCCGTCGTCATGCCCCGACCACCGGGCCCCGGGGCCGGATTCCGGCGCGTTGTGCCGCTTCGGGGCACGCCAGGGACGAGCGCGTCTGCGCCCGGCCGACTCCCCGTTCGATGCTCACGGACTCACCCCGGAACTCATTTTACGTCGCCGCATCCGAACGGTGTCCCCGGGACGAAGTAATCGCTGACCCGGGGTCAGGGGGAGGCGGGACGTACGCGTTCCGCGGAATTCCGAAACCGGGTGGCATGAGCGGTGTGAGGCGGGGCAGACGGGCCCTGTCATCAATTCCTTAGGACGATGTGGGGTGGACGGCATGGCAGCCGTGACGGCAGTGCGGGCGACGGACACGGCGCACCAGGCAGTGACGGCCACGGAAGGCGTCCTTCCGCAGATCGACGAGCCGCTGAAGATCAGCCCGAAGGACGCGCGGGAGCTGTCCCGTCAGTTCTTCGACCGGCTGGCCGTCCTGGAGGAGGGCACGCACGAGCACCAGTACGCGCGCAACACCCTCATCGAGATGAACCTCTCCCTCGTCCGGTACGCGGCCGCGCGCTTCCGCAGCCGCAGCCAGGGCGAGATGGAGGACATCGTCCAGGTCGGCACGATCGGGCTCATCAAGGCCATCGACCGTTTCGAGCTGTCCCGCGAGGTCGAGTTCACCTCCTTCGCGGTTCCCTACATCGTCGGTGAGATCAAGCGGTTCTTCCGCGACACGAGCTGGGCCGTGCACGTGCCCCGGCGCCTGCAGGAGGCCCGCGTCGAGCTCGCCAAGGCGACGGAGGAACTGCGCACCCGCCTCGGCCGCACCCCCACGACGCGTGAACTGTCCGCGTTGATGTGCCTGTCCGAGGAAGAGGTCATCGAGGCCCGCAAGGCCTCGAACGGCTACAACTCCTCCTCGCTCGACGCCGCCCTCACGGCCGACGGCGGCGCGGACGGCGAGGCGGTCCTCGCGGACTTCATCGGCGAGGAGGACGCGGCGCTGGAACTCGTCGAGGACTTCAGCTCCCTGGCTCCCCTGATCGCCCAGCTCGACGACCGGCAGCGCCGGATCATTCACCTGCGTTTCGTCGAGGAGCGCACCCAGGCGCAGATCGGCGAGGAGCTCGGCATCTCGCAGATGCACGTCTCCCGGCTGATCACGCGCATCATCAAGCGGCTGCGCGCCGGGCTCCTCGATCCCGCGGTCGCCTGACGTCTCAGCACGTCACGGCCCGTACGCATCTCCCGTGGGCCCGCCCCGGACTCCGGTCCGGGGCGGGCCCACGGGATTTCGCGTACGCGGTCCCCCCGACCGGGAACGAGAGGGTCCTGTGTATCCCGTTCACGCGAGGTTATTCCTGCGACCGGCGACATTTTCGGGCCCCCGGAGAATTCCCTCCCACGCTTTGTTCCGTCCTCGCTCCCTGGGTTAGCCTGCGGCGTATTTTCTTGATGGGATGACCCGTGATCTGCGGGAATCCCACGGGCAGGCACCGGCCGTCCGTGGGCCCGGCGCGGTTCCGAGTTCCGTGACACGGGACTCCAGGGGAGCGGAACGAGGGTGGCCATGACCAGGGCAGCGAGCGGGACGTCCGTACGGACTCCGGGTGAGCAGGAGTTGCGGCAACTGCTGGCCGGCCTCACCGCCGTGCGCGACGGCGACTTCGGCACCCGGCTCCCCGACGAGGCCGGCGGCCTGCTGGGGGACATCGCCACCGTCTTCAACGGCATGGTCGACCAGCTCTCGGTGTTCACCTCGGAAGTGACACGCGTGGCCCGTGAAGTGGGTACGGAGGGGACGCTCGGCGGCCAGGCGGAGGTGCCGGGGGTGTCGGGCACCTGGGCCGACCTCACCGACTCCGTCAACGCCATGGCGGGCAACCTCACCACGCAGGTCCGTGACATCGCGCAGGTCGCCACCGCGGTCGCCAGGGGTGACCTCTCGCAGAAGATCGACGTACCCGCCCGCGGCGAGATCCTGCAGCTCAAGGAGACCGTCAACACGATGGTCGACCAGCTCTCCGCGTTCGCCGACGAGGTCACCCGCGTCGCCCGCGAGGTCGGCACCGACGGACGCCTCGGCGGTCAGGCCCAGGTTCCCGGTGTCGGCGGCGTGTGGCGCGATCTCACCGACTCGGTGAACTTCATGGCCGGCAACCTCACGGCCCAGGTACGCAACGTGGCCCAGGTCACCACGGCGGTGGCCCAGGGCGATCTCTCGCAGAAGATCACCGTGGACGCCCGCGGCGAGATCCTGGAACTGAAGAACACCATCAACACGATGGTCGACCAGCTCTCCGCGTTCGCCGACGAGGTCACCCGCGTCGCCCGCGAGGTCGGCACCGACGGACGCCTCGGCGGCCAGGCCGACGTGAAGGGCGTCAAGGGCACCTGGCGCGATCTCACCGACTCGGTGAACTTCATGGCGGGCAACCTCACCGCCCAGGTCCGCTCGATCGCCCAGGTGGCCACCGCGGTGGCCAAGGGCGACCTGTCGCAGAAGATCACCGTGGACGCCCGGGGCGAGATCCTGGAGCTCAAGGAGACCATCAACACGATGGTCGAGCAGCTCTCCGCGTTCGCCGACGAGGTGACGCGCGTGGCCCGCGAGGTCGGCACGGCGGGCAACCTGGGCGGGCAGGCCACCGTGCGGGGTGTCTCGGGCACCTGGAAGGACCTCACCGACAACGTCAACGTCATGGCGTCGAACCTGACCGGTCAGGTCCGCTCCATCGCGCAGGTGGCGACCGCCGTGGCCCGCGGCGACCTCTCGCAGAAGATCACCGTGGAGGCGAAGGGCGAGGTCGCGGCCCTGGCCGACGTCATCAACACCATGGTCGACACACTGTCCGCGTTCGCCGACGAGGTCACCCGCGTCGCCCGTGAGGTCGGCACCGAGGGGCGCCTCGGCGGCCAGGCGCACGTGCCGAACGTGGCGGGCACCTGGAAGGACCTCACCGACAACGTCAACTCGATGGCCAACAACCTGACCGGCCAGGTGCGCAACATCGCCCTGGTGACGACGGCGGTGGCCAAGGGCGACCTGTCCAAGAAGATCGACGTCGACGCACGCGGCGAGATCCTCGAACTCAAGACGACCATCAACACCATGGTCGACCAGCTCTCCGCCTTCGCCGCCGAGGTCACCCGCGTGGCCCGGGAGGTCGGCAGCGAGGGCAGGCTCGGCGGTCAGGCGGAGGTGGAGGGCGTCTCGGGCACCTGGAAGCGGCTGACCGAGAACGTGAACGAACTGGCCGGCAACCTCACGCGCCAGGTGCGCGCGATCGCCGAGGTCACCAGTGCCGTGGCCGAGGGCGACCTGACGCGGTCCATCACCGTGGAGGCCTCCGGCGAGGTCGCCGACCTGAAGGACAACATCAACTTCATGGTGGAGTCGCTGCGGGAGACCACGCGCGCCAACCAGGAGCAGGACTGGCTCAAGACGAACCTGGCCCGTATCTCCGGTCTGATGCAGGGATACCGCGACCTGGACGTGGTGGCCGACCTCATCATGGACGAGCTCACCCCGCTGGTCGCCGCGCAGTACGGCGCCTTCTACCTCGCCGAGGAGACCGCGAAGGGCACGGAACTCAGGCTGGTCGGCTCGTACGGCTATCCCGACGAGGACGGGCGTCCCACCCGTATCCCGCTCGGCCGCTCGCTCGTCGGGCAGGCCGCGCGCAGCCGGCGGGCGATCACCGTGGACGAGGTGCCGCCGGGGTACGTCACCATCTCCTCGGGTCTCGGGCAGACCGCGCCGACGGCGCTGGTGGTCCTGCCCATCGTCGTCGAGGAGCAGGTGCTCGGCGTCATCGAGCTGGCCTCGGTCACCCGCTTCAAGCAGGGTCACATGACGTTCCTGGAACAGCTCATGGAGACGATCGGCGTCAATGTCAGCACCATCGTGGCCAACGCCCGCACCGATGAGCTGCTGGGCGAGTCGCAGCGCCTGACCGCCGAACTCCAGGCCCGCTCGGAGGAGTTGCAGGTCCAGCAGGACGAACTCCAGCGCTCCAACGCCGAGCTGGAGGACAAGGCCTCCCTGCTCGCGACCCAGAACCGCGACATCGAGGCGAAGAACCTCCAGATCGAACAGGCCCGGCAGGAACTGGAGGCGCGGGCCCAGCAGTTGTCGCTGGCGTCCAAGTACAAGTCCGAGTTCCTCGCCAACATGAGCCACGAGCTGCGGACCCCGCTCAACAGTCTCCTCATCCTGGCCCAGCTGCTGGCGCAGAACCCCTCGCGCAACCTCACGCCGAAGCAGGTCGAGTACGCGGGCATCATCCACTCCGCCGGCTCCGACCTGCTCCAGCTCATCAACGACATCCTGGACCTGTCGAAGGTCGAGGCGGGCAAGATGGACGTGACCCCCGAGCGGGTCCCGTTGCGCCAGCTCCTCGAATACGTCGAGGCCACCTTCCGCCCCATGACCTCGCAGAAGAGCCTGGAGTTCACGGTCAGCACCGCTCCCGGCGCGCCGGTGGACCTGCTCACCGACGACTCACGGCTGCGGCAGGTGCTGCGCAACCTGCTCTCGAACGCGGTCAAGTTCACCGAGCGGGGCCGGGTCGAACTGCGCATCGAACCGGCGTCCGACCAGGAGATCCCCGCGGGCGTCCACCGTGGCGGGACGATCGCCGCCTTCCGGGTCAAGGACACCGGCATCGGCATCCCCGAGCAGCAACTGGAGACGATCTTCGGCGCCTTCCAGCAGGCCGACGGCACCACCAGCCGCAAGTACGGCGGCACCGGTCTCGGTCTGTCCATCACCCGGGAGATCGCCCATCTGCTCGGCGGTGCGGTCACCGTGGACAGCACACCCGGACAGGGCAGTACGTTCACCTTGTTCCTCCCCGTCGCCCGGCCCGAGTTCGAGGAGCTGCTGGCCGGCGGCCGCCTGCCCGAACCGGCGACCGCCGAGGACGCCTCGGCGCACTCCGAGCCCCGGCACACCGCTCCCGGTCCGACGGGCCTGCCCCGCCAGCGACGGCGGCGGCTCCTGGTCGTCGAGGACCGGCCCCGGGGGCTGCTGACGCTGGTGGCCGAGAGCGCGGTGGCGGACGTGGCGCGCAGCCGTGACGAGGGCGACGCCCGGGAGAGCGTCGACGTCGTCACCGTCGTCGGGGCGCAGGAGGCGGCCGGCGCCCTGGCCGCGGAGCCGTGGCACTGCGTCGTGCTCGAACTCGGCATGCCGGAGGGCGAGACGGCCCGGTTCCTCGAAGCGGTGGAGGGCGACTCGGCCCTGGCGACCGTGCCGGTCCTCGTCCACAACGGCAGCCGGGTCGACTTCGCGCAGGAGCGGGCGCTGCAGTCCCGCTCGGGTGCCCGGTCGCTGGAGTTCCTGTCCAGTCTGGACGAGTTGCGCGAGCGGATCGCGCTGCACCTGTCCGCGGACCAGCCCGGCGACGTGGTGCCGCTGGTCCGCGCCGAGGAGGCCAGGAGCCGGCCCGCGCGGCCGATCGACAGCGCCTTCGAGGGCCGTACGGTGCTCGTCGTCGACGACGACGCCCGCAACCTCTTCGCGCTCAGCGGCATTCTGGAACTGCACGGATTCCAGGTGCTGCACGCGGACAACGGCAGGAAGGGCATCGAGACCCTGCTGAGCCGGCCGGAGGTCGCGCTGATCCTGATGGACGTGATGATGCCCGAGATGGACGGCTACACCGCGACCGCCGAGATCCGCAAGATGCCCCAGTACGCCGACCTGCCGATCATCGCGGTGACGGCGAAGGCCATGCCCGGCGACCGGGAGAAGAGCCTGCTGTCGGGCGCCAGCGACCATGTCACCAAGCCGGTCGACACCGACGACCTGATCGCGTGCGTCCGGCGCTGGCTCGGGGCGTGACATGAGACCCGGTCCCCTCCGCCGCGGCCGCGCGGCGGGACACCCTCCGCCGACTCCCCTCCCCCGTGCCCTCCGGGGCCGCCGCCGAGGAGCGGCCGCACGATGAACAGTCCAGAGGAAACCGGCGCGCACGTCCCCGAGCCCACGGAGGACGCCACGGACGCCGGGCGGTCCGTCGAGCTCTCGGGCGTGTCCCGGACATCTCCGGTGGGCAGGCTGGCGGCAACCGTCGAGCGGCTGCGCCGCGAGGTACGGGACGCGCAGGCGGAGGCCGACGGGCGGGCCCTGGTCGAGCTGGCCAAGGGCATCCTGGTCGAGCGGCTGGGCTGCGGACCGGTCCAGGCCGCCCGCCAGCTCGCCGAACTGGCGGAACAGGCCAAGGTGCCGCAGCTCCAGCTCGCCGTCGAGATCATCAACCAGGCGGCGCACGACCGGCTTTCGGAGGTGACCAGCACCTTCCTCTCCGCGACGGCCGAGCGGCCGCCGAAGGACGGCGCCCCCGCGGTGGGGCTGCGCGCGGCCGAGAGCGGAGCGCTCGCGGCGGGTGACACCCAGGCGGTGGCGGACTCCCTGCTCCAGCACGCGCTGACCCCGCTCGGGGCGGTCGCCGTGGCCATCTGGGCGGCGGACACGGACGGTTCGCTGTCCCTGGCGGGCAGCGCCGGTTTCCCGCCGGGCGAGGCCAGGCGCTGGCGGTACGTCCCCCCGGGCGTGGCGACGATGGCACGCCGTGCGCTGTCCGACCGTACGGCGCAGTGGGCCGGCTCCCTGGCGGAGACCGGGCTGCCGTCCATCGGGCACGCCGAACATCCGGACGGCGGACGGGTCGCGGTGCCGGCCGGATCGGGAGGCCGGATCCACGGCGTCCTGGAGATCGCGTGGCCGTCCGCCCTGGGACCGCAGCCACCGCAGGTGGTCCGGCAGGTCGAGGCGCTGGCCGAACTGTGCTCGCACACCCTGGAGACCCACGTGCTGCCGGGCGACTGCGCCCAGGCGCGGGGGACGGCCGACGTCGGTGAACTGATCGACCTGGTGGACGGGTTGCACGATCCCGCGCTGGTCCTGGTGCCCCAGCTCGACGACCAGGGACGGCTCGCCGACTTCCGTATCCGTCATGTGAACGGCCGTTTCCTCGATCCGGCCGGCCGGCCGCGCGGCACCGTTCACGGGGCGCTGCTGCTGGAGGCCTATCCGCTGGCCGCGGGAGACAGCGGTCTCTTCCAGTGCGTCGAGCGCGTCTACGCCACCGGTGAGCCGTTCCGGGCGCGGCGCATGGATCTGACCGCGCTGGTCGACCAGGTGCGGCTGTCCGCCGTGGCCGACATCAACATCAGCCGGCACGGCGGAACCGTCCTGCTCATCTGGCGCATAGAAGACGAGACGGCCCGGCTGGCGAGCCTGCTCCAGCACGCCCAGCGGCTCGGCAGGATCGGCGGTTTCGAGGAGAACCTGCTGACCGGCGAGACGATCTGGAACGAGACGCTCTTCGATCTGTACGGCCGCCCGCCCTCGGACGCCCCCGTGCCGCTTGAGGACCTGGCGGCGCACGCCCACCCGGACGACGCCGTCACCATCGGCCGCTTCCTGCGGACCGTCCTGCACCACCGGCGTCCGGCGTCGGCCGCGTTCCGGCTGCAGCGCCCCGACGGCGTGACCCGGCACATCCGCATGGTGGCCGAGCCGGTTCTCGACGCCGACGACCGGCTGTTCGCGGTCCGCGGTGCCTACCAGGACATCTCGGCGCAGCACTGGACCGAGGTGGCCCTGGCGGTCACCCGCGACCAGCTCGCGCACACCGAACAGCAGGCGCACGAACGCAACCGGCTGACCCTTCAGCTCCAGCACGCGATCATGCCGCCGGACCGGGCGCCGCTGCGCGCTCCGGGTCTCGACGTGGCGGTGCGCTACCGCCCCGCGGAGACCGAGCAGCTCGTCGGAGGCGACTGGTACGACGCCGTCGTGCTGTCCTCCGGTCTGGTCCTGGTGTGTGTCGGTGACGTGGCCGGTCACGGGATAGAGGCGGCGACCAGCATGGTGGTGCTGCGCAACGCCCTGCGCGGGCTCGCCGTGACGGGCGCGGGGCCCGGGCAGCTGCTGTCCTGGCTCAACGTCGTGGCGCACCATCTCACCGGCGGTGTCACGGCCACCGCGGTCGTCGGGCTCTACGATCCGCGCCGCCGCGTCCTGCGCTGGGCGAGGGCCGGGCATCTGCCGCCCGTTCTGGTCCGGGACGCGGACGCGACCCCGCTGCCGCTGCTCAAGGGCATCCTGCTCGGTGCGGTGCCCGAGGCGACGTTCGCGGAGGACGAGGTGCAGCTGGAGGTCCACGACACGCTGCTGATGTACACGGACGGTCTGGTCGAGAGGCGTGACCGCTCGGTGGAGGTGTCGCTGCGCCAGCTGCTCAGCGCGGCCCGTACGACGTCCGGAACCCTCGACCACCAGCTCGACCGGCTCCTGACGTACAGCAGGTCCGACACCGACGACGACACCTGCATCGTCGGTATCCGGGTGGAGTAGGGGCGAACGAATGCGGCCCCGCCGGCAGCCGGGGGGAGTGACTGCCTGCGGGGCCGTGCAGCCCGGGTTTCGCCAGGGGGGTAGCTTCCCGAGCTGTCTCAGGATGTCTGGTGCCCCGCTCCCGGCGATGCATGCACACGAGTTTCCGGCGGCTTTCCCCTCGTATGGCGCAGTGATCGGCGCGGTGACCGGCTCAGGGGAGTTCGCGCAGGCCGCGCAGCAGGGGTTCCAGGGAGTCCGTGACGCACCGCGCGGGTACACCGGCCTCCCGCAGTGCGCGCGCTCTGGCGGGCCGGCGGGCGTATCCGAGGAAGCGGACACCGGCCCGGTGCGCCGCCGCGTGGTCCTCGGGAGCGGCGCCGATCATCAGTGAGGCGTCCGGTTCGGCGCCCATGGCGCCGAGGGCCAGTTCCAGGGGGGCCGGACGGGGAAGGGAGGTTCCCCGGTGCGGTGCGCGGCCGAAGATGTACGGGGCGAAGCGGTGGGTGAGCCCGCGTGTGTTCAGGTACGAGGTGACGGCCTGGGCCGACGTACCGGTCGCCACGGCGAGTCTCGCCCCGACCGCCGCCCAGGTGTGCAGGAGCGGATCCGCGTACGCGGTCGGCATCGCGGTGGGTACCGCCGCCAGCTCGGTCCGGGTAAGCCACGCGTCGAGCCGGGCGAGGGCTTCACCGTCCGGGTGCCGGCCGGCCACCGCCGTCAGGGCGCGGTAGGGGTCCGTGGGGTCGCGTTCCTCCTCGGCGAGCAGGGCGTCGCGCAGGTCCGGTTCCGTCAGCCGGTCGAGCCGGGCGCGCGCGAGGGCCGTCGCCGAGGGCCCGGAGAACAGCTGGCAGATCGGGCCGTCGAAGCCGAGGACGACGTACCGCGTCCGCGCGACCAGTTCCCGAACGTTCTCGATCCGACTCGTCACCACAAGGGTCTGTCCAGTCCCGGCCGTCACCAATCGAGCGAGTGCCGGCCAGTCGCCGGGCACGTCGGCGGCTTTGGCCCCACCGGCGGACCCGGGCCCTGGACGGCCGGCTCGACCGGCGTCAATGGGCCATGTCCGCGAGATGCGGGACCACGCGGGTCAGCCGCAGGACGCCCCACAGGACCAGTCCCGCGCCGATCAGCTCGGGCAGCAGCCACCAGCCCGTACGGATCGTCTCGTCGAAGAGCGTGACACCGAGGACGAGACTGAGCGTCGCGTCGCCGATGGTCAGCGCGGGCTGCGAGGCGGCCAGCGGGCCCGCCTGGAGCGCGTTCTCCAGGAGCAGGACGGCAGCGATGCCGGTCACGGCGAATCCGTAGGTCTGCCACACGCTGAGGAAAGCGCCGAACCCGTCCTCGCGGAGGGTGCCCACGGCCGATTTGAGCAGAGCGGCGGTGAGCGCGTTGCTGATGGCCGACGCCGATCCCAGCACGGCGGCGCGGAAGAGCGGCGGGCGGCCGGGTCGGGCGACGACGACCGCGACGGCCACGCTTCCCAGGCAGACGATCAGGACCGGGATCCAGCGTTCCATGGAGGCGTCGGACCGTGCTCCCGAGGGCGCGGCCGCGAGGAGGACGAGGCCGAGTCCGGCGACCACGCCCACGACGGCCTGCCATCCAGCCCGCGACAGACGGCGGTGCAGGAGCGGGACGGCGATCATCAGGGCGAAGGGCAGTTCCAGGATGAACAGGGGCTGCACCAGGGACAGCGGCCCGTTCGCCAGGGCAAGGGCCTGGAAGAGCGCCGCCCCGATCACCCCGCCGACGCCGATCAGCCAGGCCGGCTGACGGGCCAGCCGGACGATGAGCCGCAGCCCGCCGCCCTCGCTGACGCGGGAGGCGGCCTTGCGCTGGAACGCCGTGCCCATCGCGTTGCTGGCGGCCCCGAGGAGCGCGAACAGCACGGCCAGTCCTGTCACCCCTCCACCATGCCCCGGGTCGGGTGCCGGGGCCTCTCCCGGACGCCGGTGGGATGAAACGCCGCCGCCGGGGCACCCGCCCTGTGGAGCCCCGTCATCCCATCCCCGTGATGGCGGGGCTCCGTGCCGTTCGTCTCCCCCGCCCGCGTCCCCGAGCCGATCAAAGTGCGCGACGGCGGGGAAGGGAGGAGCGTGGTGGCGAAGGGAGGAGTGCCATGGCCACGAAGGCCGCGTCCGGTCGGCGGGACGACTACCCGGGATGGCTGCGCGGCTCGCCGCCTCCGCGCTGGGTACGGCTGCTCCCCCCGGTCCTGCTGGTGGGCGTCCTCGTAGCGGAACTCGTGAGCAGCGAGCCACCGGACATCGGCTTCCTGCTGGGCGCGATCCCCTCGCTGGCCGTCCTGTCCTACGGGCCCCTGGCGACGGCGGTCTTCGGCGCGGTCGTCGTGGTCCTGCTGAACGTCCCCGCCCTGCACCTCAACCATCCCGGCAACGCGGACCTGCTCACCATCGCCTTCATCGCCGTGCTGAGCGTGTTCGTGTCGCTCGTCCGCAGCCGCAGGGACGCCCATCTGGTCACCGTGCGGTCCGTCGCCGAAGCCGCTCAGCTCGCGGTGCTGCCGCCGCTGCCCGAACGCGTCGGGCCGGTCCGCTGCGTCGGGCTCTACCGGCCCGCCCAGCGGGAGACGCTGGTCGGCGGTGACTTCTTCGAGGTACGGGACGGGCCGTTCGGAGTCCGGGCGGTCATGGGCGACGTACAGGGACACGGGCTGTCGGCCGTGGGAACGGTCGCCTCGCTGCTGGGGGCGTTCCGGGAGACGGTGCTGGACCAGCGTGATCTGGAGGCGGCCGCGGCCCGGCTCGACCGCAGGCTGGTGGTGGACTCGGCGTCGGTCGATCACGCCGAGCTGTTCGCCACCGCGCTGCTCCTGGAGTTCCCGCCGGGCACGGGCACCGTACGGATGGTGTCCTGCGGGCACCCCGCGCCGGTGCTGCTGCGCGGTGCGAAGGCCCTCGAACTGGACGCCGATCCGGGGCCCCCGTTGGGTCTGGGCTTCTTCGAGCTGTCCCCGCCGAAGGGACGGACGGTCGAGCTGGACCCCGGTGACCGGCTGTTCATGGCGTCGGACGGCGTGAGCGAGAGCCGGGACGCCGGCGGCTCCTTCTACCCGCTGCCCGACCGGCTCACCGCGTTCGCCGAGGAACCCTCGGACGCGCTCGTCGCCCACCTGTGGGAGGACCTGGTCCGGTTCTGCCCCTCGATCCGCGACGACGTCTCCGTCCTGGTCCTGTCGCCCGAGCCGCGCGCGGACCGGGACGCGGACGCCGGCGGGGACGCGGACACCGGCGCGACCGCAGACAGTCACAGCGAGCGCACCGGCGGCTGACTGCTGCCCGTCAGGTCGCCGCGAGGTCTAGGGCCGCGATGTAGCCGAACGTCATCGCGGGACCGATCGTCGAACCCGCTCCCGCGTAGCTGTGGCCCATCACGGCGGCGCTGGCGTTGCCCGCCGCGTACAGGCCGGGAATCACCGTGCCGTCCGGGCGCAGGACGCGGGCGCGGGCGTCGGTGCGCAGGCCTCCCTTGGTGCCGAGATCGCCCGGGACGATCTTGAAGGCGTAGTAGGGAGGGAGCCACAGCGGGGCCAGGCAGGAGTTCGGGAGGACGGCGGGGTCGGTGTAGTAGTGGTCGTAGGCGCTGTCGCCGCGGTGGAAGTCGGTGTCCTTGCCACTCAGGGCCAGGCCGTTGAAGCGGCCGACGGTGGTGCGCAGCGCGGCCGCGGGGACTCCGATGCGCCGGGCGAGGTCGTCCAGGGTCCACGCCTTGTACGCGGCCCCGGAGGTGTACCAGGAGTCGGGGAACGTGAAGGTCGGCGCGACGTCCTTGAACAGGTAGCGGTTGCGGTAGTTCTGGTCGACGACCAGCCACGCGGGGATGTCCGGAGCGCTCGGGTCGCGGTCGTACATGGTGTGCACGACGTCGCTGTAGGGTCCGGCCTCGTTGACGAAGCGTGCGCCGGCGGCGTTGACCAGCAGGCCGCCGGGCAGGGTGCGCTCGGCGAGGCAGAAGTAGGGCTCGTCGGGCAGCGGGACGGCCGGGCCCCACCAGGCGTCGTCCATCAGGTCGAGCGCCGCCCCGGCCCGGCGGCCGGCCTGGATGCCGTCGCCGGTGTTCTCCTTGGCGCCCACCGTCCAGGCGGTCCCGATGGGCTGCCGCTGGAACTCGGCGCGCATGGCGGCGTTGTGCTCGAAGCCGCCGGAGCCGACGACGACCCCGCGCCGGGCCCTGACGAGTCCGGTCGTGCCGTCGCGGGTGACCACCGCTCCGGTGACCGCGCCGTTCTCCAGGAAGAGATCGGACATCGGGGTGTTCAGCCACACCGGGACCTGGGCGGCGAGCAGTCCGGCGCGCAGCCCGGCCGCGAGGGACTGGCCCATCGTCAGCGGTTTCTGGCCGAGGAGCGCCGCCTTGGTGCCGCGCGCCAGGCACTCGGTGGCGACGGCCGCGCCCTTCACGCTCACGGCGGAGAGCGTGAGCCACTTGTAGTCGGCGCTGAAGACGACCATGCCGGCCGGGACGGCCATGTACGGGGGGTTCAGGCGGGCCAGTTCGGCTCCGAGGATCGTGCCGTCGAGTTGGTCGGGCTCCATGGAGCGTCCGCCCGGCAGGCCGCCGGGGAGTTCGGGGTAGTAGTCGCTGTACCCCTCCATCCAGCGGAAGCGCAGCGGGCTGTTGGCCATGACGAAGGAGACCATGGCCGGTCCGTGGCCGAGGAAGGCCTGCTGCCGGTCGGCGGAGACGTCCGGGCCGACGACGGCCGCGAGGTACGCGGCGGCCTTCGCGGGGGTGTCGGGAACGCCCGCGGCGAGGATGACGGGGTTGTTGGGGATCCAGATGCCCGCACCGGAGCGGGCCGCCGACCCTCCGAAGGTGGCCGCCTTCTCCAGGACGACACAGCTCAGCCCGCGTTTCGCGGCGGTGAGCGCCGCGGTCATCCCGGCGGCTCCGGAGCCGACCACGACGACGTCGTACGTGCCGAGTACGGGCAGGTCGGCCGCCGTGGCCGGAGCGGCGGCGACCGCGGCACCGGCGGCACCGGCGGCGAGCGCGAGGGAGGCGCCCGTGGCCGCGCCGAGCACACGGCGCCGCGACGGGCCGGGGGCCGGGAGGGAGGAGGCGGATCTGGCGGGCTCGGCGCTCGGGGACATGGCAGGGCTCTCCAGCAGGGCGGGGGATGTGTGGCGTTCCGTTGCTCCGGGAGCCCGACTGGCCCCCGCCGTACTGGTTCTGATGCAGCGCCAGGAATGTCGCGCGAGGGTCTTGTGAAGTCAAGAGCAAGCGGAGCAGAGCTCGCCGATCACCCCAAGATCGGACAGAAGTTACCAACCGGTATGTAGTGACTTAACAAGCCAGTAACAGTAGAACCTGTTCCCACTCATCGAGAGTGAGGAGTGTCACGTGGGTGACATCAACCAGCAAACCAACGATTCCAGGGGTGTTTCGCGCCGACGATTCATAGCTGGAACAGGTTCTATTCTTGGAGCAGTGAGCCTCGCCGGTCGCGCTGTCGCGGCCCCCGCGCAGATCGCCACGGCGGCCACGTCGATCCCGTCCGGAGCACACGTCCCCGTCCTCGTGATCGGCACCGGTTACGGCGGCTCGGTCGCCGCCCTGCGGCTCGCCCAGGCGGGTGTCGACGTGCAGATGGTCGAGATGGGCATGGCCTGGGACACCCCCGGCTCGGACGGCAAGATCTTCGCCAACACGACCAGCCCGGACCAGCGTTCGTACTGGCTGCGCACCCGGACCAAACAGCCCCTCAGCAACTTCCTCGGCTTCCCCATCGACAAGGACATCCCCCGCTACACGGGAATCCTGGACGCCGAGGAGATGGGCCAGATCATCGTGTACCAGGGCCGCGGTGTCGGCGGCGGATCACTCGTCAACGGAGGCATGGCGGTCACTCCCAAACGGGAGAACTTCGGCGCGATCCTCCCCTCGGTGAACGCCGACGAGATGTACGCGACGTACTACCCGCGCGCCAACGCCACGCTCGGCACGGGCCTGATCGACCCGGCGTGGTTCGACACCACCGACTGCTACCAGTACGCGCGGGTCGGCCGGAAGCAGGCCCAGCGTTCCGGCTTCCCGTTCGTCTTCGTGCCGGACGTGTACGACTGGGACTACATGAAGCAGGAGGCCGCGGGCACCGTCACCAAGTCGGCCCTCGCCGGGGAGATCCTCTACGGCAACAACTACGGCAAGAAGTCGCTCCAGAAGACCTACCTCGCCCAGGCCACGGCCACCGGACGGGTCACCATCTCACCGCTGCACAAGGTCACGTCGGTCGCACCCGCGTCCGGCGGCGGCTACACGGTCCTGATCGACCAGCTCAGCACCACCGGCGCCACCACGGCCACCAAGACGGTGACCGCCGACCGCGTGTTCTTCGCGGCCGGAAGCGTCGGGACGAGCAAGCTCCTGGTCCGGCTGAAGGCGACCGGCGCGCTGCCCGGCCTCAACGGCGACGTCGGCCAGGGGTGGGGCGACAACGGCAACGTCATGTGCGGCCGCGCCAACCACCTGTGGGATCCGACCGGTTCGCTCCAGGCCAGCATCCCCTGCGGCGGCATCGACAACTGGACCGCGGGCGGCGCGTTCGCCGAGGTGGCGCCGCTGCCCACCGGCATCGAGACCTGGGCGTCCTTCTACCTGTCCATCACCAAGAACCCCAACCGCGCCCAGTTCACCTGGAACGCGGCGACCGGGAACGTCGACCTCAACTGGCAGACCGCCTGGAAGCAGCCCTCCATCGACATGGCGAAGACGATCTTCGACAAGATCAACGCGAAGGAGGGGACGATCTACCGGACCGATCTCTTCGGCGTGTACAAGATCTGGGGCGACCATCTCACCTATCACCCGCTCGGCGGCGCCGTACTGAACAAGGCCACCGACAACTACGGCCGCCTGAAGGGCTATGCGGGCCTGTACGTCATCGACGGCGCGCTGATCCCGGGCAACACCAGCGTCAATCCCTTCGTCACCATCACGGCCCTCGCCGAGAGGAACATCGAGAACATCATCGCCGTGGACCTCTAGGCGGTGCGGACCCCGCGAGGGGTCCGGATCCGCTCGAGGGGCCCCGGCATCCCGCCGGCCGGACGCGCGTTCAGTGGGTCGGCAGCGCGTTCAGTGGGTCGGCAGCACGCACACGGCGTCCAGTCCCAGCACGTGGTTGAGCCGGCCGAACGCCAGCCAGGAGCCGACGCTCATCGACAGCTCCACGATCTCCCGCTGGCTGTACAGGCCCGTCATCCGGGTCCAGAAGTCCTCGTCCAGACCATGGTGATCCAGTGCGTACCGCTCGGCGTACTCGGCGGCCAGCCGTGTCCGGTCGTCGAAGGCGTCGGTGGTACGCCACTGGGTCACCGCGTCCGCGAACTCCTCCTCGACCTTCAGGCCGTCACGTTCCGTGCGCCAGTCCAGGCAGAACAGACACCCGTTGATCTGCGCGATGCGCAGCCGGGCGGCCTCGAACTCGCGCAGGCCCAGCGTCGTGTGCTCGTACACCGACAGGGAGAAGTTCGCGGCGGCCATGCCGATGCCGGGCACCAGCTCGCCCCAGACGTATCCGATCGGTTCCTGTCCCTCGGGAATGTCGACGCGCAGGGTCATGGGTCACTTCCTTCCGAGCCGGCCGACTGCGGGACGCAGCGGGACGTCGAGTGCGTCGTAGAGTCCTGGTTCCGCGTCCACCAGCCAGTCGACGGCGCCGACCAGACGGCCGACCGCGGTGGCGTTCCCGCCCGCGGAACGGTTCTCGCCCTCGTCGGTGGCCGCGACGGTGACCTCGATCCGCGGCAGACCCTCGATGATCACCCGGTGCGCCCCGTCCCCGTCGGGCGGCGAGGGCCAGTCCGGTGCGCAGGAGGCGTGGATGCGGGTGATGTGCTCGATGACGATCCGCGGCTCTCCCCCGACGATCCCCCGCACCTCGAAGCGGACCGCGCCCTGGGTACCGGCCGCGAACTCGCCCATCGTGCGGGTGCTCACGGTGCCGGCCAGCGGGCGGCGCTCCATCGTCTCGGTGATGTCGTCGAGTTCGACGCCGAGGGCCCGCGCCATGAGCCGTATCTGGCCGCCCCACACCATCGTCGGGATCGACGGGGCGAGCATCAGCGGCTCGTAGTCCATCGGCTGCCCCATGCCGACCAAGTACCGTACGGACTCCTCCTGTTCGTACGTGGAGTAGTCGAAGATCTCCTGGCAGCGGATGGCGTCGATCGTGGTGCCCAGACCGCTGATCAGCAGGGGCAGGACGTCATTGCCCCAGCCCGGGTCGACGCCGGAGACGAACAGGGAGCCGCCGCCCTCGGCGATGGCGGCGAGCACGGGGTCCCGGAACTCGGGCGGGGCGCTGCGCTGGTCGTAGAGCGGATAGAGGGCGGGTGTGACGACCACCGCACCGGCCCGGATCGCCCGCGCGATGTCGGCGAGGGCCTCGTCGGGGCGGATGTCGCCGGTGGCCGCGTAGACGACGGCTCCGGGACCCGAGGCCAGGACGGCCTCGATGTCGTCGCTCGCCGCGACACCGAGGCCGTGGCCCAGCCCGGCCAGTTCGCCGGCGTCGCGGCCGACCTTGCGCGGGTCGTGCACCAGCACGGCCGCGAGTCTCAGTTTCGGGTGGGCCTCGACGGCGCGGATGGCCGCGCGGCCGACATTGCCGGTACCCCAGACCACCGTGGAAATCATGCGGCGGAGGGTAGCGAGACGGCCTCGAGGTTCCTATAGCCGCGACCGGGGAGAATTCCGGCGGAGATCCGGAGCCGGGCGCCCCGGTCGGCCTTCGGAGCCCTAGTCTCGAAACATGGCCAAGTACTTCGACGTTCACCCGGAGAATCCGCAGCGGCGCGTCATCACGCAGGTGGTGGAGATCGTCCGCAGCGGCGGGCTGATCGTCTACCCGACGGACTCCTGCTTCGCCCTCGGCTGCGCGCTCGGCAACCGGGACGGCATCGACCGCATCCGTTCGATCCGCCGCCTCGACGAGCGCCACCACTTCACGCTGATGTGCGAGGACTTCGCCCAGCTCGGACACTTCGTACGGATCGACAACGCGGTCTTCCGCTCGGTCAAGGCGGCCACGCCCGGCAGTTACACCTTCATCCTCCCGGCGACGAAGGAGGCTCCGCGCAGGCTGCTGCACCCGAAGAAGAAGACCGTCGGGGTGCGCATCCCCGACCATGCCGTCGCGCAGGCGATCCTGGCCGAACTGGGCGAGCCGCTGCTGTCGAGCACCCTGCTCCTGCCGGACGAGGAGAAGCCGCTGACCCAGGGCTGGGAGATCAAGGACCAACTGGACCACGTGGTCGACGCCGTCATCGACTCCGGCGACTGCGGCACGGAGCCGACGACGGTGGTCGACTTCTCCGGCGGGACCGCCGAACTCGTACGTCTCGGAGCCGGTGACCCCTCCCGGTTCGAGTAGGTCCTGAAAGCGGCGCGCGACGTGGGTCGTCCTCGCGGAGGACCCACGTCGCGGCCGATGCGGAGTTGTCAGGTACTGCGGGTCAGCTCGTCGTCACGGCGGTGTCGTCCACGACGAAGCTGGTCTGGAGCGAGGAGTCCTCGACACCGCTGAACTTGAGGCTCACCGTGGTGCCGGCGAACGAGGACAGGTCGAAGGTCTTCTGCGTGTAGCCGGTGGCCTTGTTGAGGTTGGAGTAGGTCGCCAGCGTGGTCGATCCGGCCGTGACCGTCAGCTTGTCGTACTGCGAGCTGGTGGTGGTCTCCGCCGTGTCGATGTGCAGCCAGAAGGTGAACGAGGCCTTGCAGCCGCTGGGGATCGTCACCGACTGGGACAGCGTGTCGGTGTGCGTGGAGCCGTAACCGTCCAGCCAGGCCTTGTACGAACCGCCGTGGGCCGCCTGACCGGAGTCGGTGGTGATGACTCCGCTGGTGGCGGTCCAGGTGGTGGCGCCGGACTCGAAGCCGGGGTTGCCGAGCAGCTGCGCCGAGGTGCAGGTGCCACCGCCGCCGGAGCTCACGGTCCAGGTGAACGACGCGGTGCCGGTGGCCCCGGTGCTGTCCGTGACGGTCACCGTGGTGCTGTAGGTGCCGGCGGTGGTCGGGGTCCCGGTGATCGCGCCGGTGGAGCCGCTGATCGACAGGCCGGTGGGCAGGCCGCTGGCGGAGTACGTCAGGGAGCCGCTGTTGGTGCTGCTTGCCGAGATCTGCAGGCTCACCGCGGTTCCGACGGTGGAGGACTGGCTGCCCGGGTTGGTGACGGTCACACCGTTGGCCGGCGGGGTGACGTGACCGCCGACGGCGATGCCGGCGAAGGCGTTCGCCACACCCGCGTACTGGGTGGAGTTCGCGCCGTACAGCGCGGTCGCGGCGTTCAGCGCGGCGGTGCGGGCACCCGCGTAGTTGGTGGTGGACGTCATGTACGTCGTCAGTGCCTTGTACCAGATCTGCAGGGCCGCGGCCCGGCCGATGCCCGCGACGGCGACACCGTCGGAGGTCGAGCTGTTGTACGTGACACCGTTGATGGTCTTGGAGCCGCTGCCCTCGGAGAGCAGGTAGAACATGTGGTTCGCCGGGCCCGAGGAGTAGTGGACGTCCAGGTTGCCGACGCCGGAGTACCAGCTGTCGGCGGAGGACCCGTCCTTGCTGGGCTTGTCCATGTAGCGCAGCGGCGTGCCGTCGCCGTTGATGTTGATCTTCTCGCCGATGAGGTAGTCGCCCACGTCGGTTGAGTTGTTGGCGTAGAACTCCACGCCGGTGCCGAAGATGTCGGAGGTCGCCTCGTTCAGACCGCCGGACTCACCGGTGTAGTTCAGGCCCGCGGTGTTGGAGGTGACGCCGTGGCTCATCTCGTGGCCCGCGACGTCCAGCGAGGTCAGCGCGTGGGTGCTGCTGGTGCCGTCGCCGTAGGTCATGCAGAAGCAGCTGTCGTCCCAGAAGGCGTTGACGTACGCCGTGCTGTAGTGGACGCGCGAGTAGGCGGCGACACCGTTGTTCTTGATGCCGCTGCGCCCGAAGGTGTTCTTGTAGAAGTCCCAGGTCGTCTGGGCGCCGTAGGCGGCGTCCGCGCCGGCGGTCTGGGTGTTGGAACCCGCGCCGGTGCCCCAGACGTCGTCGGCGTCCGTCATCAGCGTGCCGGTGCCGGACGTGCCGTTGTTCAGCGAGTACGTCTTGTGGCCGCCGCGGGTCGAGTCCGTGAGCTGGTACGTCGATCCCGACAGCGTGGTGTTCAGCGTGACCGTACCGCTGTACTGGGTGTTGCCGGTGCCGGTCTGGATCCCCTCGTACCGGGTGATCTCCTTGCCGGTGGTGGCGTCGGTGATGACGTGCAGCTTGCTCGGCGTGCCATCGTCCTGGACACCGCTGACCACGGTCTCCCAGGCGAGCCGGGGGGTGCCGGTGCCGGCCCAGACGACCTTGCGGGCGCTGTCCGTCGCGGGCTTCTCCGCCTTCAGCGACTTGGCCGCCTTGAGGGCCTGGGCCCCGGCGGCGGACTTGGTCACGGACGCGGTGGTGCTCGCGACCTTGATGGCGCGCTTGGTGGCGAAGGTCGTGCTCACCGTGCCGGTGGCCTGCGAGGCGGGCGGGGTGTGGACCACGAGGTCGCCGCCGAGCACCGGGAGGCCGGCGTAGGTGCGCTCGTAACGGGTGTGCAAGGTGCCGTCGTTGTCCTTGACGACGTCCTTGACGACCAGCTTTTCCTTCGAACCGAGGCCAAGCGTGCCGGCGGTCGTGGTGGTCTGCTTCGATGCCTTCTTCAGCAGCGCCGTGTGCTGTGCCGGGGTGAGCTTCGCCTCAAGTCCTCCCGTGCGGAGGGGGGTTGTGTGGGGGGCGGGCTTGGCGACTGCCGGGACCGTCTGTATGCCGACGGCCAGGAACGCGGCGGTGGCCACCAGGGCTCCGGCCGCAGTCGCCTGACGGGGGAAACGTCTCACTCGTACTCCTACGCCTTCGGCCGCGGTCGGCGGCCGGTGACAGACCGGGCAGACGGGATGTGCTGTCCGGGAAGCGCTGAGCAGGGCGCGCGGGAACGCGACTGTGGGCAGGCCATGGACGACCCGTCCCACAGGTGTGGGAAGGATTGCACTCTTGACCTAGCCATGACATGACGTCGTCGGCGATCGAGGGTTATCCCTACACCCGGGCGCCGAAACCCCTGGGGCACCGGGGGCGGGACGGAGCGACGGGGGCCGGACCGCCGGACGGATCGACGGGCCCCGGACGGCCGGACGGTTAGGCGGCTCCCGGAACTCCGGACGGGGCGGCGGGAGCCGGGATGCTTGGCGGTGCCGGAATGCTTGGCGGTGCCGGAATGTTCGACGGGCCCCGGACGGCCGGGCGGTCAGCGGGGCACGGACGGCCGGGCGGTCGGCGGCTCCCGGAACTCCGGACGGGGCGGCGGAGTCGGCATGCGCGGCTGTCCCGGGATGTGCGGCGGTGCCGGAATGCTCGGCGGGCCGCGGTGATCGTCACATCGTTTAATGGCGAAGTCGGAGGAGTCGTCTTCGAGCAGGAGCAGCCCATGTCGGCGACACAAGCCCCTTCAGCCAGCGGGCGGAAAAAGCCCGGGGTACTGCAGCGGCTGGGTGAGTGGTGCGCCCGCCATTTCGTGATCGTCATCGTGGGGTGGCTCGTCGCGCTCGGCGTGCTCCAGGGGCTGAACCACTCGTTCGGCGGTCAGTACTCCGACAACTTCCAACTGCCGGGAGTGCAGTCGACCGAGGGGCTGGACGTCCTCAAGGCGCACGACCCGGCGGCGGGCGGCTACAGCAGCCAGATCGTCATGCGCGACACGCAGAAGCCGCTGACCGACCTGAGTTCCCAGATGAGCCAGACCGTCGACTCCCTGGAGAAGCTGCCGCACGTGCTGTCGGCGCAGAACCCGCTGCCGCCGCCCGGCTCCCAGCCGTCCTCGGACCAGTCCCAGCAGCCGAACGTCGGGCCGCTGTCCAGCGACGGGAAGACCGGCTACATCACGGTCCGCTTCGACGTCCAGCCCTCGACCCTCGGCGACGACTACCTCCACGGCGTGGACAGCGCCGTCAAGCCGCTGCGGTCCGCGGGGGTCGACGTCGAGTACGGCGGTCCGCTGGGCGAACTGGCCAGGCCCGAGGCGAACGACAGGATCAGCGAGCTGATCGGGTTCGCGGTGGCGATCGTCGTCCTGCTCGTCGGGTTCGGCAGCGTCATCGCGGCGGGTCTGCCGCTGGTGACCGCCCTCGTCAGCGTCGTGGGCGGGCTCGCCATCCTCGGCCTGGTCGCGGCCGCGACGACCTTCGCGACCGTGTCACCGACGCTCGCCACGATGATCGGACTGGGCGTCGGCATCGACTACGCCCTCTTCCTCCTCACCCGTCACCGGCAGAACCTCATCAACGGAGCCGACCCGGTGCACGCGGCGGGCCGGGCCACCACCACCAGCGGGCGGGCCGTCCTGGTCTCGGGCTGCACCGTCATCATCGCCCTGGCCGGACTGTCCGTCTCCGGGGTCTCGTTCATCAGCAAGCTCGGCCTCGCGGCGGCCATCACGGTGGTCTCCGCGGTGGCCGGCGCGCTGACCCTCGTACCCGCCCTGCTCGGACTCATCGGCAGGCGCATCGACCGTTACCACGTGCGCACGCCGATCGCGGAGACGAACGCCGAACCCGGGGCGCCCGTCACCGGCACCTGGCACCGCTACGCACAGCGCGTCGAGCGGCGGCCCTGGTGGTTCCTGGCCGGCGGCCTCCTCACGGTGCTGGTGCTGGCCATCCCTGTGTTCACCATCCAGCTCGGGCACATCGGTGACGGTGCCGACCCCAAGTCCTTCACGGACCGGCGGGCGTTCGACATCATGTCGGAGTCCTTCGGACCCGGCTCCAACGGTCCGCTGACGGTCGTCATCGACCAGACGGACGTACCGTCGGACAAGCGTTCCGCGCTGGCCTCCCAGGCGCAGAAGACGGTCAGCGGTGTGTCGGGGGCGGCCGCGGTCACCCCGCTGACGGCCACCAAGGACGGGGACGTGCTGGTCGGCACCGTCTACTCCAAGGTGTCCCCGCAGAACCAGGACACCACGGACCTGACGAACCGTCTGGTGGACGACACGCTGCCCAAGGCCGTGGCCGGTTACTCCGCCAAGGGCTATGTCACGGGTACGACGGCCGCGCAGGTCGACTTCCGCAACATCGTCGCCGACCGGCTGCCCCTCATCATCGCCGTGGTGGTCGGGCTGGCCTTCATCATCATCCTGATCGTCTTCCGCGGGATCCTCGTCGCACTGAAGGCGGCGATCCTCAACGTGCTGTCCATCGCGGCCTCCTACGGTGTCGTCGTCGCCGTCTTCCAGTGGGGCTGGGGCGGGCCGGCGCTGGGGGTCTCGGGCAAGGTGCCCATCGAGAGCTACGTGCCGATGATGATGTTCGCGATCATCTTCGGGCTCAGCATGGACTACGAGATCTTCCTGCTGTCGCGGGTCCACGAGTTCTGGCTGCGCAGCGGGGACGCGAAGGCGAGTGTCGCGCACGCCCTGGAGATCACCGCCCGCGTGATCACCTGTGCCGCGCTGATCATGATGAGCGTCTTCGCCGCGTTCATCGTGAGCGACAACATCGTCGTCAAGATGCTCGGTCTCGGACTCGCCGTGAGCGTGCTGATCGACGCCACGGTCGTACGACTCCTGATGGTCCCGGCGGTGATGACCCTGCTCGGCGCCCGCGCCTGGTGGACACCGCGCTGGCTCGACCGGATCCTTCCGCACATCGACCCCGAGGGCGACAACCCCGAGATCCCGGCGCCCGCCGGTCCTCCGGCCGGCGGCTGAGTCCCCCTGCCGCGTCGGCGAACACGCGTCGCGCCCCCGTCCCGGCCCTCTCCCGGGCGGCGGAAATGCGCGTGCTCCGGACGGTACGGGTCCCTAGCATGGCCGGATGCCCCGCATCGAACGCCTCCACCCCGGCCACGCGCCCGCGCTGCTCTCGTTCGAGCGGGAGAACCGCGCCTACTTCGCCGCGACGATCCCCGACCGCGGCGACGACTTCTTCGCCCGGTTCGATGCCCTCCTGGGCGAGCGGCTGGCCGAACAGGCCACGGGAGAGGTCCAGTTCCACGTCGTGGTGGACGACACCGGCGCCGTGCTGGCCCGGATCAATCTGGTCGACGTGGCGCACGGTTCGGCCGATCTCGGGTACCGCGTCGCCGAGCGGGCGACGGGACGAGGTCTCGCGACCGCCGCCGTACGGGAGATGTGCGCCCTGGCCGCGAGCGCGTACGGCCTGAACACGCTGCGCGCCCGCACGACCGCCGACAACAACGCCTCCCGGACGGTTCTGGCCCGCACCGGCTTCCTCGTCACCGGCGAGATCGACCTGAACGGGCGTCCGGGACTCAGCTTCTCGCGTGAGCTCTCCCCCGTCGGCCCTGTCGGCTCCATCGGCCCCGCCGGATTCCCGGCCGCCGGGGCCGTGCTTCCGGCGGGGCGCTCGGCCGTTCAGGAGAGCGGTTCGACGGCCGGGTTGATCGGCGACTGATAGGCGCCGCTGGCCAGCATGCGGACCTCGCCGGCCGGGCTGATCTCGGCCCGGAGGATGCCCGTGGGATCGCTGTACACCGGGTTGCCGCCCGGCCCGTTGGCATTCGTCCGCTCGACGACCACCTCATCGGTCACCATGCGTGCGTCCGGTCCGGGATGGGTGAAGGTCAGCCGGTAGCGGTCCACAGTCTTCATCAGGCCCTCCGCGCCGAAGCGACAAATTCAGGTAATAAGGACTATGTCTCCATCATGCGTCCCGACCCCCATGAGCCGCCTCGCCCGCGCCGGGCCGGCCCACCCACGGCGTCACGCCCCCCGGGGGCGCCCGATCACCGTGCGTGACGCCTCTCGCCATGGGACGCCGGGCAGTGTAGACATAGCTCATGGTCGGACTATTGGGTCGAACCCAGGCTCAGTCGACCCGCCGCCCCAGTACAGCGCACCCTCGCCCTGGGCGACACGACGGCAAGCACAGGAACGGCCCGTCCAACGGGCTACGCTCCGCCATCGGCGGGCGCAGTGTCGCCGGACAGGTGTTCGTCCTGCAAGTGGTGATCGTGCTGCTCCTGGTCGTCGCCGCGGTGGTCGCACTGGTCCTCCAGGTGCGGCATGACAGCACGCAGGAGGCCCGCAACCGCTCGCTCGCCGTCGCGGAGACCTTCGCCAACGCCCCCGGCACCCGTGCGGCCCTCGCCGCCCCCGACCCCACGGCCGTACTGCAGCCCAGCGCCGAAGCCGCCCGCAAGGCGTCGGACGTGGACTTCATCGTCGTACTGAACACCGACGCGATCCGCTACACCCACCCCAAGCCCGACCGGATCGGCAAGAAGTTCGTCGGGACCACCGCCCCGGTCCTGGCCGGCCACTCCATCACCGAGCAGATCAACGGAACGCTCGGACCGCTGGTGCAGGCCACCGTTCCCATCAAGGCACCCGACGGCAAGGTAGTCGGCATGGTGTCGGCCGGCATCACGACGGAGAACGTCGGCGGCGCCGCCGACCACCAGCTCCCGATCCTGCTGGGCGCCGCGGCCGTGGCGCTCGCGCTCGCGACCGCGAGCACCGCCCTGGTGAGCCGACGCCTGCTGCGCCAGACACACGGCCTCGGCCCGTACGAGATGACCCGGATGTACGAGCACCACGACGCCGTGCTGCACTCCGTCCGGGAAGGCGTGATCATCGTCGGTGCCGAGGGAGAGCTGCTCCTGGCCAACGACGAGGCGAACCGCCTCCTCGACCTGCCCGCGGACGCCGAGGGACAGCAGGTGCAGCGGCTCGGCCTCGACGCGGGCACCGCCGAACTGCTGGCCTCCGGCCGCGTCGCCACCGACGAGGTGCACCTCGTCGGGGACCAGCTCCTGGCCATCAACCAGCGGCCCACACACCTGCGGGGCGGACCGGCCGGCAGCGTCGCCACCCTCCGTGACTCCACGGAACTGCGCGCGCTCTCCGGCCGCGCGGAGATCGCCCGCGAACGCCTCAAACTCCTGTACGACGCCGGTGTGCGCATCGGCACGAGTCTGGACGTCACCATGACGGCCGAGGAACTGACGGCGGTCGCGGTCCCCCGGTTCGCCGACTTCGTCACCGTCGACCTGGCCGACGCCGTGCTGAACGGGCAGGAGCCGGACGCGGGCACCGGGCTGCGCCGCACCGCCTCCGGCGGCATCCGCGAGGACGCGCCGCTCTATCCGGTCGGCGAGCACATCGGCTTCGTACCGTCCACTCCCCAGGCCCACAGCCTGCGCACCGGAGAGGCCGTGGTCGAACCCGATCTCGGCGGCGCCCCGGGCTGGCTGGCCCAGGACCCGCGCCGCACCGCGCAGGTCGTCGACTACGGCATCCACTCCCTCATCACCGTCCCCCTGCGCGTCGGCCCCCTGGTCATGGGCGTGGTCAACTTCTGGCGCTCCGAGAAGCCCGACCCCTTCGACGCGGAGGATCTCGCCCTCGCGGAGGAACTGGTCGCCCGTGCGGCGGTCTCCATCGACAACGCGCGCCGTTACACGCGCGAGCACACGATGGCCGTGACCCTGCAGCGCAGCCTGCTGCCGCGCACCCTGCCCGGCCTGAGCGCCCTCGACCTCGCCTACCGCTATCTTCCGGCGCAGGCGGGGGTCGGCGGCGACTGGTTCGACGTGCTGCCGCTGTCCGGCGCCCGGGTGGCGGTCGTCGTCGGCGACGTGGTCGGCCACGGACTGCTGGCCGCCGCGACGATGGGCCGGCTGCGTACGGCGGTCCACAACTTCTCCGCCCTCGATCTTCCGCCCGACGAACTGCTCGGACTCCTGGACGAGCTGGTCGGCCGGATCGACCAGGACGAGCTCCCCGAGGACAGCAGGGCCGCGGTCACGGGTGCCACCTGCGTGTACGCCGTCTACGACCCGACGACGCGGCGCTGTACCGTCGCCCGCGCCGGACACCCGCCGCCCGCGGTGGTGCTCCCGGACGGCAGTGTCGAGTTCCCCGACGTGCCGGCCGGACCGCCGCTCGGACTGGGCGGTCTCCCGTTCGAGACGGCCGAGCTGGAACTGGCGGAGGGCAGCCGGCTCGTGCTGTACACGGACGGCCTGGTCGAGGACCGGGAACGGGACATCGACGTCGGGCTCGAACTGCTGCGCACCGCGCTGGCCGGAGCCGACCGCTCGCCGGAGGACACCTGCCAGGCCGTTCTCACCGCCCTCCTGCCGGCCCGGCCCAGCGACGACATCGCCCTCATCGTGGCGCGTACCCGTGCCCTCGCCCCCGACCGGATCGCCTCATGGGAGGTGCCGCCCGAACCGGCCGCCGTGGGCGAGGTGCGTGCCTCGGTCAGCCGGCAACTGGCCCGGTGGGGGCTCGAGGATCTGGCGTTCACCACGGAACTGATCCTGAGCGAGCTGGTGACCAACGCGATCCGCTACGGCAACGGGCCCATCCGCGTCCGCATGCTGCTGGACCGGGCGCTGATCTGCGAGGTCTTCGACGGCAGCAACACCTCTCCGCATCTGCGGTACGCGGCGACGACGGACGAGGGCGGACGGGGCCTGTTCCTGGTCGCCCAGCTCACCGAGCGCTGGGGCACGCGCTACACCCCCGAGGGCAAGGTCATCTGGGCCGAGCAGCCACTGCCCTGAGGCGACCGGGCCACGGCCCATCGGGCCACCGGGTCGCCAGGTCGCCGGGTCGGCGGGTCGCCGGGTCGCCGGGTCCTACAGGGTTACGGGCTACGGCTTACGGGCGGCCACGGTCGAGCCCTACGGGAAGCGGGCCCGGATTCAGCCGGGGGCGGACGGTCCCCCGTCGCGGGTGTCCGACTCCCCCACCGGGGTCGCGCCGGCCGAAGCGCTCTCGGCGCCCCCCGCTCCGTCCACGGGCGTCATCGCGGCGGCGCCTCCCTGGAGGCGTTCGAGGTCGGAGGGGCGGACCTGGATGACGATCAGGGCGACCAGCGCGGCGACGACCGCGAAGGCGGCGGCCGCGACGAACGCTCCCGTGATGCCGGACGTCAGCACCTCGCTGCTCCAGGGCGGCGGCAGCTCTCCCGTCCTGCGGAACTGCAGTTGCTGTGCCGGGGTCGCGGTCGACAGGAAGTCCTTGACCTGGTCCGTGGACTCGTTGCGGCTCGCCGTGCCGAAGACCGTGACCAGCACGGACAGGCCGAGGGACCCGCCGACCTGCTGGGTGGCGTTGAGGATGCCGGAGGCGGCGCCCGTGTCGCTGGGCTGCACCCCCGACACCGCCATCAGTGTCAGCGACACGAACTGCAGGCCCATGCCGAAACCGAAGACGAGGGTCGGTCCGAGGATGCTGCCGAGATACGTGCTGTCGACGTCGGTCAGCGTCAGCCAGCCGAGGCCCAGCGCGGCCAGGATCGCGCCGACCGCCATGAAGGGTTTGGGGCCCCATCTGGGCAGGAAGTTGGACGCGACGCCCGCGCCGATCGCGATGATCACACTCACCGGCAGGAAGGCGAAGCCGGCCTTGAGCGGGCTGAACCCTAGGATGTTCTGCACGAAGAGCGTCAGGAAGAAGAACATGCCGAAGATGGCGGCGGACAGGCTCAGCATCATCGCGTAGACGCCCGAGCGATTGCGGTCGCGGAACATCCACAGGGGCGTGATGGGCTGTCTCGACCGGCGTTCGACGGCGATGAACGCGATCAGGAACACCAGCGCGGCGCCGAAGGCCCCGAGGGTGAGGGGGTCGCTCCAGCCCTCCTCCGAGGCCCGGATGAAGCCGTAGACCAGCAGCACCATGCCGAGGGTCGAGGTGAGGGCACCGAGCAGGTCGAAGTGGCCCGGGTGGCGCTCGGATTCCCTGATGTAGCGGGGGGTCGCGAGCACGATCAGCAGACCGATGGGGACGTTCACGAAGAACACCCACCGCCAGTCGAGCCATTCGACGAGGATGCCTCCCGCGAGCAGCCCGATCGCGCTGCCGCCCGCGGAGACGGCGGCGAACACGCCGAACGCCCTGTTGCGCTCGGGGCCTTCACGGAACGTGGTGGTGATCAGCGACAGGGCCGTGGGCGAGGCGATGGCCCCGCCGACGCCCTGGAGGGCTCGCGCGGCGAGCAACTGCCAGGAGTCCTGGGAGAGTCCGCCGAGCAGCGACGCGAACACGAAGAGCAGCACGCCGAACATGAACATCCGGCGTCT
Organism: Streptomyces sp. NPDC001914; assembly: GCF_042891215.1. Lineage (NCBI taxonomy): Bacteria > Bacillati > Actinomycetota > Actinomycetes > Kitasatosporales > Streptomycetaceae > Streptomyces > Streptomyces sp. NPDC001914. Next base: position 615,685 of record NZ_JBIASW010000004.1, read on the forward strand.
GCCGAGGATGTCCCCGGAGCGTCCGCCGAGCAGCAGCAGACCGCCGAAGGTGAGCGTGTAGGCGTTGATCACCCAGGACAAGTTCTCGGTCGAGAAGCCGAGCGAGGTCTGGATGTGCGGCAGCGCGATGTTCACGATGGTGATGTCGAGGACCACCATCAGCTGGCAGGAGGCGATGACGAGGAGTGCGATACCGCTGCCTCGTCCCCGCTGCGGGGAGTCGGCAGACTCGGAGGATGTCACGTGATCGGCCGTCATCGGAGAAGGCCCTGCATCGCGGGTCGGCGGTGAACATGCATGTTCACTCCATCGACGTTAAGCCTGCCCGCCCCGCCTCACCAATCGATCAACGCCCGATCCCCGGAGTCCTGACGATCGTGCCGCGCCGTCACGACTGCCGCAGTCGCCCGATCGCGGCGCCGAGGTCGGTCTCGATGCCGTCGGGCTGCTGCAGGCCGTTCTCCAGCAGGCGTTGGACGAACGGCCGGTGTTCCGAGCGGCCGGCGGTGGAGAAGTACGCCTGGAGGCCGGGCGCGAATTCGCTGTCCTCGGGCAGGGTGGCCACATCCACCAGTTTCTTGATCCCGGTGACGGCCACCTTGTCGAACGCGGCGATGCGACGCGCGAACGCGTCGGTGAAGTCCTCGATCTCGGCGTCGGGAACGAGGCGATTGACGTAGCCGTACTGGGCGGCCTGGTCGGCGGGGACGTCGTCGCCGCCGAGCAGGATCTCCAGGGCGCGGCCCCGGCCGACCAGCCGCCCGAGTCGTGCCATGGGTCCGCCGCCGGGGACGGTACCGACACCGACCTCGAACTGACCGAGGACCGCCTTCTCGGAAGCGAAGCGGATGTCGGTGGCGAGCACGAACTCGCTGCCCGCACCGCGGGTACGGCCGCGGATCTCGGAGATCGTCGCCGCCGGAAGCCTGCTGAGCCGTACGAAGTTGTCCAGGTACGGGTGCAGGCCGGTCGGTCCGGGACGCATCCCCGCCACCCGGGAGTTGTCGGCCTTGAAGTCCCAGTGGGCCATGAAGTACCCGGCGGTGTCACTGCGGAACACGACCACGGTGAGGTGCGGGTCGGTCTCGATGCGTTCGATGAGCGCGCCGAGCTGGTCAAGGGTGTCCGGGTCCAGCAGGTTGACCGGGCCGTTGTCGAACGTCACCCGCCAGTAGGAGGGGGAGACTTCGACGACGTGAAACTGCTCCGCGGCCATGTCGACTCCGTTGTTCGAGGTGGTGTTCGTCGGGAGACGAACCGTTGCCCGCCATCGATGTCCTATGTCGCACCGGTCAAGGCGTGTTGCCCATGAGGCGGACGGCCGGCGCCGCGATGTCCGCGGCCGGACGTCGCGACCGATCGGCCGGCGTGCCGCGGCTCGGCGCGGCGGTTCCTCAACCCGGCCGCCCGGCGACAAGGCCGAGCGCGGAGTGCCGACGAAGCGGACCGCGACGACGCCGAGGCGCTGCCCCCAGCGGTCGGTGACACGCCGACGCCCCGGAACTCACGCATCCCGACTCACACATCCCGGGTTCCGCGGGTGGGCCCCGTAGTCGCCGCCACGGCGTTCCGGAACCGAGCACCCACCTCACACCATGAGAACCGCCCTCATCGAAGCACGCAAACCCGGCGTTCGGATCGCCCCTGGGACCGACGGCGGCACCGGGGCCCGCCGCGCTCCAGGGCCGCGCCTGCGCTCGGCAGCAAGGATCGCCACCCTCTCCCAACGCGAACAGGTCCTGGGCGACACCCACCCCGACACCCTGGCCAGCCGCAACAACCTCGCCTGCGCCTACCGGGTGACGAAAAAGGTGGACTGGGCCGTCCCCCTCTTCGAGGCCACCCTCGCCCAACGCGAGCAGGTCCTGGGCGACACCCACCCGGACACGCTGAGAAGCCGCAACAACCTCGCGCGCGCCTACCGGACGGCGGGGGACCTGCGGCGGGCTATTCCCCTGCACGAGACCACCGTCACCCAGTACGAGCAGGTTCTGGGCGACACCCACCCCGACACACTAAGCAGCCGCAACAACCTCGCGCGCGCCTACGAGGCAGCGGGGGACCTGAAGCGGGCCATGCCCCTGTACGAGGCCACCCTCGCCCAGTACGAGCAGGTCCTGGGCGACACCCACCCCGACACACTAAGCAGCCGCAACAACCTAGCGTGTGCCTACTTGGCGGCAGGGAACCTGGAACGGGCCGTCCCCCTGCTGGAAACCACCCTCGCCCAGTGCGAGCGGGTCCTGGGCAATACCCACCCCGACACACTGAACAGCCGCAAAAACCTTACGTGCGCCCGCCAAGAAGCCAAAGCTGCGCAGAAGGAAAATCCAACAGGTGCCACCGGCCCCCACCAACCCCCACCAACTGTGTGACTCAGTAGATCGCAGCGACCACTCGCGCGTAGCCCAGAACGAAGGGGAGCGCGCCAGGCCCGTGCCCGATCATGCGGGACCACTAGGGATCGAGACAGCGGCATACAGGGATGCAACGCGGCCCCGCCGCAGGTCATTCAGGTGAGCCACCCTTACTCAATCGCCTGCGTCAATGCCGGTCCACAAGGTGTTTGCTGTCGCCAGACGTCCAGCCTCTGACCTGCTCAGACGTTCTAGTGGTCTGCTTCTACGCGGCCGAGTGCTTCCACCAGCAGTACCTTTGGGCAGCAAAAACCCCGGACGGGTACCGCGGGCTGGACGGGGTCAGGGGTCAAGCTAAGTGACCCGTTCGGAGCGACTGAGGGGCGCCTTGCTTCACGGGGATCACTCCGGCTCAGGAGGCCACAGACAGTAGATCCGCAAGCTCGCGCCGACTGATCCGACTGCACTGCCAATTGCCAGGCACTACGGCAACGGCCCTGGTGGACCGCGCGGTGATGGGTGTTACCGCCGAGCGACGCCAGTGACCCTGGGACCCCTTTCGGCCATACCGTCCGCTCGTTGCATGATTCGCCACACCCACAGCCACCATTACAGGCATGGCGACTTCGGGGGCAAGAAGCAGTCGGCTCGGCGGCTTGGGGCAATGGTGGGGCATCCTGGCTGGCGCCCTCCTCATCGCCGCGTGGATCAATGAAGCAGCAGGCCCAGCAGTGATCATCACGCTGTCCGCCTTGGTTCTCCTCTGGTCCTTCTTCCAGGCTCCGGTGACCTGTGGGGCACCCGTCAGAGGTCGATCAGACGGCTGCCGCAATAACGCCAGCGGCATCCTCATGGGCTGCCACATCCATCAGCACCGCTGGCAGAAACTCAAGATGCTGATCTTCAGGCGACGAGTGCGCGAGTTCTGCTCCGGACTCTTCTCAGATGGCAAGGCCACCCTCGTCACACTCGCAGCGCTGGGCAGCTTCCTCTCGGGGCTGGTGGCGCTCGTACCTGGCGTCGCCGCCTGACTCAACGGCGGCGCAGCCACGTCGGAACGTGGGTCAAAACTACGTACCTCGCTTGGGACCAACTGGCGTGCCTCGTGCCAGTGGGGTCTCACTCTGGATCCGACTGAGGACTGAAGCGGCCGCCTCTGAGATGGCCGTTGACGGCATGCGTCGACTGCACCGTCTGCCCGCAGATGGACACGGCCATACAAATCGGCCCGACCGGCAAGAAGCTGCTGCCTCTGACGGTCAAGAACGCAGGTCCGACGCCGGCTGCCAGCGGTCACTCTCACTGACGTGAGCGGGGCACTCGATCGGGTGATTGAGGCGCTGGCGGGGGCTGGCGAGGACGAGGTGACGACTGCGCTGTCCGCGGCCGGCGTCTTGCTCCCTCGCCCCTCGTCGCCGCCCGCATCCCTCCGGACGCCGTTGCCGGGCCCTGCGGCTTCGCCGCACATCGTTTCCGAGGTGGAGTGGGTCTGAGGCCGGTCATCGTGCCTGCGTGACCCTGCGAGGCCCCTTTCCTGACCGGGAAGGGGCCTCGTTGGGCAGGTCCAGAGACTGCCCGAATCGCGCCGAGCGTGGGGCTGTGATCACTCGCCCCAAAGCAGCTCCAGCCCAAAGCCACCCCACCGACCTACGTATCTCGCGGTCACGCTACTCGTCCGGATAGGTCCATTCCTCGATACTCCAAGCGTCGTGCCTGGTCGCACGCCAGGCGACGTGTCCAGGTGGCATGGTGGCCAGCGGACCGAGTGACGGATCGAGGACCACGACGTGGTGAAGGTGGCGCAGGTTCGAAGCCCCGTCGTTGGGATCGTGCACGCCGTCGCTCACGAGCCAGTCGCCCTCGTCGTCGTGGATCACGGTCAAGGCAGGAAACTCCCCTGCCGAGACGGTTTTCTGGACGACCGCCAGCAGCCCTTCAGGGAAGACCTCTCCCTCAAACGGCCAGCTCAGCTCTGGTTGCATAGATCCCATGCGGGGATTCTGGGTACAGCAGCGAAGTACAGCAACCCTGCCTACCCTCACCCCTCGCCAGGGACGATCAGAGACCGTCTGACCAGTCGAGGAGACCTCAGCGACAGCCCCGCCGATAGTTCGCATCGAGGGGACGCGGGGCGTGCCACTTCCGCGCGAGAACGGACAGGGACTCACGGGGAATCAAGGTTCGCCAGGGTGCGTACCACCCCACGTTGTCCAAGGCAGGGATTCCCAGGTCACACCCGTGATCACCCAACCTCGCTCCCGCGGTGCTTACTAGCCTGTCCGACGTACAACGGTGCAGGCCACCAGTGTGCCCCTCGCGTGCCCCCCGAGCGGGGAGTCAGGGGGATCGCGGTGTGCAGGGGACGCGCCGCCCACTCCATCCGAGGCTGGGAATCCTCAGGTCACGCCGCAGACCGCCTCACCTCGCTCCTGAAGCGATGGTCGACAGGGCTTGGCACGATTGTGGGCGACTGGCTGCCCGCAGATGGACGCGGCCATACAAATCGGCCCGACCGGCAACAAGCTGCTGCCGCTGACGGTCAAGAACGCGGGTCCGACCTCGGCATCGAGCGGTCACTCTCACTGACGTGAGCGGGCCACTAGATCGGGTGATTGAGGCACTGGCGGGGGGCTAGCGAGGACGAGGTGACGGCTGTGTTGTCCGCGGCTGGCGTCTTGCTCCCGCGCCCCTCGTCGCCGCCAGTGTCCCTCCGGACGCCGTTGCCGGGCCCTGAGGCTTCGCTGCATATCGTTTCCGAGGTGGAGTGGGTCCTGATGCCTGTACGGGCTTGTGCGTGACTGTATGAACCTGTGAGCCCCCTTCCTGACCGAGAAGGGGGCTCGTTTCGCAGGCCGAGGAAAGGCCGCTGTGCGGCCTTCACGCGTGGTCGCGCACTGCGCGGGGCGCCCGCCGGCCTTGCCAATCTCAGCAGCTTCCCCTGTACCGGATGCGTCTCATCGTGCCGGACCCGGAAGCGGGCGACACCTTTGTGCGCTGGACAGGCCAGGCGTCATGTCCGGGTTACAGCACGTCCACGAAGTCGCCGGTCGCCTTGGCGGCCGGGGTGGTGGAGGTGCCTGCGAAGTTCCAGCGCCAGTAGCCGTCCTCCGACGCGGGGACCGTGGTCGTCAGGGTGCCGGCGCTGGAGGTGTACACGGTCTTGACGGTCGTGTAGGTCGTGGTGCCGGCCTTGCGGAACTGGAGCTTGACCGGCTGGTTGGTGTAACCCGGATAGTCGAGGTTGTCCCAGTCGACCCGAGTGAGCTTGCCGGTGACGGTGAGGGTCTTGCCCTTGGCGATCGGCTCGGGGCCTGCGTTCGCCGTGAGTTTGGAGTCACGCTGCAGACGGGACGTGGTGTAGCTCGCGGATTGGGTCCAGCTGTCGTCATTGGCCACCCCCTGCACACTGACCTTCCAGGTGCCGGCGTGGGCGTTGGTGAGCGCTGTGCCGCCGTACTTCCAGTCCGGTTCGAGGGAGATTGTCTGCGAGCAGGTGGAGGTGGTCTCACTCGAGGCTACGCAGTCCGCGTGCGAGTAGTACTGGTTCGACACGATGCGGTCGTCGTAGGTCTCGTAGGGGTTGGCGCCATCCGGTCCGCGCCACAGGACGAAGTCCGCGTCCTGAATGCCCGACGGGTGGGTGAAGGTTCCTGAGACCGTGATCGTCTTGGCGTAGAGACCCACCACGGTGTTCTTGCCGCCGTCGAAGGTGAGGTTGCTGATCTGGACGTCGGTCTGGGTCTCATCCCCATAGGCGCCGGGAATGGCGAAGCCGGCCAGCGAGGCGACGGCACCGAACAGAGCAAGGGCGCGCTTGCGCATGTATCTCCTTCACAGAGGAAGAGTGGAAACCCGCTGAGAGGGAGCAGCGGGGCAGTCGAAGCAGGTCAGGGACCGGTAAGCGATCCGATAGAGGCAGACCGGTGTCGGCAGGTCGCAGGTTCGGAGCCGGCGGGGCGTCACTCTGCCGGTCGACCGGCAGAGTGGGCGATTCGTCGGGGGCTCAACTGGAGGCCGACAGGTTCCGCGCCGGCGTTCACGCAGCCGCGGTGTTCAGGCCTGGTCGCTGTGACCGCGACACCTGCGGCCTCGGTGACCGAAGCGCCGTCAAGAACACGACGCTTCACCGAACGCCGATGATGTGCTGCACGCTGAGCGGTGTGGTCACCGCCGGAGCTCCTCGACGTGCGTTACGACCGCAACGGATCGAGCGGGCAATAGCGGGGCCTTTTGCCGCGTGCCTGGCTGCCGGGCTCGACGACAGGGGCGCCAGCCGGAGTGGCCGGAACGAGGACCACGAGTCCTTCGGCTGCCGGATGCTGATCTCTTTGCCGCGGCGCTCAGCAGGCTGTACACGGCTTTTGGTGCTTACGTGACGCACGCGAGCCCCGTTCCCGGATCGGCGAAGGGGGCTCGCAGGGTCGCAAGTAGTGCGGCAATCAACAGTCGGAAGACGTCAGGTCCGCGTACGACGAAGACGCGGATGGTGGCGCCTGCTGCGACGCCGGGGAGCGTCCAGACGACCAGTCGCCGGGTCAGATCCCGGTACAGGGCTCCATCGCGGCGATACCGCCACTACGCACCGGGGGCGGCCACCACGTTGTACGGCAGGTTCGTCGGTGTGACCGCAGGGCTGGGCACGCCGAGGGCGCTCAACTGGACGGGGAGGAGGCACCCGGCGCCCGAGACGGCCGACTTCACTGTCGAGAACAGGAGACCGGCTGAGCTGAGATTACCGTCAGGTCTTCCAGCCCACTGCCGTTTCCGATCCTCGGTTGCCCGCCCAGTGTCCCGGGAGCCCTGTGTGTTGGGGCATCCACCTCATGCCACCTCCGTCACCCGATCGGTGGCCACGCTGAAAATGCTCACTCGGTGCTCGTAGCTACTTGCCACCCACATGATCACCAGCGGTCATGCCTGTTCTGCCACCAAGACCGCTTCGCGACAGAAACTGTCAAGGCATCACATCTGTTGCTCATCGGGCGAACCGCTCATCTCGCGGCTCCTCGATAGCCCTGCTTGACGCCTCCGTGACGCAACGAAGTGAACGCCGGCGCCAACTCGCCCTCGTATAACGCCAGTTCACATTATCGTCACCAAATCGAACGAAAACCTTGACCAATTGAAAAGTTGATCTTTACACTCCGGCCCATGATCAACCGAATATTCACTGCCCACAAGGGGCATCGCGGCAGATCCCTTTCCGGCGTGAGCCTGGCCGTCATCTCTGCAGCCCTCCTTGTGTTTGCGTCAGGCCAAATCCCAGCTCTCGCAGCCGAATCGGCCAGCTCGACGGCATGCCCCTCCCTGGTTGAGCCGGGGGATGACTTGACTGCCGCCGAGTTGCCCGAGGGGACCTCGGCTATCGACTGTGACCTCATCGGAGAGGTGGTTCGCGAAGGTGAGGTGGCAGTGACCATCCCCCAACCGGGGAGGGGCGTGTCAGCAACTTCGATCGGTGAGGACGGCGCGCCCGAAGAGGAATTGACGGTCGAGGTGTCGGAGTCCGGCGAAATCTCTTACACCGAGCATCCGGAGGATGAGCTGCCCAGCGAGCCGGATGAGGGTCAGAGTCCCTACACCACCGTGCTCGGCGCGTGTGACGACACAGCCAACAGCGAGCTGTCGCATACGGAGTGGGGCACCTACAACTGGTATGTCGGTGACGGAGGTATGCCTGGCGCTCTGTCGAAGAGCGACGCCGCGACCGCCTTCGCCGATGCCATCAATAACATCACCGGGTCGTATAATAACTGCGGCCTGGAGGATCAGGTGAACGCCTCAGCGTCGTATCAGGGGACCACGACCTACGAAGCGGACATCAACAGTTCCGGCACCTGCACCGAAGAAGACGGGAAGAGCACCTGGGACGCAGGAGACCTCCCCTCCACCCGTGTGGCGATAACGTGCACCCACTACTGGGCAGTCACCTACGACCTCTACGAGGCGGACGTTCGCTATAACACCACAGACTTCGACTTCGTCAACGAAGTGACGAGCAGCTGCGTGAACAAGTATGACGTGCGATCTGTCGGCACACACGAGGCAGGACACGTCTTCGGCCTAGGACATGTCTCGGGCACGAGCCACTCAAATCAAACCATGTACACGAACTCGTTCCTGTGCAACGAAAAGGCCCGGACCCTTGGCTACGGAGACGTTCTCGGCCTCCGCAGCATTTACTGACGTTGGAAGGGGCGCACATGACCATGAAGTTCCGCATCCGCCGCCTGGGAGTGCTGCAAACCGTCCTTGCGACATCGTTCCTGATCCCGACCGTGGCCTGCACCGCGACCGGCTCAAGCGAGGACGGTGCAGTCGCCTCATGTGCTTTCAGTGTCCAGTACCGCGGCAAGTCGTACACCGAGGTGACTCACGACGACTTCACCTTGGGTGCCAAGATAGGGACCGTGAAGGAAGTCCCCTGCAATGACACGGGTGATTCGGCACAGACCGGTGCAAAATCGGAGTCCTATACCGCCTATGAGATCACAGAACTCGATGCAGAGACGGCGATCGCGGTGAAGGATTTCCGGGAGAACCCGGACCGCGAGGACGGGCTCCACCTGTACGTACTCCACGGCGAAGGCGGGTATTCGCCCGAAGCGAAGAAGTTCCTCGACTCTGCGAACTAGCGTCTATCTTTCGTGAGGGTCCGCCGGCTGAGTCGGCGGACCCTTTCGGTGTCGGGGCGGGTGGTGGATGTGCTGATGACACGGTTGTCGTGTTTGGGTGATGCTGTCGCCAGGGTCTTTGAGGAGTTTCGAGGTGGATGCTTCGCCTGTTGAGTAAGAGATGTGACCTCTTATCGTTTCTTTCGGGAATTTGTTCTGGATACAAAATAGGCATGACTGCTGGTGACTACGTGGGTGCGGAGTCCGTATGAGCAAGCGAGTTCATGCCTGTGTGCCCATCCTGTCCAGCGGCGGTGGGTTGCCCCTTCGGTCTGTCGTGCCGGAAACTACTGGCGACCCGCGTAGCCATCTGATCGAAGTGTCTGTTCCGCAAACCCGTCGCAGCATCTGCTGCCCCTGAACGGCCCTGCTCGGATTCCGTCCCGAACCCGCCGCCTCACGCAACACCATTTGCCTCAGCCTGGCCGCCGCGGACGGCGACACCCTGGACCGGGCTATTAGGGATTCCTCCAGGAACGTCAGCCCCCGATCTCCGCCCATCAGATCATCGTCGCCGACGGCAACAGACTCCATTGCTCTCGCACCCAGGGATCGTCGCGGACCATCACACTCATCGCCACGATGATCCGCGGCGGGCAAGTCCCCGCCTAACGGCAGACCGTCGCCGAGAGAAATGAGATTCTGTCTCTTATGCCACTCCTCGGCGGCAATCGAGGGTGCCAGGTTGTTCCAGGTAGCGCAGGCAGGTTTGAATCGGCGCCGTTGTTCTGGTCTGGGAATTGACCCGAACAATGACGAGACCTAGATCAGGATGCTGATGCTGGTTCGAACTGTCTGAGCAAAGCGCTATAGGCTGCTTCGGCCCTGCGCCCTTCGACAACGTCGGCAGGACTGAGGGAGAGAAAGCTGGCTGTGGGCCCTTTGTGAATGATGGCGCCGTTAACGAGTACAGCTACAGAGTCGGCTTCCTCGGCGAGGTCTGCAATGTCATGTGTGGAGATCACGACCTTCATTCGTTGCGACAGGTCACCAATTATGTCACGGAAGATTCGTCGTTGGTGGGGATCCATGCCAGCTGTGGGTTCGTCGAGTAGCAGGATCTTGGCGTCGTGCACCAAGGCGGCCGCGAGCCCCAAACGGCGCAACTGTCCGCCCGACAGATGGTGGGATTTCTTGTCGGCCAGTTTGGCCAAGTCGACTTGGGCCAAGGCGGGTACGGCCGCATCGTGCGCGGCCTGCGTGCTCATTCCGCGCAGCCATCCGGCATAGGCCACGTATTCGCGAGCCGTGAGTCGAGGCATTGGAACGATGCTCTGTGGCATCCATGCCACTTGTTGCCGATAGGCTGTCGAGTCCGACGACAGGTCTTCGTGAGTGACTCTCCCCGAGTTGGGTAGCAAGAGGCCTGCGGCGAGCTTGAGGAAAGTCGACTTTCCGGCACCATTCGGGCCAAGGAGGATGGTGAGGCCATCGGGGACAGTGAAGCTGAGCCCATTTAGTGTGGGCTGACTCCAGCGCCGGTATCGGAAAACGCACTCGCTGAGTTGGATGGTCATCACTCGTTCCGGCTGATGTGGTGAAGGTGCACGATGATCCCCAGAAGGATCATCACGAAAGCCCCTAGAAAGGCATGAAATGCAGTGGCAGGTTCCGGCAAAAGAGTCCATGGGTCTGGGTCAGGCCAGGGTCTCTTTCCGAGGAAAACTACGATTCCTATCCAAGCCACAGGAATCGTGACGGCTGCTTGTTTTGCGAATGGCCGGAACGTGAGGGTCAATCCGGCAAGGAAAGCTGTGTTGCGAGCCACGCACGCGAGAATCCCGGAATGTGTGGCCGCAGCCACGACGAGGAACGTAGCCAAGACGGCAAGAATGACAGCAACGTCATAACGCAGTACAGGCCGTACAGCAACTGCTTCGATTCCAGGGATCCGCGAATCGAGCGCGAGAGCTATAACGGCCACTGTTGGCATCGGCAGGAAAATGGTGAGAACCGCTTGCATGCTTCCGGAGAACAGGGAAGGAAGCATAATTTGTTCTCCGCCGACCCACAATGACAGGAAGGTAGTTGTAAAGGTTCCAGCAAGAACCATGGGGATGTTGCGTGTCTTCAGCCACCAGCGCACGTCAGGCTCCGCAGGCCTTCGAGACGGTCCGGTTGAACCATGTTGCTTGCTTTTCAGGAGTCATGGAAAGCACACGCGCCACTTCCTTTTCTACTCTTTCGTTTTTGATACCCCTATCGATGTGATTTCGGTATTTCTCCCACGCTTCTTGAGTCGAAGTGATGTGCGAAGCCCAGGAAAGTGTTGTGCGGCGAGCATAAGGGTCAGGCCGTCCACAGGGGAGTTCGACCGCACTAACCACCATGGCAAATTCAAGGTCCTTCTCCTGGGCCGCGAGCGTAATTGGCACCCGCCACGTTGACCGAGTGGACGGCCTAGAGAAGCGTCCGTCTGGCAGGCTATCCGTAATCAGACTGGGTCGTCGCTTGATGCCGGCCTTCTGGAAATCTGCCAATATCTTTGACGCGAACTGTGTCGCTTCAGGGAGATACTGGTCGGCGGCCTCCGGCACGCAGATCGTGGGATGGCTTTCGGTCGCCTTCGCGCAGCTCATTTGCGCTGCACCTGTAATCAGTGGAGCGTTGTAGCCATAGTCGCGCACTGCCAAGTATGTGCCAAGAGTTCCGGACAGCGCGATAATTGTACTCAGTGAGATAGAGATCCATACTCGGCGTAGCGGGGACCAAAGGAGAGCCAATGCTGCCGCAATACTTCCGGAGAGGGCGACGTGGGGCCACAACGCAGAGAAGGCCGCTGCCTCTCCGAACATCAACTGCTCAGGAAACTCTCCGGATACATGCCGAACCCATGGAGTGTCCACGGTGATAGAGAAAGCCACCGCAATCCATACGCCAATAGCAAGCAGAGGTGCTGCAAGGACTCGGGAAACCTTCGTTCCAATTGTGAATCCAATGACTGCATGGCAGACGACCACGATCAGTCCCATAAAAACTGGACGCAAGCTTAGCCAGTTCGGCCAGACCCCTTCCCCGGCCAGCGAGATGGCCGGCGGGATGATCAGCGCAATCCAGCACAGAAGAACAACAGGAATCAACGATTGTGTTGCAATAGACAATCGAGACCGCGTGGCAAGCATCTCCCATACGCCGGCTTTCCGCAACGTTCCTGATTCCCAAGCGGATACTGCCGATGCGGCTGCATACACGAATGGGTACGTAAACATTAGTGGATATGACGTTAGCGTCGGGGCGTAGCCGAGATTGTTGTATGGCGCCTTTCCTGGGCCGACGGTCGCGTACAGCAGAGGCAGCGCGATAGCGAATGGCGCTACCCAAATCGCTGATGAAGCTCTAAGGGGGACGGCGAGTCTCAATCCAGTTTCCTGTCGATATTCAGCTGAGCAATGAGGTGGCGCCCCATTTTTCGATTAGAGGCGCCACCAAATTGGATTCTTAGTCGGCCGCAGTTGTGTCTACCAGGACGTCATCGACATTGACGTACGACCCGCCGGTCAGACCCTCGATCGTGAAGTGGTAACTTCCCTCAGGGAGGTCGTGCCACTCACCGCGGCTTTCGGCGTAGTAGCCGTCGAAGCAAGCCGTGAACTTCTTGTCGTCGTAGTCAGCGTCTGGCCAGGCAGCAATCCATCGGTGGTACTGCACCGTAACGCTGTTCGTTCCTGGACCGCTACAGGTCCAGAACATCAACTCTGAGTACTGCTGATCCGCCCAGGAGCGAGATTCCTGCCCCACGGCAGCGTGAGTGAAGTAGCTTCGCCACGTGTAGTCAGAAGCCGATGAAGTAGCCGCGGTACCCAGCAATGTGACTACGGCTGTCGCGGAAACTAGTAGCGAGTTTCTGAGTCGACGCTTCGCCATGCCAATGCCCTCCCCATACATGGATCCATCTCCTTGGCGCAGTCGTATCAACTACACCCGGGCGTGATCATGAGTGAAGAGAAGGTGAATGTCAATGAACGAGTAAAGATGACAGGTATCCGAAAATGCAAGGAAAGCAATGAATTTATCGAGATGAGTACTATTGGGCAATGGGGCGTTTTAGTCCCTTTGCTGCATATGTTTGGCTGCATTTGCTCGGACTCGTTGTCTTCCAGGCGGTCTGGTGCAGATGGCGTGGTCGATGATCCTTCCGCTAGCCAGCTACATGAAGCTGAGTGCTCGGCGAAACCCGCTGTCCCATGGCAACCCATCGCTTCGATTGTTTGAAGGTGGGTACCGTCGGAGGCCGGTCTGGTGCGCGCGGGTTGGTCACCCGTAGGCGTGTGCCGGTTGATCGCGTGCGACTAGGGGAGCTGGTGCGGGCATGGCGGTTGATGCTGCTCGGTCTGAAGAGGGGTTCAGCTCGGCAGGGGCGACGCGAGTGATGGTTGCCGCGTGCCGGGCTGCGGGGCTCGACGACCGAGGCGCGGAGTTGATCCGGCTCGGAGAGAACGCGTTGTTCCGGCTGGCTTCTGTGCCGGTGATCGTGCGGGTGGCCCGTGGGGAGGAGTGGTTGCCGAAGTCGCGCAACGAGGTGGCTGTGGGGCGGTGGCTGGCGGCGGAAGGGTTTCCCGCTGCGCGGGTCGTTGAGGATCTGGAACAGCCGCTCGTGGTCGACGGGCACCCTGTGACGTTCTGGCATCTGATCGAGGAGGGGGATCGCAAGGCGACGTACGGGGAGCTGGGCGCGATCCTGAGGGATCTGCACTCCTTGAGCCTGCCGGCCAGCTTGGAGCTGCCGCCGTTCGATCCCTTTGACAAGCAGGAGTTGCGGCTCGATCGGGCCGTGATTCCAGCGGATGACAAGGTCTTCCTGCGGAAGCGGTGGCGGGAGTTGCGTGACAAGTTCGAAGAGCTGCGGTTCGAGACGCCCAAGGGGCCGGTGCACGGTGATGCTCACGTGCAGAACCTCATGGTGGACGACCAAGGACGCGTGATCCTGATCGACTTCGAGGCCTTCTGTTTCGATCATCCTGAGTGGGACCTGATGGTTACCGCTGTTGAGCATCACAGTCTCGGCTGGCAGACCGACGAGCAGTACGCCGACTTCGTAAGGGCCTACGGGCGGGATCTGTACGAGTGGCACGGGTACGAGACGCTGCGCGGGTTGCAGGAGTTCGGCATGACGACGTGGCTGATGCAAAACGTGCAGGAGGACGAGCGGACGGCGGCCGAGTATCGCCGGCGTATCGCTGGGCTGCGGAATGACGACGGGCCTCGGGACTGGCATCCCTGGTAGTCGCTACTCGTCGTCGTCCAGGCGGGCGAGGGCGTCGCGCACTTGGTCGCTGAAGGCTGCCACGATCGGGTTCGTCGCGTGGATGCTCACTTCGGCTTGGAAGTCGGTCACGTAGCGCTGGAAGCGGGCGGACTGGAGGGTGTCCCCGCCATCCACGGCCAGACTGGCTGTCGTGACGGCGGCTTCCAGTTCACCGTTCAGAAGGTGGCTTTGGGCGAGCACCATGCGGCAGAACCCCAGGGTGCGGGCGTACTTCGGGTCGGTTTGATCGACCGCGCGTTGCGCTGCCTCGACGGATTCGCGGCGCATCTTGAGGTCGCGGAAGCAGTGGCAGAGTTCGCCCATGAGTTCCGCGGAGTCGAAGTAGTCGAGCCACGCGGGGTCGTCGGCGGTGTCGGAGTGCTCGAAGTGGCGTTCGGCTTCGTTCATCGCCCGGCCGGCGCCGATCGGGTCTCCTCCGTTGGCCAGGGCGCGGGCTTCCATGGCTGAGTAGTTCGCCATGGCCCGCGGCGTGGCCCTGCCCTTCGCGCCTTCGACGGCGGCGCGCGCGAGCTGGATGGCCTGGGCGTGGTTGCCCAGGTAGTTGGCCTGGTGGCTGAGGTTGCCGAGGATCCGGGCGCCGAACATGCGGTCGTCGATGACCTGGGACAGGCGCAGTGTCGACGTCAGGTAGCGGTGGGCGAGACGCTGGTTTCCGGTGTCGTACGCGGTCCACGCGAGCAGCTGCGAGACCTCGGCAGCGGCCCCGAATAGCGCGGTGCCGACCTTCTCGCTGTAGCTGGCCTCCAAGAGAGGTAAGACCTCCTGGCGGAAGTAGTGGCGGAGGGCCCGATGACCGTGGCCTCCGCCGTACTTGAAGTCGAGCTGCATGAACATGCTGGCCGCGTCTCGGATGGCCCGCACGTCGCGCATACCGATGCGTTGGTGAGCGGGCCTGTCGGCCTCGACGCCGTCGGGGCGCGCGATCATCCATGACAGGACCGCCGAGTTGAGGTCGGTGTCCGCGACCGCCGGGTGGTCGGGGGTGACGGCTTCAACCCGCTCGTCGGCGAGTCCGTCGAGCATGGACAGCACGTCGGACACGGTGCCCGGGTACTCGATCGGCTGCGGTGTCGCCTGCCGGAGCTGGGCGAAGAATCCGAGGTCGGCCGGTGTGATGCGGCGGTTCAGCTTGGAACTGAGAACGTCCGCCATGATGGCCGCCGTCTGGGGCTGGATGCCCGCGCCGTCTCGCCAACGCTGCACGGCGACGTGCGTCGTCCCGAGACTCGTTCCGCGCTGGGCAGCGGCGTCCTGCATCCGCTTGGCGAGTCCCTTGTTGGAGACGTTCGCTTCGGTCATGACCGCGATCAACTGTGCGTTCGGCTCTCGGCTCATGCTCCCCTGCCAACCCGAGAATGACAGCGAGCATTCATCGTGGCACAGGGTTATGACATTGGGGGGTTCATCGGTGAACCCCCTTTGCATTTGCCGGTGTTCACGTGAACCCCCTGGTGAACGCTCCCGGTTCCGCAGCCCGCGCCGTTCACTGTTCTGCACGGAGCGACGGGCTACAGGGTTCGTCGGCAGTGGGCAGGGGACGCAATGGAAGCTCGGCAGAGCAAACGCAGAGCGAACATCCCGCGGGCGGTCCCGCTGCGTGACGCGGCGCAGGATCCCTCAGCGGGGCACTTCCGGGCGCTGACGCTCTTCGACGAGTCCGCCGGCACCGCGTGCGCCGCACGCAACATGGTGGGCGCCTGCCTCCAGGACTGGGGGCTCGGCCACATGGTCGACGATGGCCGGCTCGTTGTCTCGGAGCTGGTGGGCAACGTCGTACACCACGCAGTGCCGGACGATTGCCTGACCCAACCCGGTGCCGCACGGCGGATCGACGTGCTGGTGAAGGCGTGGCCCGGGTGGCTGTTCATCGGCGTCGCTGACGAGGACTCGACTCCGCCCGATCTTCCGGCCCGGGAGTTCGTCTCGCCGGAGCTGGTGGGTGATTTCTCCGAGGCGTTGCTGCCCGACCAGGGGCGGGGGCTGCTGATCATCCAGCGACTGGCCGACGCGGTGTGGTGGTCGCCAAAGGGCCCGGGAGGCAAGACCGTGTGGGTCCGCTTCGACCTCGACAGCGCTACCTAGAGATCTCCGGGCCGCACGCCTGTCCACTCTCACGTGATCGGGAGTGAGCGGCGGTCCGGACGCCGGCCGGAGTCTGACCCGCTTCGGCCGTACGGGGCGCGGTTCCTCGGATCATCCCGGGAGCTCCCCTCCCGAGCTGAGGGGCCGCGCTTCACAACCTCATACCGAGACCGGACCACCCCCGCGCCGGGAAGCAACCGGGGTGGTCCGGGAGGGGACGCAGCGGTCCCCGGTGCCTGATGGTACCGGGGCCGCTGCGCTGCGCATCTGCCCTGAAGAAAAGAGAGTTGACGATCCGTTACTAGATCAGGGCAGAGGTGGGCAAGGTGACTGGCTCGGATGAGGACTGGTTGAGAGACGGTCTCGACTTCGAGGGCGCGGACCGTGGTTTGTGGGTGTGCGGCGTCGACTACATCGCGGGCTGGCGTGCGGCGCGGGATGCTGCGGACCGGCTCAACCGGGCACTGCTCGGGGCGGGGTTCGAGCTGTCGCAGGTGCGGGCTGTTGCCTCGACGGACGAGAGCGGGCGGGGCGTCGTGCGGGTGGCGGGCCGGCTCGATTCGGTGGACCGGCTTTCTGTGCTCCTGGAGGGGATCTCGGGCGGTGCGGCGTGACGCGTCCTCTTGCTGGTGAGTGGCGCGCGTGGGCACGTCGTCGGTCGCTGAGACTTTGGACGGTAGCTGCCATGGGGCGAGTGAACAGGGGGCCTTACGCTCGCCAGCGGATCGGGCAGTCCTTGGACCTGCCCGCAACAGCCCGATCGGCCCCCTGTTCTTCGAGGCTCGCTCCATGGGAGCTGTCTAAAGTCTCGGTGGCCGGCGACCCCCAGCCCCATGGGTCCCGGCCCGCTCCGGTGGGTCGATGCTTCAACTCCTTGGGCGTGCTGTGGTGCGGGCAGTCGGGCGACCGGACGGGACCGGCGGCCACGCCGCACGCCCGGCCGGGGCGGCCGGGCTGCCCGGCGCGCCGCAGGCGCGCCCTTGAGGAAGTGAAGACTGTTTCGACCGATCTACGGCTTCGGGTCGGTCTTCGGCTCGAAGCGGCGGGCGTGTGCTGCGGCGCGCAGCAGCGATTGGGCAACTCGCTCGGCGTCGTCGGCCGACAGGTAGATCTCTTGGGTGAACAGCACGGCCAGTCGAACTGTGCCGTCCAGGGCGTTGGTTGCGACGTCGACCTGTACCCCGTTGCCCGTCACGTCGTAGACCTCAAGGTCCAGGTCGCTTCTGTATGCGCTCATGTCCTGAGCATGCGTCACGGGGTGCGTAGGTGTTCCTGTGCGGGTTCGTCGTGCGGGCTACTCGCCCGCGTCGATCCGGTAGGTGAGTTCGGTGCGGGCTGCTCCGATGTGGAGTTCTTCGAGGAGCAGGGCCTGGTCGTCGGTGCCGCAGGTGACGCGGGAGACGTGCAGGACTGGGGTCGCGTCGGGCAGGCGCAGCGTGGTGCGCTCGTCGGGCAGCGGCATGCGGGCCCGTACCGACTCCGACCACCACAGCTCGTGTCCGGCCGCCGTCAGCATGCTGTAGATCGCGGCGGGGGCGGCGTCCGGCCTTTTGCTGAGATCGGATACGGCGTCGACGGTGGCGAAGGGGATCAGGGTGCGGAGCATCGCGCGGGCTCCGGTGTCCGGGTCGGCGAGCAGTTGGTCACAGCCGAACAGGGCTTCTCCCACCTGGAGTCCCAGCAGTTGGGCCGTGGCTTCGGTGGTGTGGGTGCGGTAGGTGTGCGGTTCCTCGGCCTGCTGCCACACGGCGACGCCGTACAGCCTGAAATGCCCGGCCGGTGTCCTGCCGATGTGGCGGGAGATCGGGAGGGCGGGGCCCTTGTCGGAGCGTACGAAGCTGCCCTTGCCGTGATGGACGTCGATGAGTCCCTCCGCGCGCAATGCGGCGACGGCGTTGCGGACGGTGGGGCGCGAGACCTTGTAGCGCTCCATGAGCTGGGCCTCGGAGGGGAGCGGGCCTCCGGGTTCGTACTCGCCGGCCAGGATCGCTTGGCGGATCGCGGCGGCGACCTGCTGGTAGAGGGCTCCGGGGCGCTGGATCTCTGTCATCTCGGCATCTCCGGGTGAGGTCGTAGGCACGTCGCACGCGCGACATCACTCGTCAGCATAAGTAGTTGCGCCCTCGCCGTACAGAGCCGCATAGTCATCACTCGTAAGGACAAGTGACGTCTGAATGTGTCGGGCGTCCTGATTGGCCAAGGAGGCCACGCAATGCAGTCCATTCCCGTGGACACGGCACGACTGGGCGTACTGCGGTGCGCCATTGCACCGGAAGCGAAGATCAGCAACTTCGAGACACAGGAGGTGAAGAGGGACCGGGACGGTAACCCGGTCTGGACCGTCGCCGTCACCGTGCGGCAGGACGGACGACGGATCTCCGTCATCGAGATCGCCGTCAGCGGCCAGCCCCAGGGCATCGACGAAGGGCAGATCGTCAAGGTCACCGGACTGACCGCGTTCATGTGGTCGATGGGCGACCGGCACGGCGTCAGCTTCCGCGCCGACGCGATCACCCCGGTGCCTGGCAGCCCGGCGGCACGCGCGAAGGGCGGTGACGCGTGATGGGGCCGATCCTGCTCGCCCTCGCGCTCGCCGTTCTGGCCTGGCTGCTCGTCGTCGGTGACCTGGTGCGCCAGCACCGTCCGGCCTGGCACTGGTACTTGATCGGCTACCCGGCCACCAGCTGCCGGGTGCTGTTAACCTGGCGCAAGGTCGCCCTGCTCAACGACCTCACCGTCTCCCACCGTCCGTCGCGCGGGCTTCTCGGGGACCTGGTCGTCAAGGGCGATCCGCTACGGCCGCTCACCCCGCGGCGCTCCTTCCCCAGGGCGAACCGCCTCGGCCTGACCGTGGCCGTGCACCTGCACGCGGGCCAGACCCCCGCGACGTACATGAAGGCGGCGGACGCGCTGGTGCACGCCTGGAAGGTCCACTCGGTACGCGTCACCTCCCCCGAACGTGGCCTCGTACTCCTGACCGCGACGGCCACGGATCCCCTGGAGCGGCCCGGCTTAGCCACGGCTCCGGCCGAACTTCTCTCCGCGCTCATCGGTGTCCTGGAGAGCGGCGGAGCCTGGGTGATGAACCTGCGCGTGGTGCCGCACTGGCTGGTCGTCGGGGCCACCCGGTCGGGGAAGTCCACGCTGCTGGCCCGGCTGATCACTCAACTCGCCACTCAGCGGGTTGCCCTGGTCGGGATCGATTGCAAGGGCGGCATGGAACTGGGCCTGTTCGCCGGACGGCTGAGCGCACTGGCTACCTGTCGACGTGAGGCCGTTGCCGTGCTCTCGGCCCTGGTGGTCGACATGCAAGATCGGATGAGTGCGTGCCGCACGGCCGGCGCGCGATCGATCTGGGAGCTCCCGGAGAAGCTGCGGCCCATACCCGTGGTGGTGATCGTCGACGAGATCGCGGAGCTGTACCTCTCTGACGGCACGCGGGAGGGCAAGGCAGAGGCGGAGCAGTGCTCCACGCTCCTGCTCCGCATCGCGCAGCTCGGAGCCGCGCTCGGTATCCACCTGGTGGTCGCCGGCCAGCGGGTCGGCTCCGACCTCGGCCCCGGCGTCACCGCCCTGCGCGCCCAGCTCGGTGGCCGGATCTGCCACCGCGTCAACGACCCCGGCACGGCCGAAATGGCCCTGGGTGATCTGAACAAGGACGCCGTGATCGTCGCCCAGTCGATCAGCGCACAGGAGCGGGGTGTGGCCGTATGCACCGGGCCCGATGGCGGATGGAGCCGTGCCCGGTCCCACCTCACGCCGACGGATGAAGCCGTGTCCGTCACACGCAAGTACGCCGGAATGACACCCGACTTGCCGGGCCTCGCGGGAGCACTCGCAGCCCTGGAAGGAGGCGACAAGTGATCAGCGCCGGTACGGCCGTGTCCCTCGTGTTGCTCTTCGGGGTCATCACCTTCCTCCTCGTCCGCTCTCGTGACGTGCGGATCTGGGAAGCGGCCTGCATCGCCCTGTTCGGCATGTACCTCGGTCAGACCCCGGTCAGCCTCACCATCAACGGCTTCATGACCTGGATCCTCACCGGCTTCGCCCACTTCTGATCAGGAAGGACGCACGCCTATGCCTATGCCTCGCGTGCGGTGCCCGCACTGCAAGGGCGACGGAGCCCGCAAGACCTGGACCGGACGGACACGGCGCTGCCGCGTCTGCCGGGGCACCGGAACCATCCGCTGACCTGGCCACCCTCAGCCCGACCACGCAAGGGAGCGATCCCCATGACCGACAGCGCGCCACCAACCATCACCCGTGCCGCCTCGGCGGCCAACCTTGGAAGGTCACCACCATCACCCCGGAAATCACCCCGGCTGACAGGCGCGCCGTTCTCGACCGCGCGGCGCGCCTGCGTCAGCTCTCAGAAGCAGACCGCGATGCCATCCGCATCGCCCAAGACCCGAAGTTCCCCCGCTGGCTGGAGCAGATAGCCGCTACCGGCGGCTGCGCCCACCCAGTCCACCTCTCCGGCTTCACCACCACCCTGGATGGTGGGACCGGGGAGATCCTCCAGCACTACGACACTCGTGACGAACCCGGCGAACGTCTCCTCGTCCGCTGCCGCAACCGCCGCGCAACCGTCTGCCCCGCCTGCTCCCGTCTTCACGCCGGTGACACCTTCCACCTGGTGCGCGCCGGCCTCCTCGGCGGCAAGAACGTCCCCGAATCGGTCCGCCATCGACCTCGGCTCTTCATCACCCTCACCGCCCCGTCTTTCGGCCCCGTCCACCGTGCCGGAGAGCAGTGCCGCCCCCGCCGCGATGGCGGAACCTGCGAGCACGGACGCCCCATCGGCTGCCGGACGGTGCACGCTTCAGATGCGTCGGTCGTCGGCCAACCACTGTGCCCCGACTGCTACGACTACACGGCCCACGTGCTCTGGCACGCGCACGCCTCCAAGCTGTGGGACCGATTCGTCATCGACGTCCGCCGCCGCATCGCCGCCTCCGCGGGCTTCGTCCAGTCCCACTTCGCCCGGCACGCCCGACTGTCCTTCACTCGCGTCGCCGAGTACCAGAAGCGTGCCGCCGTCCATGTGCACGCCGTCGTCCGCCTCGACGGCCCGAACGGACCCGCCGACGAACCCCCGGCCTGGGGCGCCGCGGACCTGCTCATCGACTCCGTACGCACCTCTGCCCAACGTGTCCTGGTCCGCACTCCCCACAGTCCCGCCCTCGGCGAACTCGAACTCCGATGGGGCACCCAGATCGACATCCGGCCTCTCCGAGCCGACAGCCTCGGTCCCGACGACGATGCCGTAGCCGCGTACGTCGGCAAGTACGTCACCAAGGGAGCGAGCGAGACAGGCGCCGGCATCGATCACCCGATCACCACCCGTGGTGACATCGAGTCCGCACCCGTGAACGATCACGTCCGCACTCTCATGCACACCTGCTGGCGCCTCGGCGGCCTCCCCGAGTACGAACCCCTCCACCTCCGGGCCTGGGCCCACACCCTCGGCTACCGCGGCCACATCCTCACCAAATCCCGCGCCTACTCCACCACCTACGCAGCACTCCGCGCCGAACGCGCCCACCACATGGGCCACGACGACGCCCCCGACACGATGACCGAACGTCACTGGCGCTACACAGGCTCCGGCCATACCCCTGGCGCTTCCCTCATCGCGGCCGGAATCGCGGACGATCTGGCGCGCAACCGCGAGATCGCCCGAGACGAGATCACCTCCGGCCGGAAGGAGGTGATCACCTGACGATACGGCGTGATCACAAGGCGGAACGTGCTCGGCATCTGGAGCGAGTGTGCGCCAAGTTCCCGACCAAGATCAGCTCTGAAGGGGCGCGGCGTCTGGCCCGGCTTCTGCAACCCCCGTTCGTGGACGGGTGTAGCTCCGCTGGAGGGACAAGCTGACCTGGGATCTTTCTAGTTCGATCGTGCGAGGCTCAGATGCCTGCTGCGTTGGCGCAGCCGTTCAAGGCAACGAGCGTAGACAAGATCGGCTGGGTGTCGTTACTCATGCACGAGGGGGCGGCCAAAGCGTCCGATAGGGCATACGCCACGTATGGACCCGTAAGGTCGCGCCGCTGAAACGGTTTCCAGAAGATCTGCGCCAATGGCAGGCGGGCAGTTGGCGGGTCTCGCTCACCAGGAGGGGCAGGGAGTAAGGCGGAAGGTCAGTCGGTCACCGGGACAGACCTACTGGGCCGGCGCGACGGAGGAAACACGCCGGACCAACACGGGACCGAGCTTCACTCCCGCCTTACTCGGGGTTCAGAGATCGACCCCATAATGGCCAAGCAACTTCGTGATAACGGCCCAAAGAGCTCTCGCCCCCATGGCAACCGCCATACGCGAAGCCACCTCACGTAACCGGCCAGATCTCACCCGGCCAGACTCCGCTGTGACCATCCCTGCACCTCATCTCATTGGGCCGGAACCTACGCGGACGACGCAGGCTCCTCCTGGTTGTCCTGGGCCTACGTATTCCGCTCGTCCATAGGCCCCGGCCCTGCCTTGAGATGAGGCATCATCAGGCTAGCTTCAAGAGCATGGTCATGGGGAGTGGTTTGCCAGTATTGCGGAGTGGCCCCATGCGAGTCCCTCCCCTTTCGCTTCGCTAAAGCTCGTTCGGCTCGATGTCCACACGGCCGAAGTCGAAGGTGCGACCCCGTGTCGATGAGGCGTCGATGATCACTGCGCCGAACAGGAAGCGGAGAACGGCGTTCATGCGCTCGTACTGCTTCCCCTTCTCCAACGCCCCCCAGCTTCTCCGCGCGTTGAGACCCACCAAGCCTTCCAGCACCTCCACGGTCGGCCGGACCGCCAACTTGCGGCGGATCTGAGCGATCCGGTCCTCCACCGTCTTGCGCATGGCGCGATACTCGCGCGTCTTCAGTTCCCCGGACTCCCACATGTCTTTTAGCTCGGCGAGCTCCTCCTCGTCGGCCTCGATGACCGCCTGATCAGCCGCTGTCAGGCTCGGCGCCTCGGCTCCGCCGTTCATGTCCAGCCGCTCCAACAGGTTGAGTGCCGCGTCGGTCACAAACGCTTCCAGTGTCGGCGCGGAGACGCTGCGCCCGCAGAACTTGCTGTCCGCGCGCTGGCTGCGTCCACACAGGTACTTGCTCATGGACCCGGCCATGCGCACGCCGCATCGCTTGCACATCACGATGCCGCGGAGCAGGTAGAAGCGGTTGTCCTCGTTCTGGCGGCTCGGGCTGGCCTGTGCCCGGTACGTGCGCCGGTCGCGCACCTCCTGCCAAAGTCCTTGGTTGATGATCGCGGGCCACTGGCCGGGGCCGACTTCCTCGCCTCGAAAGACCCGGATGCCTGCTACGTGGTGACTGTCCAGCAGCGCTCGGACAGTGTCGGCGTTCCACTCGCGGGCGAGGGCCGTTCGTTCGTTGCGTTCGTTGAGGTCACGAGCCAGAGCGGTCGGGCTCTCGCCGTCGAGGTAGCGAGTGAAGACTTCCCGGACGATGGCCGCCTCCGCCATGTTGATCACCGTTCCGGAGGCGTCGTAGCCGTAGCGGCGCTTGCCCCCGTGTGGATGGCCGTCCCGGGCTCGGTCGACCGTGGAGTCCTTCAATCGCCGTGAGGTGTCGTCACTGGATCGGCAGGCGTGTGCCACCTCGATGCGGAGGAAGAACCGGTCGTCGGGGTCGGCGAGATCGCGCCGGTTGGCCTGGCCGTGCAGCGTGATGTTGTGCTGGTCAGCAGTCTGCAAGAGCTGTTCGAGGTCATGGGGTTGCCGCATGAGGCGGTCCGGATGGTAGGCGAGGATGTGTCTCACCTGGCCGTTGCTCACAGCTTCGAGCAGCGCGTCCCACCCCGGGCGCTTGCGGTTGCGCTTCCACGCGGAACGGTTGTTGTCCACGAACACCAGATCGTTCGGCACCGTGAGGTCGAGACGCTCGGCGGTGTCTCGACAGATCCGCTCCTGACGGTCAACGCCCGTCTGGTCGTCGTCGTTCGCCTGCGAGATGCGGCAGTAGATCGCTGCCCTCTCTCCGCTCCATTCGACAGCACTTCGGCGGCCCTGGCGGGGTAAGGACAACCGGGAGATGCGGCGGTCTGCCAGCGGCTGACGGCCTGCTTCCTGCTCGTCTGCGTCCATGGAAATAGCTTATGGGCAGGCAATCGCCTGCCCGATGCCCATCAGCCGGTCCCGGGTGAGCACGATGCCCGCGATCGTCATCGACAGGCAGGAGAAGAAGGCCGAACCGAGCACGACGGCCACCGCCACTCCGAACAGCCGCAGGGGGTTCCAGGTCATGGCCACCCCGAGCAGCGCGGCGATGACGACGACCACCACGGCCTGGATCAGTGCCTTCACTCCCGCGGCGAACGCCTTGCCGGTGATGAGCGCGGAACGGGGCGTGGGCGTGACGAGGAGTTTGGTGAGGATTCCGGCGTCACGCTCCCAGATGATCATGATGCCGTAAAAAATGGCGATGAACATGGCGGACTGGGCGATGATGCCGGGCGCCAGATAGTCGAGGTAGGGGATACCACCGGTCGGGATCGCGTGGATCCGGGTGAACGTCTCGCCGAAGATCAGCAGCCACAGAGCCGGCTGGATCGCGCGGGTGTACAGCTCGGTGCGGTCGTGGCGGAGCTTCTGCAGCTCGACCGCGCACATCGCGGCGACCCTGGCAGGCAGCACACGCCAGCCCGTGCGGGCCCTCGGCGGGGTCACGAGCAGGTCGAGACTCCCGGGGCGGAGGCGGTCAGCCGACGCGGGAAGCGGTACGGCGGGTGCTTCGGACATCGCTGAAGTCTCCTGACCGGTCGTCGAGTCCACTCCCGGCGACGTCACGGAAGACGTCCTCGAGCGTGGGAGGTTCGGCGTCGCCCGCGATCCCGCGGCGCTCACCGAGGTCCGTCCTGAGCTGCCGCGGGGTGCCGAGCGCGCGGACGCGTCCGCGGTGCATCAGCGCCACGCGGTCGCAGTACTGGTCGGCCTCGTCCATGTAGTGGGTCGTCACGAGGACGGTCATCCCGGTGGCGGCCCGTACGGCGTTGATGTGCTCCCACACGCTGGTACGGGCGATCGGGTCGAGGCCGATGGTCGGCTCGTCCAGGATCAGCAGGCGCGGTGCGCTGACCAGGGCCTGGGCGAGTTCGAGGCGGCGGACCATGCCTCCGGAGTACGTCTTGGCCAGCCGGTCGGCCACGTCCGCGAGGCCGACCGCATCGAGGGCCTGGGCGACACGGGCCGCGCGTTCGCGCCGGGACACGTCGAAGACGCGGGCGAACAGGGCGACGTTCTCCCGGCCGGTGAGACCGGAGTCGGCGGACAGTTGCTGCGGAACGTACCCCAACAGGCGTCGTACGGCCATGCGTTCACGGGTGGCGTCGTGCCCGAAGACACGGACCTTCCCGGCCGGGACCGGCAGCAGGGTCGTGATGCACCGGAGCGCCGTCGTCTTGCCAGCGCCGTTGGGCCCGAGCAGTCCGAACACCTCACCGTCACGAACGGCGAGGTCGAGCCCGTCGACGGCGGTCGTCTCGCCGAAGGCGTAGGCGAGTCCGGCACACGACACGGCGTCCGGGGCCGGACCGTCGACGGCCCCGGAGTCGGCCGATCCGGCCAGGAGCGGTGCCGGGGCTCTCCCGGCCCCGTCGCCGACGGGGTTGACCGCGTCGCACGCGGGTTCCGGGGTCACCGGCCGTGCGGGTTCCGCGCGTCCGCTCCTGTGCCGTCTCATGTCTCCTCGGCCTCCTCGTGCAGGTTCGCCGCCAGTTTGCGCAGGGCCGGAAGGGCGGCCTCCAGAGCGGCGCGGTCGGCCGCGTCCAGCCGCTCCACCTGCGCCCGTACGAGCACCGCGCGCCGCTGTCGCCAGTCGCGCAGCCGGGCATCGGCGGCCGGTGTGGACAGCAGCCGGGCGGCGCGCCGGTCCGCCGGGTCCGTCTCGCGGATCAGATAGCCCTCCGCGGTCAACCTGTTGACCAGGGTCGAAACCGAATTGCCCGCCAGGTAGAGCTCCTTGGCCGCCTCCGACACACCGATCCCCGGCCGGTCGACGACCAGCCGCAGCAGGTCGACCTCGGCACCGCGCAGGCTCGGTCCGGCCGTACCGCGGCGCAGCCGCCGCCTGATCAGCCGCTGCAGCCCGGCGAGGGCGTCCGCCAGGGTCTCGGGGAAGCTCTCCGATTCCGACGTCACCATCCGAGATTACCTCTGCCTCAGAGATAATTCGGGAAAGGGAGAGTCAAAAGGCACCGGGGTCGAACGCGAGCACCGGACCTCGCTCACCTCCGGGCGAGGGGCAACCCGGACTCCGGGCCCCCGGTCGGTCTCCGAAAAGGCGAAAACCGAAGGTGTGCACTTCGGTTCGGGGGGTAACCGTTGACCTGCTCACCGGCGTACCCCCGCGCCGGGTCGATCCCGAGGGGTCGGAGTTCCAACGTGGAGGTAACCGTGCCGGCCGAAGAGGCTCCTGTGTCCATCGACGCGACCGTGTACGCCGAGGGCATCGCCCTGGTCACCGTCGCCGGGGAACTGGACGTCGAGACAGCACCTGAGCTGCACAACCGACTGGCCGACCAGATCCGCGGTGGCCGACGGCATCTGCTGCTCGACATGTCCGCGGTCCCCTTCATGGACTCCTCCGGCATCAACGCCCTGCTCAAGGCGCACGACGCCGCCGGACGCGCGGGAGGGGGCCTGCGCCTCGTGTCCCCGGCCCCGGTCGTCCAGCGCGTCCTGGATCTCACCGGCGTCAGCCTCGCCATACCGTCGGTGAAGGACGTGGACGCCGCGCTGGTCCAGATCGGCGAAGGGACGGCCCCGCACTAGGGCCCGGCGGACGGGAGCGCCGGACACGGCCTAGGCGGAGCGGGCCTCCGTCGGGCCGGTCTCGTGGAGCTGGGCCGCCGCGGCCACGCAGAAGGCCGCCAGCCCCTCCACGAGCGCCGCCCGCCCGGCGGCCGGCATCTGCTCGAGGACCGCTTCCACCGCCTGCTCCCGCCGCGCACGCAGCTCGGCGAGAAAGGTCCGGCCCTGGGGGCTCAGGAACAACCGCAGCTCGCGGCGGCTCGTCGCGCTCGGTGCCCGCTCGATGAATCCCACGGCTTGGAGCCGGTCGCAGAGCCTGCTGGTGGAGGGAGGTGTGGAGCCGAGCGCGTCGGCCAGGGTCCTCAGATTGATGCCCTCGTCGTGCTCCAGGACGAACAGCACCCGCAGCTGGGAGGCGGAGACCGGGGCCGTCGAGGCGCGGCCCCAGAGGATCTCCAGCAGCTCGGCCGCCTCGGCGGTCACGCGGGCCACCTCACTGCGGTGCGGGCGCGGGCCTGAGGAAGTCACCGTCCAACTCTCCCAGTCTTCTCGAGCACTGTCAGCCTGTCGGCCCGACGTCAGGAACAAAATGGTGGATATCAACACTCAAGAGATGGGCATGTCCGACATCGTGAACAGATTCGTGGCCGCGGAGCGTGCGCTGCGCACCGCGGCGCCCCACCAGCTGCTGGACGCCGTCCGTGACGTGCTGTGCGCACACTACGCGGCGGATTCCGTCGAACTCTTCATGGCCGACTACGGGCTCACCGTGCTGCAGCCCGTCTCGGTGCTTCCGCACACCCTGGAACCCATTCCGGTGCACACCAGCCCCGAGGGCCGGGCCTTCGGCGCGCAGGAGCCCTTCGTCGAGCAACGCGGCGACGAGATCGTACGGGCGCACCTCCCGGTGACGGTGCGCGGCGACCGGCTCGGCGTCCTGTCCGTCGTCCTGCCCTCCTCCGCATGCGACACCGCGACGCTCGCCGAGCTCGCCGACGTCGCGGAGGTCCTCGCCCACGAGGTGCTGGTGGCCGAACGCGACACCGACCTGTATCTCCAGGCGCGCCGCAAGGACCGGCTGACCCTGGCCGCGGAGATGCAGTGGCAACTCCTGCCCGGCCGCTCCTGCTCCCGGCCCGAGTACGAACTCGGTGCCCAGCTCGAACCCGCCTACGCGATCTTCGGCGACAACTTCGACTGGTCGGCCGACGCCGAACGGCTGTCCCTCTACGTCACGAACGGGATGGGCGAGGGCATCGAGGCGTCGCTGCTCACCAATCTCGGCATCAACGCCCTGCGCAACGCGCGCCGGGCCGGCATCCCGCTCCACGACCAGGCGGCCCTCGCCGACCAGGCGATCTACGCGCAGTACCGCGGCGACCGCTATCTCTCCGTGCTCATGCTCGACTTCGAGTTGTCCACGGGCCGGATGCAGGTGATCGACGCGGGCTCGCCGCAGATGCTGCGGCTGCGCGGCCGGACCGTCGAGCGCGTGGACTTCGAGGCCCAGTTGCCCCTCGGCATGTTCGAGGAGACCGACTACCTCGTGCAGGAGTTCCACGTGGAGCCCGGTGACCGGCTCCTCTTCGTGAGCGACGGTGTCCACGCCGTGGCCGGGCCGGGCGGAGAGACGTACGGGGAGAAGGCCCTGGCCATGGCGATCAACTCCACCCGATTGCTGCCGGCGACAGAGGTGCCCCGCGCCGTCCTGCGGGAACTGAGCGGCCACCGGGGCAGGCCGGGCCCCGAGGACGACGCCCTCGTGGTGTGCCTCGACTGGCACGGTCCTGAGGGCGCCGGACGCTGAGAGGGCCGAGGAGACCGGCGGTCCGGGCGGGCCGGCGCCGAGGGCCGGGACATCCGGCGGGCGGGTGCAGGGGGCCGGGAGATCCGGCGGTCCGGGCCGCCGGGTGCCCGTGCGGCCCCGGCCGCCGGTCCTCGTCAGAAGCTCACGACCGCGTGGACCGTCTTGCCGTCGGGCCGGGACAGCACGGTCAGCTCGGAGGACAGCCGGCGCACCAGGGGCCAGCCGAGGCCGCCCTGTCCGGTCAGGTCGAGGCGCCGGGGACGCGGGGGCTCGGGGTCGTCGTCGGAGACCGAGATGCCCACTCCGTGGCCCATGTCCCTCAGGTCGAGGCTGCAGAGCCGGCCGCGCGCGTGCCGCACCACGTTCGTCACGAGCTCCGAGACCACGAGCATGACGGCCTCGGTGGTCTCCCGCGGTACGGCGCGTGGCAGCGTCCCCAGGAACGTGCGGACCATCCGCCGGGCCTGCACAGCGGCCTGCGGATCCCGCTCCAGCCTCGCGCCGAGACCGGGACCGAGTTCGCAGGGCGGTTCGACGGTGGTCATTCCTTCGCCTCCCTTGCCGTACGTCCTGCCCGTTCGCCGCGCGGCGGCGCCACTCCGTGCTGATCGAAGTGCGGGCGGGCTGCCTCCCCTTCTTCCCGGACCTCAGGAGGCCATGTCACGGGTTCCCCCACCTTCACACCCCACCCACAGACGTCCCGTCGGGCGTGGCCAGGAGCCCTGCCGGGAGCGACGGGACTCCGGGGGGACTGCCGCGGCGGATCGGGGGCACTAGGCACGCGTCCCGGACGCCGACGGGCGGTCCGGTGACATCGCTCCCGTGGCGGTCGTACGGGGCCGGGCGACCCCGGGACCGGCACGGTCGAGCGGCTGGGGTGGTGACCCGCGCCGGAAAGGGGCCGGCGGGGCCACCACCCCAGCACTGCCCCGCGCCCGCCCGCGGCGCCGGGGCGGCACGCGGTACGTACGGACGGAACGCGGCACCGAGACGCGGCACCGAGACAAGGAGACGGCGGATGTCCCAGACCATCGAGGCGGGAGCCGAGGCGTACGGCACGGTGGACCCGGCGGAGGCGCGACGCCGCAAGCAGCGGTTCCGCAGACGTCTGGAGCGGCTGCTCGGCATCGCCGCCACCGAGGGCAACGAACTGGTTCCCCTGCGGAACGGCGACCGGATCTTCGGCGCGATGCTCGAAGCGGTGCGCTCCGCCGAGCACACCATCGACATGATGACGTTCGTGTACTGGCGCGGACAGATCGCCCGTGACTTCGCCGCCGCGCTGGCCGACCGCGCGCGGGAGGGTGTCCGGGTGCGGCTGCTGCTGGACGGCTTCGGCGCGAAGCGCATCGAGGAGGAGCTGCTGCGGTCCATGACCTCGGCGGGTGTGCAGGTCGCGTGGTTCCGCAAGCCGTTGTGGCTCTCCCCCCTCAAGCAGAACCACCGCTGTCACCGCAAGGCGCTCGTCGTGGACGAGCACACGGCGTTCACCGGCGGGGTGGGCATCGCCGAGGAGTGGTGCGGGGACGCCCGGGGTCCCTCCGAGTGGCGGGACACCCACGTCAAGGTGCGGGGGCCAGCCGTGGACGGCATCGCCGCCGCGTTCGCGCAGAACTGGGCGGAGTGCCACGACGAGCTCTTCGACGACCGGGACCGCTTCACCGGGCACGGACAGCCGGGCACCGCGACCGTGCAGGTGGTGCGGGGCTCCGCCAGTTTCGGCTGGCAGGACATGCAGACCCTCATCCGGGTGATGCTCACCTCCGCCGAGGAACGCTTCCGCCTCGCCACCGCCTACTTCGCGCCCGACACCTACTTCGTGGACCTGCTGTGCGCGACGGCGCGGCGCGGTGTCCGGGTGGAGATCCTGCTGCCCGGTCCGTACACCGACCAGCGGGCCTGTCAGCTCGCCGGCCAGAACCACTACGGCGCGCTGCTGGACGCCGGTGTCGAGATACGCCAGTACCAGCCGACCATGCTCCACACCAAGATCATGACGGTGGACGGGGTGGCGTCCTTGATCGGCAGCACCAATTTCAACAGGCGCTCGATGGAGCACGACGAGGAGGTCATGCTGGCCGTCCTCGACGAGGCGTTCACCGGGGCCCTCGACCGGGACTTCGACGAGGACCGGGAGAACGCCGTGGGCATCGAGCCGACCCGCTGGCGCCGCAGGTCGCCCGTCCAGCGGGCCAAGGAGCTGGCCGTCGTACCCCTGCGCCGCTTCCTCTAGCCGGACCGCCAGCGGGGTCGGGCCAACCGTCAGCGCGGGCCGGCCCGACCGTCAGCGGGTCGGGCCAACCGTCAGCGGGGTCGTCCCGGCCCTCAGCGCGGGCGTTCGCCCGTCTCGCAGACCGTGCGGGCGATCTCCCGCAGCTTGATGTTGTGATCCTGGGAAGCCTTCTTCAGCACCGCGAAGGCGTTCTCCTCGCTGAGGCCGTGGCGCTCCATGAGGATGCCCATGGCCTCACCGATCTCGTGCCGGGTCTCCAGGGCGTGACCGAGCTGCTGCTGCTTCCGCGCCGCCGAGAGGGCGACCGCGGCGTGCGCGGCCAGGATCCAGCCGGCGCGCTGAGCCGCCTCGTCGAAGACGTCCGGGGTGTGCGAGTACACGTTCAGCGCGCCGAGCGCGTCCTCGTCGGTGAACAGCAGGAAGCCCATGACGCTGCCCATGCCCAGCTTCCTCAGCTCGGGCGCGAAGCGTGACCACCGCTCGTACGGCCGGCTCAGGTCCTCGATGACGTAGAGCTGCCGCCGGTCGGTCACCGCGTCGAAACACGGCCCCTCCTGCAGCTCCTGCTGGATGCGGTCCGCCTCGCGCACGACGTCGCCGGTCGCGGCCAGTGCGCTGACCTCACCGCGGCGGACCGTGAGGATGCCGGCCTCGTCGCAGTCGTTGATCAGCACCTTCGCGTGCTCGACGATCCGGTCCAGGGTCGCCTGCACCGTGTCCTGCGCCAGCAGGTCCCGGGCCATGTCCGCCAGGGCCATGGCGAACTTCTCCCAGACCTCGGCGGACTCCTGCGCCATGAGCCATCCGTTCATCCGTCGAAACGAAGGTCGGGGCGGAACCAGCCCCCACCTGGGCTTCCATTTTGCCACCCCGGCACGCGCCCGCCCCGCCGATCGGGTGACGCCGGTCCGCCGACCCGGGGAATCCCGTCGCGCGGCGTGGCCGACACACGCGGCCGACCCAGTATCCACGGGATCTTTGCACGACTCGCCTGTTTCATCGGGCGGATCAAGGGTGACCCGAGAAGGGACCGAATGCACGAGGAACGCACTCGACCCGATCAGGAGGTTCCCATGGAGAACTGGCGCGAAGGCGCGTCCTGCCGCACCGTCGACCCCGATCTGTTCTTCCCCATCGGGAGCACCGGCCCCGCGGTGCTCCAGATCCAGGAGGCGAAGGCGGTCTGTGCGGGCTGCCCGGTCCGTGAGGAGTGCCTGCGGTGGGCACTGGACACGAGCCAGACCGTCGGTGTCTGGGGCGGGACGAGCGAGGCGGAACGGCGCGCGCTGGCGCGGCGCCGCTCCCGCCGGCGCTCCCAGGAGACCTCCGCGTAGCCAGGAGGGGCAGCGCCGGGCCGCACCGCACGGGGGCCGGGTTCGAAGCGGGTGACCGGGTCGCGACGCGGCGAGGGACATTCCGCCGACGAGATCCGAACGAAGGGCACGATGGAGATCGATCCGAGCCGGAACAGGAAGGGGGCGTCCGAGGACCTGGGGACGCTCACCAGCGCCTTCGGCGGGGAGCTGCGCAACGTGACCGACGCGCGACTGGCCGCGGACGGCTATCTGCGCGCCCTCGCGCGGGCGACACCGCCCTCGCAGGCGGAGCACTGGGACGACATCCTGCTGGTGGTCACCGAACTCGCCGCGAACACGATCCAGTACGCTCCCGGCCCCTTCGAACTCCAGATGCGTCCCACCACCGGCGGTGTGCACGTGACGGTCCACGACACCAGTACGACCCCGCCGGCGCCGCGCCGCTTCCGCCCTTCCCAGGGCGGCGGCGGCATCGGCTGGCATCTCGTCCACGCGCTCTGCGACCAGGTGAGTGTGATCGTGCGGCCCGACGGCAAGGACGTCCACGCGTTCCTGCCCTGGTGACGGACCCGAATCAGCGCCTGCGCCCGCCGACGCGGAGGTGTCGTTCCGCGCGACCTGGGCACACGGTTCCGGTGAAGCAAGCTATTCCGTCGCACGATCGAGGTGGAGCGTTGAGTCCGGAGCCGGAGC
The DNA here is from genome assembly GCF_042891215.1 of Streptomyces sp. NPDC001914. Classification (NCBI taxonomy): domain Bacteria; kingdom Bacillati; phylum Actinomycetota; class Actinomycetes; order Kitasatosporales; family Streptomycetaceae; genus Streptomyces; species Streptomyces sp. NPDC001914. The sequence continues at coordinate 648,863 of NZ_JBIASW010000004.1, forward strand.
CGTCCGAGCGGGAACCGTCCGAGCGGGAGCACGCCGTGTGGGACCGGGTGCGCCGCACCGCCACGGGAATGAACCACCACCGGGCGAAGGCGGCCCTCGACGACGCGCGGGAGGCCGCCGAGGCCGGTTCGGACGGCGGCACGTCCGCCTCCGACGCTTGGACGGAGGTGGACGAGTGGGAACGGATCACCGAGGCCCTGGCCGACCACGCCGGTTCGTACGACCCCGCCGCGGACCCCTTCGTCCAGGGGCAGCTCACCGCCCGGTCCCGTCGCGCACAGACATCCGCGCGACGGGACTGAGCACCGTTCCGCCCACGATGTCAGTCCCGTACGGAACAATGCTGGTCAGCCGCAACAGCACCGCACCCGTGCCGTGTGATCCCGTCCGCTCGTCGAAAGGCCGCCCGCACATGACGCCGACCCCGCATCTCCGTGCCGTGCCGCGAGCGCCGATCGGAGGCCGGTGACATGCTGCGGCCGCTGCCCCGCACGCGCGCCCAGCTCAGCCCCGAGGGCGCCGAGATACTCCGGCTGATCACCCAGCGGCGGTACCCCGTCCGTCTCACGGTGCACGCGAACGGCCGCCGCCGGTACGGCTATTGGCTCCCGCTCGACCCCGGGACCGGACGCGGCGGCTGCTATGTGGCGCTACCCACCGGCGAGTGCGACGCACTGCACGCGGCGGGCCGGATCGTGCTGGGAGACGCGCTCGTCGACCCCGCGAAGACCACGTACGCGGTCCAGGCCGCGGCACGGACGACCGTCACGGGCAGGAGCGAGGCAGTCGGCAGGAGCGAGGCCACCGGTCGGAGCGAGGCGACGGGCCGGAGCACGGCGACCCGGCGGAGCGGGGCGATGGATTCGACCACCTTTCGACAGGCCCTGACGGCCTGACCCGGCGGCGGGGCGGTGCCGTTCAGCCCTACGGGCCTGCCGAGAGCGGCACCTCGGCCGTTATGCGCTTGCCGCCGGCCCGCAGGTTCGAGACGACGACGTCGCCGGCCAGGGCACAGACGATCATCCAGCCCCGGCCGCCCACCCGCATCCGGCCGACGTCGCCGAACGGATCACCGGGCACGGGCAGTTGATCGCTGCGGTCGCTCACGGACACGCGCACCGCCCGCTCCGTACGTGTCACCTCGAAGCCGGTGACCCCGCCTCCGTGGAGCATCGCGTTGGTGACCAGCTCGGAGGCGACGAGCAGGGCGTCACCGAGGGCGTCCTCGTCGTGGCGGGCGAGGCCACCGGGCCGGCCCATGAGGGCGCGCCTGACCGCCTGCCGCACATCGGCGGGGCTGCCCGAGCCCGTCGGGACCGTCCGTCGGGGACCGGCCACCGTGTCGGTGGCGGACCTCTGATCCTGCCGGCACATCCGCTGCTCCTCCGTTCCCGGCCGGAATCGCGCGGGGCCCCCGCGACATCCACGGCGGACCCCGCGGAACCGCGGCCATGGTCTTCACCGCGCTACGCCGTCGGCCTTTCCACGTCCTCGCGTCTCGGCCAGGGCGAGTCTCCTTCTACAGCTCACCGCGCACGGCGTTCCCAAACCTGGACGTTCACGCATCCACCGGACGCAGCGATTCCGATCCCCGTTCGCCCGGCACGGCCCCGGTACCGGCGCCGGCACGCGGAGGGCACGCGATGCACAGCCAACCGAGGAGCCCCACCCGTACCACGGGCACTTACTCTGCAGTAATATCCGCGGGCAGGCCCCCGGAGGAGGAATTCGTGCCACGGCCCGACCGATCGCCCTTGCTGCTCGCAGGCCTTCTGGCCACCGCGGGCGTCGCCCACTTCGCCGCACCGCGGCAGTTCGACGCCATCATCCCGCGCGCACTGCCGGGAGCACCGAGAACCTGGACCTACGCGAGCGGCGCCGCCGAACTCGCCCTGGCGGCCGGGGTGGCACTCCCCCGGACGCGCCGGGTCGCAGCGCTCGCCACCGCCGCGTTCTTCGTCGGGGTCTTCCCCGCCAACGTCAAGATGGCCGCGGACTGGCGCGGGCGCCCCGCGCCGCTCCGGGCCGCGGCCCTCGCACGGCTCCCGCTGCAGGTGCCGCTCGTCCTGTGGGCGCGCGGAGTCGCCCGGTCCGGAAAGGGACTGTCATGACATCTCAGGTGAACGTCGGCGACCAGGTCGAGGACTTCTCGCTGCCGGACGAGACCGGGGCGATGCGGAGCCTGTCCGAGCTGCTGGCCGAGGGGCCGGTGGTGCTCTTCTTCTATCCCGCGGCCCTCACCGCCGGCTGCACCGCCGAGGCCTGCCACTTCCGTGACCTGGCCACCGAGTTCACGGCCGCCGGCGCGCGTCCGGTCGGGATCAGCGGTGACGCGGTCGACCGGCAGCAGGAGTTCGCCGAACGGCACACGCTCGGCTTCCCGCTGCTGTCCGACGTCGACGGAAGCGTGCGGGAGCGGTTCGGGGTGAAGCGGGGCTTCTCGCTCGCCCCCACCAAGCGCGTCACCTTCGTGATAGCGGCCGACCGCACCGTCCTCGAGGTGGTCCGCAGCGAACTGCGCATGAGCGCCCACGCCGACCGGGCTCTCGCCGCGCTGCGCGAGCACAAGGGCTGAGAGGTCCGGGGCGCCGCCGCGGGCGGCCCCGAACGGAGTGAACGGGCCCCGCCCCTATGCGGATGGAGGGCGGGTCCCGTTCACTGTGCCTCATTCTCGGCACGGTCCGTGTCCGCCGACAGGGAGTGCGACCCGGTGACGTGGAGGACGCCGCGCACACCCCGTGCGCGCCGCGCGCCTCCCGTGTGCGCCGGTCCTCACGCGAACGCGCGCCCTCCCCGCCGAGGCACCGCCGCCCTTCCCGGCCGACACCCTCAGCCGGTCCCGAGCGAAGCCCCCTCCCGCTCTCCCGCGCACCGCTGCCCTCCCCCGGCCGAGGCCCGTCGCCGCGTGCGAGGCGGCCTGTCGGGTCCCCGGTCGAGCGGTCATGCTGGAGCCGACGAGCAGGACACACGAGCCACGGAGGCCCCATGACGGACCAGGTCACATCTCTCGAAGTGAAGCCGGCGGCGGGACACATCGGCGCCGAGATCACGGGAGTCGACCTGGCGGAGCCGCTGAAGGACGAGGTCGTGGCCGCGATCAGGGCGGCCCTCCTGCGCTGGAAGGTGCTGTTCTTCCGCGGCCAGCGACTCGATCACGCCTCGCACGTCGCCTTCGCCCACCGGTTCGGAACGCCGGTCCGCCTCCGGTCCCGGGGCAGCGTGTCGCCCGGGGAGTTCCCCGAGGTCGAGACGACGGCCGACCGCCTCGAACTGGGCGGGCGCTACGGGATGGACCACGAGGAGTGGCTGCGCAGACGCCGTCACTCGCTGCTGCGCGGCTGGCACTGCGACCACGGCGCCCGCGTCGATCCCCCGGCCGCGACGATTCTGCGCGCCGAGACCGTACCGCCGTACGGCGGCGACACGACGTGGTCGAACCTGGCCGCCGCCTACGCGGGCCTCTCGGCTCCCGTCCGTGCCTTCGTCGACACCCTGCGCGCCGAGCACCGGCTCGGGGTCGGCTACCAGAGCCGGCCGGGCGACGACGCGTACGCCCGTCATCTGCTGGACCGTCAGATCGCCACCGATCACCCGCTGGTGCGGGTGCACCCGGAGTCGGGCGAGCGGGTGCTGTTCGTCAACGGCTACTACGTCGAGCAGATCCTCCAGGTGTCCCGGCCGGAGAGCCGGGCGCTGCTCGACATGCTGCTGGAGCAGGCGACCCGGCCCGAGTACACGGTCCGCTTCCGCTGGGAGCCGGGCAGTGTGGCCTTCTGGGACAACCGCGCCACCATCCATCTGGCACCGAGCGACACCGCCCACCTCGACCACCCCCGGGTCATGCACCGGGTGATGCTGGCCGGTGACGTCCCGAAGGGGGTGGACGGCGAGCCGTCCGTGCCGATCGTGGGCAGTGAGCCCGGCCGCTGGTGACACCGGGCCGGGAAGGGGTCACCGGCGGACGGACCGCCGGTGACCGCCGCCGCCGTCAGAAGATGCCCTGCCCGGGGACCAGGATTCCTCGCGGGTCGTAGGTGTGCCGGGCGGAAGCCAGCCGCCGGTAGGCGGGGCCGAAGTGCTCGCGCCAGTCCGCCGCGCCGAAGGGGACCGAGCCGACCGGGTAGTGGGTGCCGCCCGCCGCGTGGACGGTCTCGTAGGCGGCCCGGTTGGCCGCGAGCAGCCGGTCGACGGTCGCGGTGTCCTCGGGCGGGGTCGTGCGCAGAACGGCCAGGAGGTAGGACACCGGGTCGTCGGCGGTGCGCAGCAGCGGGGCGTGCAGGTTCTCGCGCAGCACCGGGTACAGCAGGACGACGCCGGGCCCGAGGTCGGCCGGGGTGAGGTCCGCCAGCAGGGATGCGGTCAGCGTCGCCGCCGAACGGCCCGGCAGCAGCAGGTTCAGCCAGGGGTGGGCGAAGGCCCACAGGCCCGCCGCCTTGAGGGCGGCGACTCCGGCGGCGAGCCGGTCGAGGAAGTCGTAGTAGCCGAGGTCGCTCGCCTGGACGCCCGAGGGGTCGTGGCGCAGTCCGCTGAGCAGCGCGGTGTCGTCCGGGACGGGACCGACGGGCGGACCGTAGGCGACGGCTTCGATGACGTACGCGTTGAAGTCGCCGTCGGCGTCGGCGGTCACCTGGCCCTCGACGTAGTCGAACCGGCCCTCCTCGACGAGCCGCCGCTGGTCGTCGAGGAACGTGCGCAGGTCGTCGTACGGAAGGAGGTAGTGCCGTACGGTCCCGGGCGCGGGGACCAGGCGCAGGGTGGCGGCGACGATGATCGCGCACTGGCCGAGTCCGGCGAGCACGGCGTGGAACAGGTCGCTGTTGCGGGTCCGGGAACAGCGGACGAGTTCGCCCGCCCCGGTGACGACCTGGAGTTCCGTCACGTTGTCGACCTGGGCGCCCTGCTGGTGGGTCTGGCCTCCGATACCGCCGACCGACAGGGTTCCGCCGACGGAGAGTTCGAGGTAGTCGGTGAAGGTGGGCGGGGTGAGTCCGTGGGCCAGGGTGGCCCGGGCGACCTCGCTCCACCGGGCTCCCGCGCCGACGGTGACCGTCGCGCTGCCCGGTCCGACCGGGCCGATGGACGCGAGCGGGGTGGTCTCGACGATCAGGCCGCCGTCGACCTGCGCCTGCCCCTGGGTGGCGTGGCCCTGGCCGCGCGGTGCGACGGAGATGCCGTGCTTGTTGCAGAAGCGGACCATGGCGACGATGTCGCGCACCGAGCCGGGTCGCAGGACCGCGGCGGGACGCCGGTGCACGATGTGTCCGTAGTCGTCGGCGTCCGCGGTGAGCGAGGCGTCGTCGGTGTGCACACTGCCGTCCAGCGACGGGAGGCCCGCGAGCGGCCGGCGGGTGGTGTCGGTCGTGGTGGCCGCCCAGCTCCGGGTGAAGGGATCGAACCCGACGACCGCGGCGCCGGTGGCGGCGAGGCCCTTGATTGCGGTACGTCGCGAGGGTGTCCGGGGCATGCGCTCCTCCAGGGGCGGACGCGTCAAACGATCAACTGGGCCAGAGTGTAAGGGACTTGAGGGACATCCGGGCCTCTTGATACGAACGTGCACCGTGGTGTTCCCGCGCCGGGGGAGACAGCCGGACCGCCGCGCCCACCCGGGGAAACCCCGGGGCCCGCCCGGGGAAACGGCAGTAGCCACCCGGGAAATCGGCCGCGTCCACCCGGGGAAACGGGAGTGTCCGCCACGGGAACCGGCGTGCCCACCCCAGGAAACGGTCGCGTCCGCCAGGGAAACGGCCGTGCTCACCACGGGAACTGGCCGCGCTCACCCGGGAAAACGGCCGCGTCCGCCGCCCCGGAAGGGGGCGGCGGACGCGGGGATACGGGATCCGGCGATCGTCAGTTCGCCTGCCCGGCGCCCTTCGGCTCGTCGCCCTCGATGTCGACCGGCGTGCGGCGTCCAGGGAGTTCGAGCGGGCCGTTCGCCTTCGCGGCGCCGCTCTCGGGGTTCTGCCCGCCCAGGTTCTGGCGGACCGAGTCGAGGATGGTCAGGCCCTGGGCGACCAGGCCGGCCGCGATCTCGCCGAGGCCGTCGGCGCCGTTGAGGACGTTGACGTTCGCGCCGGCGAGACCGCCGGCCGCTTCCTTGACGATCAGGGGCAGTTGGTCGATCAGCATCCGGTCGAGCGCGACCCGGTCGTGCGAGGCGGCCGCCTCGGCCTGGATCTTCATGCGCTCGGCGTCGGCGATCGCGAGCACCTTGATCCGCTCGGCCTCGGCCTCGGCCGGCTTGACGACCTCGGCGACGAGCTGCTCCTGACGCAACTGCGCCGCGCGCTGGGCCAGTTCGGTCTGCGCGGCCAGGACCTCCTGCTGGGCGTGGGCCTGGGCGAGGGGACCCGCCTGGGCCGCCATCGCCTGCGCCCGGTCCACCTCGGCCGAGTACTCCGCCTTCACGATCGCGGTCTGCCGCGCGTACTCGGCCTGGTTGCGCGCCGCGACCTGCTCCGCCTCGACGGAGGCCTGGGTGGCCTGCGCCTGGGCGATCTGGGCCTGGCGCTGGATGGCCGCCTTGTGCGGTGCGGACATCGCGTCGATGTAGCCGGTGTCTCCGTCGTCGATCGACTGGATCTGGAGCGAGTCGACGATGAGGCCGATCTTCGCCATCTCCAGCTTCGAGGTGTCGAGCACCTCCGCGGCGAGCTTCTGCCTCTCGGTGACGATCTCCTCGACCGTCATCGAGCCGATGATGGCACGCAGATGGCCCGCGAAGATCCGGCCGGTCAGGACCGACATCTGATCCTGGTCGGACAGGAACCGCTGCCCCGCGTTGATGATGCTCTCCGTGTCGTTGCCGACCTTGAAAGCGATCACGGCACGGACGTGCAGCGAGATGCCCTGCTTGGTGACACAGGTCTCGGTGACCTCCGACTCGCACATGGACAGGGTCAGGAAGCGGGTCTTGCGGAAGACGGGAAGCACGAACTTGCCGTGGCCCGTCACCACTCGGAACGGCGCGCCCCCCAGTCCCCGCCTGCCACCCGAGATCAACATCGCCTCGTCGGGGGCGGGTACGCGATAACCGAACATGCTTCTCCTTCTCAGCCTTCGCCGACGGCGTCGCCGTCGAGCGCGTCCAGCGGATCGGCCCACTCGATGACATCGACCGTGCGACATCCTCTGGACTCGATCACCAGCGCGGTCGCCCCCTTCGGCAGGGGCTCCCGAGACCAGGCGAGGAAGGTCTCGGATCCACCTCTCACGCGCACCAGGATCTCGCCGGGACCGGCGGATCCCCGGGTGCCGATGAGCAGTTCCCCCGTGCAGCCGATCACGGCTTCGTCCTGCACCACAGTCGGCCCCCCATCACTCTGAATCTGCCTCTGACCATAGACCCAGCCCTTTCGGGGCGTGTACGCCCCCCGCCGGTCGGAGCCCCGCGGCGGGGGGCGCGCCCAGGTCCCGTCAGAAGTGTGGGCTCAACCCCTGGTGAAGCGATAGGTCTTGCTGTCGGTCAGCACGCAGAAGCCCGGGGAGACCACGATCACGCGGAGGGTCGCGCTGCGACGGTCGTAGTCGATGCCCTCCACCTCGAAGGTGCCCGAGCAGGAGCTGCGCAGCGGGAGCTGACGCAGCGCCGTGACGTGCCCGGAGACGTCGGCCGAGCCGCCGGGCTCGGCGGACAGGTCGATCTGGAGCAGAGGTCTGGTCGTCCCGAAGAGCGTTCCGGCGGGGTCGTCGGACGAGCAGAGCAACCGGGTCGCCGTGACGAAGTCGCACCCCTGTACGTCGCGTACGGCGTGGTCGAGGTTGACGGTCGACGCCCGCGGGAGGTCGGCCGAGGGCGAGGTGGCCGGGTTGACGCCGGGGGTGGGGAACACCAGGAGCCGGTTCATCGTGCCGTACTCGCCGGACACCATCCACGTACCGCTCGGTGCGATGGAGACGAAGGAGTTGTTCAGCGCCTCTCCGGCACTGAGCTTGTGGACGTACTCGGACCAGGCGCCGCCCGGCGCCTGCACGCGGAACATCTTCGAGCCGCCGGAGTCGCTCTGATAGGGCTCCACGTAGTAGCCGTTGTACGAGGCGTCCGGGTCGCCGACGTGGTTCCAGCCCCGGCTGCTCACGCCCACCGGGATCGTGCCGAGGCCCGTGTAGCGGTTGGGGCTGCCCGCCGGGACCTCGACGGAGGTGAGGCCCTGACTCTCGGTCAGCGGGTCGGCGCGGTCCGAACCCACCTCGTTCCAGGTGTCGGCGGCGGAGGCGGGCGCGCCGGTCGCCACGGAGAGGACGGCGGCGGTGGTGAGGGTGACGAGCCCGGCCAGAACCGCGTGACAACGTTGCCGTGCGGGCATGCGCATGAAGGGTGCTCCTCGATGGGGGGTGTCCGGTCGGCGCACAGTCTGGCCCGCCCAGATGGTCATGTACAGGCCAACCCGAGAACCGCATGGCACCCCACACCGAGAACCGTGCCGCGCCCCGAACCGAGAACCGTGCCGCGCCCCGTCCCGACGGGCGACCGGCCACCCCTTCCCGCCGGGGAATCCCCTCCGCACACGACCGAGCCCGGCGGCTCACTCGGGAGGATGAGTGTGCCGCCGGGCTCGGGCCGGTCGACGGGCCCGGGCGGCGAGCGCCCGGCCCCGCGGACCGTCGGCCGTCAGCTGTTGGAGCAGCTGTTCGCCGCCGCCGGGTTCAGCAGGGCCACCACGTTGACCGTGTTGCCACAGAGGTTGACCGGGATGCTGACCGGGATCTGGATGACGTTGCCGGACAGGACTCCGGGACTGTTCGCCGCCGCGCCGACCACCGGCACGGGGTCGGCGGCGGCGGTCCCGGCGGTGGCCAGCAGGGCGACGCTGGCGAGTCCGGCGGCGGCCATCAGACGAATACGCATTCCAAGCTCCGTTCATTCGCAGTGGTGCGAGCTCCTCCACCATCACCTCCGCGAACAAAACCCGACATTCCAGCGCAGCCGAACGGGGGTTCGCCTGTCGCGGCACCTGTGCACCGGCCCCGGCTCCCGGCGTGTCGCGCGGGGCGTACGGAATGCCCGTAGCGTGAATACAGATCCGGTGGAACAGGGAGAGACCATGCCGATGAGCCAGTCCGAGACACCCTCCGAAGACAGGGCGACCCCCGACGCACTGCTGCACACCGGGACCGAGGGCCCGGTGACGGCCGAGGACCTGGTTCTCGCCGCGGGTCGCGATGTCACACCGCAGAACCTCGCCTGGGCGGAGCGGAAGCTCCAGCAGGAGGGATCCGCGGCGGTCGACAAGCTGCTGCCCTAGGGCCTGTCTGACAATTCCCGTCGTCGCCCGGAGGGCGGCCCGGCGGCGTCAGGTGCGTGCTCTCGGCATGCCGGCCCCAGACCTGCGTACTGGGTGTACTCGGGTCTGGGGCCGGTGTGGCGAGAGTGCGTGCACGGCGTCGCCGGGCAGACGGGAATTGTCAGACAGGCCCTAGGCCCCGCCCTCGGACGGCCCCGGACCTGCCCGGCCGGCTCCGATGCGGCGGAGCCGGCCGGGGACCCGCCGGGAGGGGGCGGTCAGGCGGCGGGGCACTCCTTCCAGGCCAGGTGGTAGACGGTGCTGATGTCACCGTCCGTCGAGTCCATGGTCATGAAGCTGGAGCTGCCGGGCGTCGAGGTGCCCGCGCTGACGCGGAGCTCGGTGTTGATGTTGAAGTTGCGCTGGACACCGCAGGGAGCCCAGACCAGTTGGGCCCAGTCCGTGGTGTCCGTGGCCTGCCAGTCGTCGCCGTACGGACCGCGGAAGGGGTGGGAGATGGAGGCCGTGTTCGGGGAGCCCTGGAAGTAGTACGAGGCCTTCTCCGTGCCGGTCGCTCCCCGCTGGAGAGAGGCGAAGCCGCGGTAGTCGGCGCTTGCGATGGCATAGGTGAAGCCCTGCGGCACATGCACGATCAGGTTGAGCTGGCAGTTCTTGCGGAACGCGGTGGGGTCGGCATTGCCTCCGACCTGGGCGAGGTAGTCGCTGTAGGTCACGGTGAAGGCGGTGTTGTCCGGGGAGACGGCGACAGCCGCGGTTCCCTGCGGACAGCCGGATCCGTTGACCGTGGCGACACTGATGACGATCTTGTCCGGGGGCGGGTCCTGGATACCGGAGGACGGGCTCGACAGGGGAAGCGCTGTGGCGAACAGGGCGGCGATCGCGCCACCCATGAACAGGCCACCGGCCATGGTGCTCCAATCCGTTGCGTCGGTGTTCCGGCGGCAGCGCAGAGGCGTGCCGCCATGAATGGGGGGTGCGGCCCCCCGGACGACCGGGGAACCGTCGCGGACCAGTGCGTTGGATCAAGCGCGGCTCATTTGTGCATGCGCATGACAAATACGCAGGCGCAGCCGGCTCCCGGCTGTGAAGGAGCTGTGAAGGCCGGGGGCGACGAAATCGTACGTACGGGGGGTCGCGATGGACAGGACCATCTCCGGCCATTCGATACGCGCCGTTCACAGCCGCCACCGCGCTCACGAGGCCGGTTCACGACGGTTCACGCCGGCCCCGGCCGGGGCCGGGAGCGCGCCGGCCTCCGGCGGACCGTCACGACACGCGCCCGCCACGACGGCACGAGGAGCGGTCGGACACCCCGGCCGTGACTCCGGTCCGGCCGGAAGCCGGCGGGACCGCGGGAATCGCCCGCCCCCTCGGCGCACCCCGGGCGCCCCTGAGACACTGAGACACATGGATCCACGACACCTGAGACTCGGCCGCCGCCGGATATGGATGAGCAGTGCCGTCTGTTTCCTGGTCCTCGGGCCCCTCGGCTGGTTCTTCGGTGGCTGGATTCCCTTCGCGCTGCTGGCGGTTGCGCTCCTCGTCGCCACCGCGGTCTCGCACTGGCGGGCTCCCAGGTGGCTGGCGCCCGCCGTCGCCAAAGGCCAGTCGGAGAACCGCCGGGACGTCGCCACCTTCTGCGTGGTCATAGCGGTGAGCGGCTACGCCCAGCCGCCCGCGCAGCCCGCTCCCTCGCCGTCGGCCCTCGCGGCCCTGCGCCTGGAGGCGTACCGGGCCGCCGCCGACGACGACCTCTCGGAGGACCTCCGGCTCCTGGCGGCCGACGCGCTGGCCGCGGCGGACCAGGCCAACGCCGAGGACACCCCGGCCGCCTGGCGCGCGGCGCGGGCGAGCGCGGAGCGGCTGGCGCACGCCGCCCAGGAGGGCAATCCGTACGTACGGCAGCTCCTCATCCAGTGGGTCGAGGGCAACCCGGCGAGCGACCGGTAGCCGGACCTCAGGGCCGCTCGTAGAACTGCATCACGCCTCCCACGGAGAAGCAGAGCGCTCCCACCAGGGTGCCCCAGTTGGCGATGTCGACGTTCACGAGACTGCCGGTCGCCGGACGCGTGTAGGCGGCCAGCGCCGAGACGAGGAAGAGCACGGATCCGAGCTGGTTGACCGCGACGATCCACCAGCCGAGGTCGCCGGCGAGGACGCGCGGGCGCCCGTGGCACACCTCCACCACGGCGAGGTGGCCGGAGACCAGGAACAGGACGCAGCCGACCATGTCGGGAGCCCAGATCAGCCGGTCCACCTGCTGGACGGAGAGTCCCTTGAGCAGCGAGTCGAGCAGATTGACGCCGAACACGAGCGTCCCCGCGAACAGCAGGAACGTGCTGAGCCAGTCGATGCGGCCGGGCTCGTAGCTCCACCACCGCCAGCGCCGCCCGGCGAGCGCGTCGGACTCGCTGTCGCGGCGCGGAGCGTTCACCGCCTGGAGCAGTGAGGCGTAGCCCCCGGTGTTGAAGAACAGACCGCCGGTGAAGTAGATCCAGGCACCCGTGGCACCCCCCGAGCCGAACTGGGCCACCCCTGCTCCGAGGGCGAACAGCAGCCCGCCGACCGTGAACGCGGCCGCCGCGATGGTGTTCAGCCGGCGCAGCCGGGCGATCGAGACGGTGTCCGCCCGCCGGGACCGGCCCTCCGCCTCCCCCGGGACGCGCACGGTGAGCACGCCGCGTTTACGGGCCAGGCGCGATTCCCAGACCGCGACGCGCCCGTCCATGAGACGCCAGGTCAACCGGGTCGTGAAGGGACCCGCCCCTTCGGAGCGCGCTTCGGTTCGACTCACCCCGCGACCATAGCCCGGCGCACGAATGCCGGGGCCGGCCCGACTCGTCGCCTTTCAGGTGGTTCGGGGCTCCGCTCGGGTGGTTCAGGACTCCGCTTCGCGCCGCAGGAAGTTGCTCACCTGACAGGCGAGGCTGTCCCGGGCCGTGTCGGGTCGCGCGCCCGCGTCGACGGACGCGTCGTGCTCGACGCCGCCCGCCCAGAGGTAGCGCTCGGTCCACTCGTCGTCGACCTTGAGCTGGACCTGGATGTCCATCCGGTTCAGGGCGGCGTCGGGGCCGGCCGCGAAGAGGACCGCGGTCGCCCGGCGCAGGGGATAGACGTCGTATCCCTCGATGAACTGGGAGTTCCGCCAGTCGAGGAACGCGCTCTCGCCGTCGGCGCCGACACGGATATCGATCTGGCCGTCTTCGAGGTGGATGCCGAAATGTTCGGTGCCGCGGTTCTCGACGGTCACCCGGAATCTGAAGTAGGTGAGTTCGTCGGCGGCGTCGTCGCGCCCCTTCGGGGGTTCGGCCTTTTCCACACCATGAACGCGAACACGCAGGCCGGCCTGCTCGTCGTACTCCTGCCAGTCCCCGACCACGTTGGGCTCGCGCACAGTCCACCTCTCCACTTCAGAGAGTTGTTCCTATCTGTGCCCTCAACGAAGTGTCAAATGCGCCGCACCACCCGTGGCCAGCAATTTTTCCTTTCTTGATCGGTGATCAAGCCGTGCCCAGCCAGAATCATTCCGCGCCACCCGAACGGGGTATTTCCGGGCGTGCTGCACATCACGTTCCCCGGCAGCCCCACTCGCCCTCGCGCAGGCGCCGCGTCTGTTCGTCGAGCCGAGGTCGAGGGCGTGCAGCAGGATCATCAGGGCCGCGGTCGAGGCGGGTGCGCCGACCTGGGCGGTGGTGGGCCGGCCGTGCGCCGGACGATCACCGCGAGCGCTCAGGCGTTGCCCGCGCGGCACGCGGCCAGGGGTTCGCGCCAGGCTCCGGCGGGACCGTCGCGCGCCTGGCGCAGCAGGCCGCGTTCCTAGTCCGCCCGGCGTACGAGCTCCCCCGCGAGGGCCCCGGCGAGCTCCGGGACCATCGGCGTGACGCCCGGGCCGCCGGGGCGCGCCCCGGTGTCCCCGGCCGGGCGCCGCGGGGCGACGTTCACGGCACTGCCTGAACCACCATCGAGAACCACACCTTCTTTCCCTTGGTGCCGGGTTCGGGCGGAGCGACGCCCCAGTCGTCGCTCAGCGCGGCGATCAGCGTCAGTCCGCGTCCCGACTCCTCAGTGCCGCCCGCCGTGCCCGCCGCGGGCAGGGCGGGCGAGCGGTCGGCGACGGACACCCGCAGCTCGCGCGGATCGCAGTCGATGGCGACGGTGATCGTGTCATCGCGGTCGGGGCTGCCGTGTCTGAGCGCGTTGGTGAGGAGTTCCCCGGCCGCGAGCACCGCGTCGTCGACGCGCCCGGCCGGCAGCCGCAGGCGGGTCAGGTACTCGGCGACCAGGACCCGCACCGCGGGCACCCGTGAGGGATGCGCCGGCACGGTGGCCCGCAGCGAGTGCGCCCCCTTCGTCCGGCTCGCCGCGATGCCTGCGGGGGCTGCGGGGGCGGAGGGCGGTACGGCTTGGGCCGGGGAGGCGGAGGGTCGGGACCCGGTCCGCACCGGGGTCACGGGCCGTTCGGGACCGGCCGGCGTCGGGGCCTCGGGCCGTACGGGACCGGTCGAGGCCGGGGTCACGGGCCTTACGGGACCGGTCGGGGCCGGGGTCTCGGAGCGTGCGTGTTCGGTCGGGACCGGGGTCGTCGGCGGCGCGGGTGCCAGGAACTCGGGCCGTTCGCCGACATGGGTGCGGGGCGCCTGGCCGTCCGCCGGGTGGACCCCTTCTCCCGGTGCCCGCGTCTCCCGCCCCGGAGCCGCGTCGCCGTGGACCGGTGACGGCGTCGGCTCGCGGCGCGGTGCGCTGGATGCCGGCATCGGTCCTCCTTCGGGTGCAGCCCGGGGGGGGGCGGCTGTCGCTGCGGCTGCCCGTGCAGCCAACACGCCGGACTGCCGGGGCGACCAGGGGGTATTCGGGTTGTCCGGTTGCAAGCGCGTAGTGGTGCGGGATGTATGTTCGATCTTGTGAGGAACGGGAGCGGGGGCGGGGCGACGGTGTCCGTCGACGGTGACACCGGTCGTGCGGGACTGCGCGACAAACGGGTCCTGGTGACCGGCGGTACACGCGGACTCGGCGAGCAGATCGTGCGGCTGCTGTCCGCCGAGGGGGTACGGGTGGCGACCTGCGCGCGCACCGCGCGGGACCTGGACGCGCTGGCCGTCTCGATGGGCCCGGATCTGTTCACCCGGCGGCTCGACGTCACCGCGCCCGGAGACCTGGAGGGCTTCGTCGAGGACGCCGCGGAACGCTTCGGGGGCCTCGACGGGGTGGTGGCCTGCACGGGCGGTTCGCGCGGCGGCGGCTTCGAGCAGGCGGACGCCGAGGACTGGGCCGCGACCTGGGCGGTGAACGTCGGTCACGCGACCCGGCTGGTGCGGGCCGCGGTCCCGTATCTGCGCGCCGCGGGCGGCGGCTCCGTCGTGGTGATCTCCTCGATCTCCGGCTGGAAGCCGGGCCCGCCCGCTCAGTACTCGGTGGCGAAGTCGGCGCAGATCCAGCTCGCCGCCTCGCTGGCCCGCGAGCTCGGTCCGGACGGGATCCGGGTGAACGCGGTCTCCCCCGGTTCCATGCTGATACCGGGCCGGCGCTGGGACCGGATGCGCCGGGAGGAACCCGAGGCGTTCGCCCGCTTCGTGGCGGCGGAGCTGCCGGGCGGAGGCCCGGTCGCGCCGCAGGAGGTCGCCCGGGTCGTCGCGTTCCTGCTGTCGGACTGGTCGAGCGGGATCTCCGGCGCGCACCTCCCGGTCGACCGCGCCCAGAACGCCCCCTCCCCCGACGGTTACTGAACCCCCGCGAGGGCCCGGCGGTGCGGCTCCCGGTCACGAGACCGCGCCCTGCCTCCGGTGCCGTGACCGTTCGTCAGGCCGCTGTGCCGAGGACACCGCGGGAGCGGCGCTCGAACTCCTGCACGACCGGTTCGGCCCGACGGGGTTCGAGCCGTCTGCGGAAGTCCCGCAGGGCCTGGACGGACCGTTCGCTGTGGACGGCGCCGAGGGTCTCCAGTGCCAGGGTCGCGGTGCCGACGGCCTCGTCCAGACGGTCCTGCTGCAGGTGCGCGGTCGCGAGGACCGAGCGGCTGATGGCCTGGCGCCGTCGCCGGTCGGCGCCCGAGCCGAGCGATTCGCTCGCCGTGCGCTCGGCCTGGCGGGCGAGCCCCAGGTCACGGAAGCAGAGCGCGGACTCCGCCTGGAGGTAGTGGTGGTCCAGGTAGCGCACCCACGGCGACTCCTGTTCGGCCCCCTTGCTCTCCGCCAGGTGCCGCTCCGCCAGCCGCAGCGCCTTCGACGTGTCCTCCGAGCGCCCCTGCGCGGCGTGTCCGCGGGCCGACATGGCGTACAGCCGCATCAGTCCGAGCGGGCTGCCGGCCCCCTGCGCCGTGACGATTCCGGCGCGGGCGAGTGCCACCCCCTCGTCGGGGCGGCCGAGGCTGGTGGCGAGGTGGGAGAGCCCCGCGAGGATCTGGCCGCCGAGCACCTTGTCGCGGCCCTCGGCGCACAGCCGCAGGCCCTGGGTCATGTAGCGCTGGGCGAGGCCGTACTCTCCCGCGTCGTACGAGCTCCAGCCGGCCATGGCGGCCAGGCGCGCGGCGGCCGCGAACAGCCTGCGGCGCTGCCCGGACGGGGTGCCGCGCCGCTGGAGCATGGGGACGACCTCGGTGGAGAGGTAGTGCACGATGCTGGTGCGGACCCCGCCGCCTCCGTAGTGGTTGTCCATCTGGTCGAAGACGGCGATCATCGCGTGCACCTGCTCGACCGGTCCGCCGCTCACGGGAAGGGACGGGGCAAGCGCCTCCTGGTGTTCCAGCAGCCAGAGCAGCCATTCGCGCTGAGGGTTCGTCAGCGATGCCGGGACGAAGGGAACCGTGCCGAGGAGGCTGCGGCGGGAGATGTCGGTGGAGCCCAGTTCCGCGAGCGTGTGCAGGGTCTCGGCCACGTCCTCGCCGTAGACGAGCGCTCTGCTCGCGACGGGGCGCTGGGGGTCGGAGTGGAATCCGAGGTCCGCGGGGGACAGCGCGCGGCCGAGCCGCTCGGACAGCACGGCCGCGATCAACTCCGGTGTGCCGCCCCGGGGCTGCTGGCCCTGGAGCCAGCGGGTGACCGACGCCTTGTCGTAGTGGGAGTCCGTGCCCTGGCGGCGCCCCAGATCGTTGACCCGCAGGGCGAGGGAGGCGTAGGAGCAGCCGGCCTCCTTGAGCACCGCTCCCAGCACCGGATCCGCGTGCGGCTGCGCTCCGATCCGTAGCTGGCGGGGTTTCAATTGCCGTGCAGAGGAGCGCAGTTGAGCGTGAACGTCGCCGAATGTGCGACAGGTCACTCGATCACTATGGTGGCCCTCCCGCCGCCTGTGCAACCGGCGTTCTGATAATTGCGGAACGATCCGCAACGCTCTGTCCCTGTCATCGGCCGCGTGGCACACTGCCCCCTGAGACGGCCGTGCTCGGGAGGTGGGACATGGGCGAGAACCGCTCCGGCGGCAGCGCGCCGACCGTCCTGCGCATGGTTCTCGGGAAGCGGCTGCGGCACCTGCGGGAACAGGCGGGCGTCTCCTTCGAGGAGGCCGCGCGCGCCATCGAGGTCACGGCCCTGACGGTCCGCAGGATCGAGAAGGCCGAGGTCGGGCTCCGCATCCCGTACGTGCGGGAACTGCTCCGCCTCTACGGGGTCCCGGCGACGGAGGCCGACGACTTCCTCACCCTGGCCAGGGAGGCCAACCGGCCCGGCTGGTGGTACACGTACCGCGACGTACTGCCGGACTGGTTCAGCGCCTACGTGAGCCTGGAGAGCGAGGCCAGCGTCATACGCCTCTACGAACCCCACTACGTCCCGGGCCTGTTGCAGACGCACGACTACGCCACGGCCCTGATGCGTGTCGGGTTCCCCAACGAGACGCGCAAGGAGGTCGCCCGTCGCGTCGCCCTGCGGATGAAGCGCCAGGACCTGCTCGCCAAACCCGGGGCACCGGCCCTGTGGGCGATCCTGGACGAGACGGTGCTGCGCCGTCCGGTGGGCGGACCCGCGGTGATGCGGGCCCAGTTCGACCGGCTCGCCGAGGCCCTGGACATGCCGAAGGTGCGGATCCAGATCATGCGCTTCGGCGTGGGCGCCCACCCGGGCGCGTTCGGCCCGTTCCACCATTTCCGCTTCGGCTTCTCCGAACTGCCCGACATCGTCTACACGGAGAGCCTGGTGGGCGCGGTCTACGTCGACCGGCCCGACGACGTCGTCAGCCATCTCGAGGTACTGGACCGGATGTCCGTGCAGGCGGAGCCGGTCACCCGGACCAGGGGCCTCCTGGGTGAACTGCGTAAGGAGTTGTGATCCATGGGACCCGTGCACAACGGCATGTCCGCGGCCGGTCTGGGAACCGAGGGCTGGCACAAGCCCTGGAGCGGCACCAACGGCGGCAGTTGCGTCGAGGCCAAGCGGCTTCCCGACGGGAGCGTCGCGCTGCGCCAGTCACGGGACCCCGAGGGACCCGCGCTGATCTGGACGCGCGACGAGATGGCGGCGTTCATCGAGGGCGCCAAGTCGGGGCAGGCCGACTTCCTGATCGCCTGAACGCGATCCCCGCCGCGCCTCCGGGGGCCGGTCCGCTCCTCCCGCCGCCGTGCCCGAGTCCGCAACCACACCCCCACAACCGGACAACCCGCACGCACACTCCCGCCGTGCGGGTTGTCCCCCCACACTGGCCGAGCCGTTCGTCCCGGAGGGAGTGGAAACGGGCATGATCCTCCACCAGGCCCTCACGCGGTGCCGGACGCTCGTCGTCGAGGGCCCCGACGGTCTCGACCGGCGCCCGCTCCTCGCCGAGCTGGCCCGTCGGCACTTCATGATCCGCCCGCTGCACGGGCATCTTCACCACGTGGACCCCACCCAGCCGTACCGCGAACTCCTGTCAGCGCCGGGCCGGCTGGCCGTCGACGGCGGTCTCGTCCACGAGCTGGTCTACGGGCCGCTGCGCCGCGGCCGCTCCCGGGTGACGTGGATCCAGGCGCTCGACTTCGCGGAGGCGGTGGCCGAACGCGAGGGAGCACTCCTGCACTTGACGGGCGGGACGGACGACACCGAGGCCGTCCGCGCCTACGAGCGGGTCCTGAGGACGCTGGCCCAGCACGTCCCCGTCATCACGCTCGACGCCGGCGAACCGGCCCGCGCCGCCCACGACCCCGCCCGGGCGATCGGTCAACTCGGACTGTACGTAAGCCTGTTGCCGCTAGCGTAGGTGGCCGACCGCGTGACGCACGGCAGGAGAACTCCGATGGCCGACCGATCCGCACCCGACCAGGACGACGCACTGTCCAAGATCGACACGACGGTGCCGCACTCCGCCCGCATCTGGAACTACTGGATGGGCGGGAAGGACAACTACGAGGTGGACCGGGTCGCAGGCGACGCCTACCGCGAAGTCGCCCCGAACATCGAGACCATGGCCCGCGCCTCGCGCGACTATCTGATCCGCACCGTCACGTTCGTGGCCGGCGAGCCCGGCATCCGCCAGTTCCTCGACATCGGCACCGGCCTGCCCACGTACGACAACACCCACCAGGTCGCCCAGCGCGTCGCGCCCGAGTCCCGCATCGTGTACGTGGACAACGACCCGCTGGTGCTGCGCCACGCCCAGGCACTGCTGACGAGCACACCCGAGGGCGTCACCGACTACATCGACGCGGATCTGCACGAGCCCGAGAGGATCATCGAGTCGGCATCCCGGATCCTCGACTTCTCCCGGCCCGTCGCCCTCATGCTGATGGGCATCCTCGGCCACGTCCAGGACTACGAGGAGGCCAGGTCGATCGTCCGGCGCCTGACGGCGGCGCTGCCCTCCGACAGCTACTTCGTGCACTACGACAGCACGGACACGGACGCGGCGCTCAAGGAGGCCCAGCAGGGCTACGACGACACGGGGGCGGTCCCGTACGTGCTGCGCAGCCCCGAACAGATCGGCGCGTTCTACGCGGGCCTCGAACCGGTCGAACCCGGCATCGTGTCCTGCCCGTTGTGGCGTCCGGAGCACGGTACGTCGCCCGAGCCCACGGACGTCCACGGGGGCGTGGCCCGCAAGGCGTGAACGCCCCCGCCCGGCGAGTCAGTCGCTCGACGCGGGCTCGATGTTCTGGTTGAGCCGGAACAGGTTGGCGGGGTCGTACTCGGCCTTCACCCCGGCCAGCCGGTCGTAGTTGCCGCGATAGCTCGCCCGGACGCTCTCCTGGTCCTCGGCCATCACCATGTTGACGTACGCGCCGCCGGCGGAGTACGGGAAGAGGGCGTCGGAGTAGTCGACGCTCCACCTCTTGATCACCTCGGCGTTGGCCGGGTCGGGATCGACGCCCGCGTAGACGGCGGCCCAGCCGGAATCGCGGTAGCCCCACGCGGTGTCCGTCGGGCCGACGTCGTGGACGGCTCCGTCGATGGGGTAGAGGTGCATGGTCGACTTCCAGGTCGGCATCTCGGCGCCGAACTTGGCGTGCAGCTCGACGGCCTCGCCGGGGATCTCGTTCACGAAACCCGCTCGCCAGTACCACTGGTCGCCGGGCGGGTAGACGGCGTCGAACGCGGACTGGATGGCCGGGTGCGGCATCGGCGCCGGGCCGTGCAGCAGGGGCTCGGGCAGCGCGTCGAGCAGCGGGGCCATGTCCCTGGCCGCCGCCTCGGTGTCGTCGCCGACGCGGCACCACAGCACACCGCAGACCTTCTTCAGATGCAGCTCCTCCGGGAACGGGGGGCCCGGCGGGACCGAGGCGAAGAGGAAGAAGCCGCCGAGTTCACGCGGCGCGTTGGGAATGAAGTCCCGGTAGGCGGCGAGGACTTCGGCGCCGAGTTCGACGGGCCAGAACGTGGGACCCGCGACGACCGTGCTCACTTCGTGCAGCCGGAAGAGGAAGGAGGTGACGACGCCGAAGTTGCCGCCGCCTCCGCGGATCGCCCAGTAGAGGTCCGTGTTCTCGTCGGCACTGGCGCGGACGCGCTCGCCGTTCGCCAGCACCAGCTCGGCCTCCAGCAGGTTGTCGACGGCCAGCCCGCACTTGCGGGTGAGATGGCCGAGGCCGCCGCCGAGGGTGATGCCGCCGACCCCCGTGGTGGAGATGATGCCGCTCGGTGTGGCCAGGCCGTGCTCGTGGGTGGCGTTGTCGACCTCGCCCAGGAGACAGCCGCCGCCGACCCGTGCCGTGCGTGCCGCCGGATCGACCGCGATGTCCTTGAGCGGGGAGAGGTCGAGGACCACTCCGTCGTCGCACGTGCTCAGGCCCGCGCCGTGATGGCCGCCGCCGCGCACGGCGAGCGGGAGGGCGTGGTCACGTGCGAAGCCGATGACCAGGGCCACGTCCTCCGGGGAGGTGCAGCGCGCCACCAGGGCGGGCCGCCGGTTGATCATCGCGTTGTAGACGGCACGGGCCTCGTCGTACCCGGGATCCTCGGGACCGATCAACTGCCCCTTGAATGCGGAGAGTTCCTGGCGTGCCGCTTGTACCGGTGTTGTGGACATGTGCATCCCCGTATCTGGGGACCGCCCCAGGTCCCGGCGTCCGGGCCGTGGACTGGACCGGCTCCCCGCCATTGGGTCCGATGTGCCCGTTTCAGCCCGATCACTGATTAGCCTAACCCCGTGACATCCGGCTGGCTCGGCGACCCGGGCCGGACGCGGCCGTGTCCGTACGGACGCGGCCGTACGGACGAAACCGGGCACGCCGAGGGCGTCGATCCGTACGGATCGACGCCCTTGGCGACTTGACCGGACATCACGGCGGACCCGCCGGCCGGGCGGGGCGGCCGGTCACCCGTGGGAGGCGGCCGGCTCGGTGTCCTCGCGTCCGGCGGCCAGCGCGGGCTCCGGCAGCACCGCGTACAGCGGCGTCGCGCGCGCCACGCGCAGGCAGGGCACCGGCACCGGCGGGTCCAGCGGTTCGTGATCGGCGGCACGGGCCCGCCACGAGGACCAGATGATCTTCCCGCCGGCATCCGTGGCACAACAGCCCCAGCCGTCACTCAGGGCGGCGATCTGGGCCAGACATCCCTGCGGCGCGCGGTGCGGGCCGATGTCCTGGCTGCTGTCCGACACGGCGGCGAACAGACGCCGGCCGTTCCACCACATCTCGATCGTCGTGTTCTTGTCCGCCGAGTGCTGCTCGATGGTGCGGAGCAGCGCTTCCGCACAGCGGCAGACGGACTCGACGAGACTCTCCAGGTTCCAGTACCTGAGGTGCGCGGCCAGGATGCGCCTGACCTGTCCGACCTTTTCCTCGCTGAGCTCCACATCCAGGTGGTAGTAGCAGGGAACTGCGGCTTTCATCTCGTTGGCTCCTCACCGGCGAAGCTCTCGCTCCTCCTCGCCCCCTGCGGGACCGAGCCCCGATTGCGAAGCGTGAGCGCTGATCGCTCCTGAGTCACCCTCAGCATGAGAGGGCTACTCCATTCGTGCAACCCGAGCGCGGCCCCGCCTCGTTGAAGATCCAACAAGACGCTCGGTCGCCGTACAGGCACCATGAGTGAGGGTGTCGCTCCGTGACGGACCGGCCCCCCTTCGCGTACGGCCCTCATCCGCCGGCCAGGCGAGCCGTGCGCGGTCGAGAGATCGGGAAGGTGACCAGCGTGATGCTGCTGCCTGCCAAAGCCGAGGTCGCCAGGCATCTGGAGCGCTACCGGGCGTGGGAACGCCTGCTTCTCGCGACTCCCTCCGACCGTGTGGTGCGGGGGAATTTCGAGAACACCGGATACACCCTGTGCGTCCTGATGGGGAAGCGGTGCGCGCGGGAGGCGGCGAACGCCGCCGAGGTCTACCTGCAGGACGTTCCGGCACGGATCTGAACGACGGTCCCGGAGACCGTACCGAGCGGGCCTTTCGCGGCAACGACGATTCGGGCCCAGAACCGCGGAGGCGAGAGGCATGGACGCGATCACGGACCCGCATCCGGAGACCGGCCGCATACCCGTCATGGATGTGCGGCCGGTCGTCGATCGCGGCAGACGGCCCGCCAAGGCGGTTGTCGGCGAGACCTTCCAGGTCACCGCCACCCTCTTCGGTGAAGGCCATGGCGCGGTCGGCGGCAATGTCGTCCTGGTCGATCCGGACGGACGCCCCGGCCCGTGGGCGCCGATGCGCGAGCTGGCCCCGGGAAGCGATCTCTGGGGAGCCCGGGTCACTCCCTCGGCCATGGGCCGCTGGAGCTACCTGGTGGAGGCCTGGAGCGATCCGGTGACCGGGTGGCGGCGCTCCGCCGAGATCAAGATCCCCGCCGGGATCGACGTCGGACTGGTCCTTGAGGAGGGCGCCCTGCTGTACGAGCGGGCCGCCGCGGGCGTACCCGAGGCCGCCGGCCGGGACACGGTACGCGCGGCCGCTGACGCCCTGCGCGACGACTCCCTGCCCCCGGCCGAGCGGTTCGCGCCGGCCCTGGCCCCCGAGGTGACGGCCGTCCTCGCGGAGCATCCGCTGCGTGAACTCCTCACGTCCTCTGAGCCGTTGCCGTTGCTGGTGGAGCGGGAGCGGGCGCTGTACGGGGCGTG